>CAJXMR010000103.1 GCA_913056305.1 uncultured Ralstonia sp.
CTCACCGCAGCTTCAGGGTCGACAGGCCGATCAGCACCAGCATCATGGTGATGACCCAGAAGCGCACGACCACCTGCGTCTCCTTCCAGCCGGACAGCTCGAAATGGTGGTGCAGCGGCGCCATGCGGAACAACCGCCGGCCCTCGCCATAACGTTTCTTGGTGTACTTGAACCACGTCACCTGCAGCATCACCGAGACGGTCTCGGCCACGAAGATGCCGCCCATGATGAAGAGCACGATCTCCTGGCGCACGATCACGGCGATGGTGCCCAGCGCCCCGCCCAATGCCAGCGCGCCGACGTCGCCCATGAACACCTGCGCCGGATGCGCGTTGAACCAGAGGAACGCGAGCCCCGCCCCGGCCATCGCCGAGCAGAAGATCAGCAGCTCGCCCGCGCCCGGAATGTGCGGGAACAGCAGGTACTTGCTGTAGACGGCGCTGCCCATCACGTAGGCGAAGATGCCCAGCGCGCTGCCCACCAGCACCACCGGCATGATGACGAGGCCATCCAGGCCGTCGGTCAGGTTCACCGCGTTACTGGAGCCGACGATCACGAGATAGGTCAGCACGATGAAGCCGAACACGCCCAGCGGGTAGCTGACTTCCTTGAAGAACGGCACGATCAGGTGCGACTTGGCCGGCAGGTTCAGCGAGAAGCCGCTGCGCACCCAGTCCAGGAACAGCTCCAGCACGCGCATGTTGCTGGTCTCGGACACCGAGAACGCCAGGTACGCGGCGGCAAACAGGCCGATCACGGTCTGCCAGAAGAACTTCTCGCGCGAGGACATGCCCTTCGGGTCGCGGTGCACGACCTTGCGGTAGTCGTCCACCCAGCCGACCGCGCCGTAGCCGAGCGTGACCAGCAGCACGATCCAGATGAAACGGTTGCCCCAGTCGCACCACAGCAGCGTCGACACGGCAATGCCGATCAGCACCAGCACGCCGCCCATGGTGGGCGTGCCGGCCTTGACCAGGTGCGTCTGCGGGCCATAGCTGCGCACGGCCTGGCCGACCTTCAGCTCCGTCAGGCGACGGATCACCCACGGCCCGAAGCCGAGGCCGATCAGCAGCGCCGTGAGGGAAGCCATCACGGCGCGAAACGTCAGATAGTTGAAGACGCGCAGGAAGCCGTAGTCGTTCTGCAGCCATTGCGCCAATGCCAATAACATGGGTTCTTAATTCCCTGAATGCTTGTGTTGCGTGGTGGAGGCGGCCGGCGATTCTGCTGCCGGGTCTTTCAAGACCAGCGCTTCGACAATGCGTTCCATCCGCATGAAGCGCGAGCCCTTCACCAAAACCGTCGCGCCCGGCGCAATCGCCGGCACGCCCTGTTCAATCAATGCCTCGGCCGATTCGAAATGCCGTGCACCCGCGCCGAAGGTGTCCACCGTGTGACGTGCCAGTTCGCCCGTGGCCAGCACCGCATCGATGCCGCGCTCGCGGGCGTACGCGCCGACCTCCTCGTGGAACGCGGGGCCTTGCGAGCCGACCTCACCCATGTCGCCGAGCACCAGCCAGCGCGGCGCGGGCAGCGTGACGAGCGCGTCGATGGCGGCGCGCATGGAATCCGGATTGGCGTTGTACGTGTCGTCGATGACGAGACCGCCGCGTGCGCCCGGCTTGCGCTGCAGCCGCCCCTTGACCGGCCCGAAGTTACTCAGCGCCTGGGCGATCACGTCGGGCGCGACGCCAGCAGCCAGCGCGCACGCGGTGGCGGCCAGCGCGTTGCGGGCGTTGTGCACGCCCAGCAGCGGCAGCGTGAAGGCAAAGCGCTGGCCCGGCGCCTGCACGTCGATGTGCTGGCCATCGGTCGTGTCCGTCACCACGCCGGTCACGGCGCCGGCTTCAATTCCGAAATCGAGCACGCGCCGCGCACCCGCTGCTGCGCGCCACAGCGGAGCGTATTCACCGCCGTTGGCTGCATCGCGCGGGAACACCGCCACACCGTCGGCCGGCAGGGCGGCCAGCACGGCGGCGTGCTCGGCCGCCACGGCCTCCACGCTGACCATGAATTCCTGGTGCTCGCGCTGCGCGTTGTTGATCATCGCCACCGTCGGCTGGGCGATGGCGGCCAGCACGGCGGTCTCGCCCGGGTGGTTCATGCCGAGTTCGAGCACGGCCAGCTTGTGCTGCGCGTTCAGGCGGAACAGCGTGAGCGGCAGGCCGATCTCGTTGTTGAGGTTGCCTGCGGTCGCCAGGCGGGCATCCTCGCCCACGGCCTGCGCGAAGATCGCCGAGATCATCTCCTTGACCGTGGTCTTGCCGTTGCTGCCCGTCACCGCCACCACCGGAATGGGGAACCGGCGACGCCAGCCGGCAGCGAGCTGCCCCAGGGCGATGCGCGTGTCGGCCACCGTCAGCACGGCCGCACCGGACACATCCAGCGAGGCGGCCGGTGCACGCGACACCAGCACCGCGGCGGCACCGCGCGCAATCACGTCAGCCAGGAAGTCATGCGCATCAAAGCGCTCCCCGATCAGCGCGACGAACAAATCGCCGGGCTGCACGGCGCGGCTGTCGGTCGTCACGCGATGGATGGCGGCGTCCGGTCCGGCCAGGTGCGCGCCGGCCATCCAGGCGGCGGCATCGGTGGCGTGCATCATCACGGTCTGGGCGGCGCTCATGCGTTCACCCCACGGGCGGCCAGCGCCAGGCGCACATGCTCCTGGTCGGAGAATGGGCGCTTGCGGCCGGCGATCTCCTGCGTCGATTCATGTCCCTTGCCGGCCACGACGATCACGTCGTGCGCATCGGCGTGGCGCACCGCGTGCAGGATGGCGGCGGCGCGGTCTTCAATTTGCGTGGCCGCATCCGGCGCGTCCATGCCGTCGGCGATCATGTCGAGAATCTGTTGCGGGTCTTCGCTGCGCGGGTTGTCGGAGGTCAGCACCACGTGCTGCGCCAGCCGCTCCGCGATGGCGCCCATCTGCGGGCGCTTGCCCGGGTCGCGATCGCCGCCGCAGCCGAACACGGCCCACAGCTTGCCCCCGCGTGCCTCGGTGATCGGCGCGAGCGCGCGCAGCGTCTGCTCCAGCGCATCCGGCGTGTGGGCGTAGTCGACCACCACCAGCGGGCCGTCCTCGCCGCCGAAGCGCTCCATGCGACCGCTTACCGGTTGCAGCTTCTCCAGGCGGGCGATAGCGTCCTGCCACGGCACGCCGGCCGCCAGCAGCGCTCCCAGCACGCCCAGCAGGTTTGAGACGTTGAACAGGCCGACCGTCGGCGCATGCACCGTCGCGCGGCCGAAACTGCCATCCACATCGAAGGTCGTGCCGGTACGGTGCGCGCGTACGTTGCTGGCGCGCAGCCACTGCTTGGCGCCATGCTGGGCGGCGGCCTCGCCGTCGATACCGTATTCGATCGTCTCGATGCCGGCACGGGCGTTCTGCAGCAGCCGCACACCCGCCGCGTCGTCGCGGTTGATGACGGCGGCGCGCAGGCCCGGCCAACCGAACAGGCGGGCCTTGGCGAGTTCGTACTCAGCCATGGTGCCGTGGTAGTCGAGGTGGTCCTGCGTCAGGTTGGTGAACACCGCGATGTCGAAGCGCGTGCCGTCCACGCGGCCCTGCTCCAGGCCATGCGACGACACTTCCATGGCGATGGCGCGGGCGCCAGCGCGGTGCAGGTCGGCCAGGCTGTGCTGGAGCTGGATGGCATCGGGCGTGGTGAAGCCGGTCGTAACCAGCGCATCGACAAACCCGGTGCCGAGCGTACCCACCACTGCGCAGCGCTCGCCGCGGCTAGTGAGTGCCTGCGCGATCCACTGCGAGCATGAGGTCTTGCCGTTGGTGCCCGTCACGCCGACCACGCGCAGCGCCTCCGGCCCCGGCACGCCATACCACTGCGCGGCCAGCGGCCCGGCCAGCTCGGCCAGGTCATCCACCGGCAGGATGCGCACCGGCGCGTCGGCCGGAACCACGTAGCCATGCGCCTCGGCCAGCACGGCGGCGGCGCCGGCCTCGATGGCCTGCGGAATGTGCGGGCGGCCATCGCCGCGCTGGCGCTGGTTGCCCAGCACATAGGCGACGAACACATCGCCGGTCTTGAGCTTGCGGGTGTCGCTGGTGAGGTCGGCCCCGGCCGGCACCTGCGCGCGCAGCCAGTCGAGCACGGGCGCGAGGCGCACGGCGACGGACGGGCGATCAGAGGTCACGGTCGTTGATCGGGCCGTCATTGCAGCCCCCCCACGGGTTCTTCCGGCACTTCCGGGGTCATCACAAGCTGGCGCACGGGCGAATCCGGCGGCACGTTCAAGGCGCGCAGGGCGCCGCCCATGATCTGCGAAAACACCGGTCCGGCCGCCCCGCCGCCGTAGCGGTTGCCCACCGTGGGCTCGTCCACGCTCACCGCCACGATGATGCGCGGGTTCGACATCGGCGCCAGGCCAATGAACGAGGCGCGATACTTGGAGCGGTCATAGCCGCGCCCGGTGTGCTTCCAGGCCGTGCCAGTTTTGCCGCCCACACGGTAGCCCATCACCTGGGCCTGGGGCGCGGTGCCGCCGGGCGCTGTCACCGTCTCCAGCATCTGACGGACCTGCCGCGCCACCTCCGGCGAGATCACGCGCTCGCCCTGCGGCGGCTGGCCATTGGTGCGGTACATCGTGACCGGGATCAGCTCGCCATCGTGCGCGAAGATGGTGTAGGCGTGTGCAATCTGGAACAGTGAGACCGACAAGCCGTAGCCGTACGACATGGTCGCCTGCTCGATGCGGCGCCATTTGTTTGCCGGCCGCAGCCGTCCCGCCACCGCGCCCGGAAAGCCGATCTTGGGCGCCTGCCCCAAGCCGACGCTCGTGAACATGTCCCACATTTCCTGCGGCTTGAGCGTCATCGCGATCTTGGTCGTGCCGATGTTGCTCGAGTGCTGGATGACCTGCGCGACCGTCAGCGTGCCGTAGTTGCTGGTATCGGAAATGGTTGCGCCTTCAAAGCTGTATTTGCCGTTGGTCTGCACCAGCGTGGTGGGCGTCACGCGCTTGAGCTGCAACGCCAGGCTGATGGTGATCGGCTTCATCATCGAGCCGGGCTCGAAGGTGTCGGTCAGCACGCGGTTGCGCAGCTGCTCGCCTGACAGGCGACTGCGATCGTTCGGGTTGTAGGTCGGGTAGTTCGCCAGGGCCAGCACTTCGCCGGTCTGGGCATCCAGCACGATGGCACTGGCGGCCTTGGCATGGGTGCGCTCAATGGCGGCCTTGAGTTCGTTGAAGGTCAGGTACTGGATCTTGGCGTCGATCGACAGCGTCTGGTCGTGGCCATCGCGCGGCGCCTTGAGCACGCCCACGTCTTCCACCACGCGGCCCAGGCGGTCCTTGATCACCTGGCGCTGGCCGGACGCGCCGGTCAGGTCGAGATCACGCGCCAGTTCCATGCCTTCCTGGCCCTTGTCCTCGACGTTGGTGAAGCCGACGATGTGCGCCATCGCCTCCCCTTCCGGGTAGAAGCGCTTGTATTCGCGCGTCTGGTAGACGCCGTCGATCTTCAGGCCAGCAATCTGGTCGGCCACCTCGGGCAACACCTGGCGCTTGAGGTAGACGAAGCCCTTGTCCTCGCCCAGCTTGGCGGCGAGTTCCTTATTGTTCATGCCGAGCAGCTTGGCGAGCTTCTGCATGTCGTCGCCGGGCACGGTGTTGGGCACGTCTTCGGGTACCGCCCAGATGGCCTTGACCGGCAGGCTGGTGGCCAGCACCAGGCCGTTGCGATCGAGGATCTTTCCGCGCGTGGCCGGCAGCTCCAGCGTGCGCTGGAAGCGCTTCTTGCCCTCGGCCTCGTAGAAGCGGTTGCCCGGGCCCTGGATCCACAACGCGCGGCCGATCAGCGCCACGAATGCGGCGAACATCAGGAACACCACCAGCTTCGAGCGCCACATCGGCAGGCGCAGGCCCAGCACCGGGCTGGCGGAGAACTGACCGAGGCGCGCGCGCGCCGTGGTGCCGTTGGATTTGCGTGCGCCGCTCATGGCTGAACTCCCGAAGCCGTGGGCGCGCTGGCCGTGGCGGCGGACGCCGCTGCCGGCGCATCGGCAAACCCCTGCAGATACTGCGTGCGGCCCGCCTGTGCGGGCGCCATCTTCAATTGCATACGTGCGATATCAGCGATACGCGCACTCTTGCCCAGCGCGCTCTGCTCATATTGCAGGCGCGACCAGTCCGTATTCAGTTGCTTTTCTTCCGCCTGCGCGCGGTCCAGCGCGACAAACAATTGCCGCGCCTGGTGCTGCGCATTGACCAGCGACAGCGCGCACAGCACCAGCGCGGTCAGCAGGAACATGTTCAGGCGGTTCATGGCGTGGGGGCTCCGTCGGTCAGCAGCGCTCGGCCACGCGCATGATGGCCGAGCGCGCCCGCGGATTGGCCGACACCTCGGCCTCCGACGGCTTCACACGGCCCAGCAGGCGCAACTGCGGCGCCGGCAGCTCATGCGCACGCAGCGGCATCCGACGCATTTCCGGCGCGGCGGATTGCTCCGGGCGCGCCAGGGCCTGCATGAAGCGCTTGACGATGCGGTCTTCCAGCGAATGGAAGCTGATCACGACGAGCCGTCCTCCCTGTTCGAGCCGTTCAAAAGCCGCCTTCAGACCGGTTTCGAGGTCCGCAAGCTCTTGATTGACGTGAATCCGTAGAGCTTGAAAGGTGCGGGTCGCAGGGTCTTGACCCTTCTCGCGTGTCTTGACGGCTTGCGCCACGAGCGCGGCAAGCTCGGATGTGCGATCGAGAGGACCTCGATCCCCGGATTGGCCCCGGCGAGCAACAATCGCCTTTGCAATCTGTACAGCAAACCGTTCTTCCCCATAGTCCCGTATCACCCTCGCAATGTCGCGCTCATCGGCCTCGGCCAGCCATTGGGCTGCGGTGATGCCGCGCGTGGTGTCCATCCGCATGTCGAGCGGGCCATCCATCCGGAACGAGAAGCCGCGCGCGCCTTCGTCGATCTGCGGCGAGCTGATGCCCAGATCGAGCAGCACGCCGGCCACCCGTTCAATGCCGCGCGCGTCCAGGCATGAGGCCATCTGCGCGAAGCTGTCATGCTCAATAGCGAAGCGGGCATCCTCTACGGTGCCCGCTTCGGTGATTGCTGCCGGGTCCTTGTCGAAGGCGACAAGTCTGCCGCCGGGCCCCAGCCGCTCCAGGATGAGCCGGCTGTGGCCGCCTCTCCCGAAGGTTCCATCGATATAGGTGCCGTCATCGCGCCAGATGAGAGCATCGACCGCTTCGTCTCTGAGCACCGTTTGATGGCGCAGTCCCGAACTGGCTTGGGTTGTCATCGTGCGTCATCAAAAGGAGAAATTCTTGAGGGCGTCGGGCATGCCTTGCGCCATGGCGGCCTGCTCCTTCGCGGTGTACGTGGCGGCGTCCCAGACCTCGAAGTGGCTGCCCATACCGAGCAGCATCACGTCGCGTTCCAGGCTCGCGGCCATGCGCAGTTCCGGGGTGACGAGCACGCGCCCAGCGGTATCGAGCTCCACATCGGCGGCGCTGCCCAGGAAGATCCGCTTCCACCAGTGGGCTTCCATCGGCAGCGCGGCGATGCGCTCGCGAAAGCGTTCCCACTCCGGGCGCGGAAACAGCATGAGGCAGCCGTCCGGGTGCTTGGTCAAAGTCACCCGGCCCTCGGCCTGCAGCTGAAGCGCTTCGCGGTGCCGGGCGGGAATGGACATCCGCCCCTTGGCATCCAGCGTCAGCGCCGACGCTCCCTGGAACACTTGGATTTTCTCTCCGTACCGCGGTCGATACCACTGTCAAACGGCCGTCAAAATGGCCCGTTCAAACCACAAAACTACACTTTCTGACACTGTTTCCCACTTTAGAGGAACCCCTTTAGACGGTCAAGGCTTGGTCGACCCTGTCAGGAGGATTTTTTGCAATCAGAACAATGACTTAGCACGACCGCACCAAGGTGGCGCAGCGGTTTTCCCAATGAAATGAAGGAGATAGCGTGGTTTATGGAGAAACCACGTGAGAGAACGACGGGCGCCGCGACGGTCAATGAACCGTCGCGGGCAGGCTCGGACGAATGGCGGAGACGCGCCGCGCGAGCATCGCGCGGCCGGCGTCAGATGCGGTAGGCGGTGGTGGTCATGACGCGCGAGGCTGCGCGCATGGCCCGGCGGATGGGCTCGGGCAGCTCGACGCCGCCGGCTGCGCGGGCATTGTCGCCGTGGCGGACTTCGTCGTCGCGCATCTGGGCGACGATGGCGCGTGAGCGGGCGTCCTGCTCGGGCAGGCGGTCGAGGTGGCCGTCGAGGTGGTGCTCGACCTGGCGTTCGGTCTCGGCGACGAAGCCGAGGCTGATCTTGTCGCCCAGGCGCCCGGCCAGCGCACCGATGGCAAAGGCGCCGGCGTACCAAAGCGGGTTGAGCAGGCTCGGGCGGTCGTTCAGTTCCTGCAGGCGCTGGGCGCACCAGGCGAGGTGGTCTTCCTCCTCGCGTGCGGCCTCGTCGAGCTGCGCGCGGATGGCGGGCTCGCGCGCAAACAGCGCCTGGCCCTGGTACAGCGCCTGGGCACAGACCTCGCCGACATGGTTCACACGCATCAGGCCCGCGGCGTGGCGACGCTCGGGCTCGGAGAGCTTTGCGGTGTCCTCGGCGCCGGTGACGATGGCGGCGGCAGGGTTCGGTCGGCTGGCGCGGGTGACGCCGGCCACGGCGCGCAAGGCGCGGTCGAATTCGGGAATGAAGCGATCAAGCATGGCAAGAGGTGCCGGCGGTCAAGGTGCGCGGTATGTTCGCCATTGTACGGCCCGCGCCCCGTGCGGCCTTGCTTTCCGTCAGATGCAAGGCTTCAGACACAACGTTACGGGATAACCCGGTGGCGACCTTGCATCACATCTGGATTCACGGGGAATCAGGCAAACACACGCTGCATCTGTTGCAAAATTCGAAACAGCGTGTTGCCCGAATCAGACAGCGAACGCGCGTTTACGAACATTCGTTCGCAAAATCGAGCCCTGAGGCGTCACACGTTGCTACATTTGTCTGCGACTTCGTTTGAAAGTCGTGCGGCGGAAAGACGGGAACGGAGGGTCTGCCCGCCTACAAAACCCAAATAAAGAGATTGGAGACCGACCGATGAAAAAATCGCTGCTGGCATTGGCAGTGCTGGGTACGTTTGCGGGTGTCGCGCAGGCGCAATCCAGCGTGACGCTGTATGGCGTGGTGGACGCCAACGTTGAATACGTGAACCACGAGCAGAACGTCACGTCGTCCGGCATCGCCCTTCCGGGCAGCAGCGGCTCGCGCGTAGCGATGCAGGCAGGCGGCTTGTCTTCCAACCGTTGGGGCTTGCGCGGCGTGGAAGACATCGGCGGCGGCCTGAAGAGCCTGTTCGTGCTGGAATCGGGCTTCTCCATGAACGATGGCAAGTCGCAGCAAGGCGGCCGCCTGTTCGGCCGTCAAGCCTTCGTGGGCCTGCAAGGCAACTGGGGCAAGATCACGCTGGGCCGCCAATACACCACGATCTTCGACATGATGGCGAACTTCTCGCCGAGCGGTTACGCGACGCAGTGGGAGCCGGTGGTCGGCCTGCTGGGCGCGAACTTCCGCGAAGACAACATGATGAAGTACGCCGGCGCCTTTGGCCCGGTGACGGTGGAAGGCCACTGGTCGTTCGGCCAGCGCGCCGGCAGCCAGACGGCCAACTCGGCGTATGGCCTGGGCGCCAACTACTTTGCCGGTCCGTTCGGCCTGGGCGTGGCGTACGACGAAGTGAAGGTCCTGACCGCTGCCGAAGCGCTGGGCCTTGCCGCAGGCAACGACTATGCGCGCGACAAGCGCGCCGCCATCGCTGCCAGCTACACGGTGGGCCCGTTCAAGGTGATGGGTGGCTACCGCTACGGCAACACGCAAACGCAGACGACCGGCGCCGTGTCGGCACTGCTGCCGCACCGCGACGACCTGTACTGGATCGGTGCGAACTACCAGGCGACCAGCGCGCTGGGCTTCACGCTGTCGTACTACTACGACAACATCAAGGAAGCGACCATCGGCACCACCGTGGTCCACCCGAACAAGCCGCAGCAGTGGAACTTCATCGCCGACTACAACTTCTCCAAGCGCACCGACGTGTACTTCACGGCGGCTTATGCTCGCAATGCTTCGCTGAACTGGGATTCGATCGGCTACGTGCCGACGGCCGGCGGCCAACTGTCGGTGGGCTACCTGCCGGCAGCGTCGCAGACGTACTTCATCACGCCGGATGCCACCAGCCAGCTGGGCGCAGCCATCGGTATCCGCCACAAGTTCTGACGCACGCACGGCTGTTGTCCGCGCATTCTGTCCGCACCCCTCTCCTAGTTGCGGACGCAGAAAGGCACCTTCGGGTGCCTTTTTGCATGGCGGCGCGGCCAGACCGCCCACCGAAGACGGATTGAGCAGCGCCCACGCTCGGCGCACAATGTGCGGCGCGTCAAAGCAACGCGACCGCACAGAGCGGCCCGCCCCATGCACTGGCTGGAAGCCGCCACCCTCATCAGCACAACAACGGGAGACCCCAATGTCAGCATCGCCCTCCTCTCCGGCCATGACGGCGCCCGCCGCCGGCGCGACCGCCGAGACCAGCCGCTCGCGCATCGTCTTCGCAAGCTTCATCGGCACGGCCATCGAGTTCTACGATTTCTACGTCTACGCCACGGCCGCGGCGCTGGTGATCGGGCCGGTGTTCTTCCCGCACGGGTCGGCCACAGCGCAGGCGCTGTCCGCCTTCATCACGTTCGGCATCGCCTTCATCGCACGGCCGATCGGCTCGTTCCTGTTCGGCCACTTTGGCGATCGCATCGGGCGTAAGTCGACGCTGGTCGCCTCGCTGCTGGTGATGGGCGTCTCGACCACGCTGATCGGCTTCGTGCCGGGCTACGACAGCATCGGCAGCCTCGCGCCGATCCTGCTGTGCGTGCTGCGCTTCGGCCAGGGCATCGGTCTGGGTGGTGAATGGGGCGGCGCGGCGCTGCTCGCCACCGAGAACGCGCCGGAAGGCAAGCGCGCGTGGTTCGGCATGTTCCCGCAGCTCGGGCCGTCGGTCGGCTTCCTGGCGTCGAACGGGCTGTTCTTCGGGCTGGCGGTGGCGCTGTCGGACGAGCAGTTCCGCAGCTGGGGCTGGCGCGTGCCGTTCCTGGTGAGCGCGGTGCTGGTGGCGCTGGGCCTGTATGTGCGGCTGAAGATCGCTGAGACGCCGGCCTTCCAGGCCGCCATCGATCGGCAGGAGCGCGTGAAGGTTCCGGTCGCCGAACTGCTGGCGCGCCACTGGCGGCCGACGCTGCTGGGCGCGCTGGCGATGGTGGTCTGCTACACGCTGTTCTATATCTCGACCGTGTTCTCGCTGTCGTATGGCGTGTCGGCGCTGCACTTCTCGCGGCCGAGCTTCCTGGGGCTGCTGTGCCTGGCGGTGGTGTTCATGGGGCTGGCGACGCCGCTATCGGCCCTGGCCTCGGACCGTTTCGGGCGCAAGCCGGTGCTGATCGTCGGCATCATCGCGGCCATCCTGTCGGGCTTCACGATGGCGCCGCTGCTGGGCAGCGGGTCGACGCCGCTGGTGGCGCTGTTCCTCATCATCGAGCTGTTCCTGATGGGCGTGACCTTCGCGCCGATGGGTGCGCTGCTGCCAGAGCTGTTCCCGACCAACGTGCGCTACACGGGCGCGGGTGTGTCGTACAACCTGGGCGGGATTCTCGGTGCGTCGATTGCGCCGTACATCGCGCAGGTGCTGGTGGCGCAGGGTGGCCTGAGCTGGGTGGGCGCGTATGTGTCGGTGGCGGCGGCGGTCAGCCTGATCGGCGTGCTGTGCATGCGTGAGACGCGCGATGCGCAGTTGATGTAGCCCGAACCAGTCCGCACACCTCACGCGAAATAGCGCCGGACGAGAATATTTGCCCGGTGTCGCGCTCAATCCCAAGAGGTGGAGCCGGAACGCCCGCGCTTGATATCACCGCGCGCACGCTTGCCTTCCAGGCGGCGGGTCTTGGAAGCGCGTGTGGGCTTGGTGGCGATACGTGACTTGGGCACGGGCAGCCCGGCCGCGATGAAAGCGGCCAGACGTTCACGGGCATCCTGACGGTTGCGGTCCTGGGTACGGAACCGTTGGGCATCGATCACCAGCACGCCCTCATCGGTCAAACGGCGATCGCGCTTTGCCAGCAAGCGGGCGCGCAACGCCTCGGGCAACGAGGGCGATTGGGCGATGTCGAAACGCAGCTCCACCGCCGTAGACACCTTGTTGACGTTCTGTCCGCCCGCCCCGCTCGCGCGCACAAAGCGCTCGACCAGTTCCGTATCCGGAATGGTCAAATGGGACGCGATTTGGAGGTCTGTGCTGGGCATTGAGGGATTGTAAGGGGCGCCGTTGTGCGCTTGGTTGGCCGCAGCATCAAGGCACGCCACCCGGAACATGCCAGCGCGTGCAAAAATAAGGCCATTGCATTCCTCCGAATGCCCCCCCCCCCACCGAGCCTTCCCGGAGATCAGCGCATGTATCGCGGAGAACGTTTCAATGGCGTCAGCCACCTGGCCGGCGCCATCCTTGCCGCCGCCGGCATGGCGGTGCTGGTGACATCCTCGGCGCTGCACCACGATGCCTGGAAGGTGGTCAGCGCCGTGGTCTACGGCACCACGCTGGTCCTGCTCTACACGATCTCGACGCTGTATCACAGCCTGCGCGGCCCGGCCAAGGGCCTCTTCCAGCGGCTGGACTATTGCGCCATCTACCTGCTGATCGCCGGCAGCTACACGCCGTTTGCGCTGGTGACGCTGCGCGGCCCCTGGGGCTGGACGCTGTTCGGGATCGACTGGGCGCTGGCGGCCATCGGCATCGCGCAGGAACTCTGGATCGGCCGCCGCACGCGCCTGTTCTCACTGCTGATCTACGTGGCAATGGGTTGGCTGGTGCTGATTGCCATGGGGCCGCTGGCGGCCGCGCTGCCCGCGCCGGGCCTGTGGTGGCTGGTGGCCGGCGGCGCGCTCTATACCGCGGGCATCGGCTTCTTTCTCTTTGACGAGAAGGTGCGGCACTTCCACGGCATCTGGCACCTGTTCGTGCTGGCGGGCAGTGCGTGCCAGTTCGTCAGCATCCTCAGGTATGTCGGCTGACCCGCCGCACCTCCTTGTGCCAGACAAATAAAAAGCCGCGACGAATCGCGGCTTTTTATTTGCGGCAGCGCAGATTCAAGCGCGCTTCTTCATCGCCTCATCCCGCAGCTCCCGCCGCAGGATCTTGCCGACGTTGGTCTTCGGCAGCTCGTTGCGGAACTCGATGAACTTCGGGCGCTTGTAGCCGGTGAGCTGTTCCTTGCAGAACGCCTGCAGCGTCTCTTCAGTGAGCGTGGGGTCGCGGCGCACCACGAACAGCTTGACCACCTCGCCCGAGTGCACGTCGGGCACGCCCACGGCGGCCACTTCCAGCACGCCCGGGCACATCGCCACCACGCCCTCGATCTCGTTCGGGTACACGTTGAAGCCCGAGACCAGGATCATGTCCTTCTTGCGGTCGACGATCTTCGTGTAGCCGCGCTCGTCCATCACGCCCACGTCGCCGGTCTTGAAGTAGCCGTCGGCGTACATGACCTTGGCGGTCTCGTCGGGGCGCTTCCAGTAGCCAGCCATGACCTGCGGGCCGCGGATGCAGATCTCGCCGGCCTGGCCGATGGGCAGGTCGCGGCCTTCGTCGTCGCGGATGGCGATTTCGGTGCCCGGGATCGGCAGGCCGACCGTGCCCGAGAACTTGTCCGTGTTGGTCGGGTTGCAGATGGCCGACGGCGAGGTTTCCGACAGGCCGTAGCCCTCGATGATCGGGCAGCCCGTCACTTCCAGCCACTTCTTGGCCACCGCCTCTTGCACCGCCATGCCGCCGCCGTTGGCCACGCGCAGGTTGGAGCAGTCGACGCTCTTGAACTCGGGGTTGTTCAGCAGCGCGTTGTACAGCGTGTTCACGGCCGGGAACATGTGGAAGCGGTACTGCTTGAGCACCTTGATGAAGCCCGGGATGTCGCGCGGGTTCGGGATCAGCACGGCCAGCCCGCCCTTGCGCATCGACAGCAGGCAGCACACCGTCAGCGCGAAGATGTGATACAGCGGCAGCGCGGTGATGGTGACGATCTCCTCGTCCCCGGCCAGCATGCGGCCGTCGCGGCCGGGCTTGGTCAGCGCCGGGTTCATCCATGCCTCGGACTGCAGCACGTTGGCCACGATGTTCCGATGCAGCAGCGTTGCGCCCTTCGACACGCCAGTGGTGCCGCCGGTGTACTGCAGGAAGGCCACGTCGTCCGGGCCGACCGAGGTCGGCTTGAGCGCCAGCTTGGCGCCCTCTTGCAGCGCGGTGTTGAAGCGGATGCAGCTGGGCAGCTCCCACGCCGGCACCATCTTCTTGACGCTGCGCACGACAAAGTTGACCAGCGCGCCCTTCAGGCCGCCCAGCAGGTCGCCCATGCTGGCCACCACGACGTGCTTGACCGGCGTGTTGGGCAGCACCTGCTGCAGCGTGGTCGCGAAGTTCTCCAGGATGACGATGGCCTCGGCGCCGCTGTCCTTGAGCTGGTGCTCGAGCTCGCGCGGGGTGTAGAGCGGGTTGACGTTGACGACCACGTAGCCTGCGCGCAGCACGGCAGCGAGCGCCACCGGGTACTGCAGCACGTTCGGCATCATCAGCGCGACACGGGCGCCGGGGGCCAGGCCCCGCGACTGCAGCCACGCCGCCAACTGGCGCGACAGCGTATCGACCTCACCATAGGTCAGCACCTTGCCCATGCACTCGAAAGCGCGGCGGTCACGGTTCTTCTGGAAGGAATCGTCGAGCAGATGCGCCAGGGATCGGAACTGCGACGCGTCGATCTCGGCCGGCACCCCGGCGGGGTATTGCTTCAGCCACGGTTTATCCATGGGCGTGTCTCCAGGGAATGTCGAATTATTTTCGAATGGTCGTTCGATTTTTTCCGCATCCTACGCGGGTGTGTGTGTCAAAACAATAACTTAGACGGTTCCCTCGGGCGGTCCACCATGCCTGAAACCGGTGCATCTATTGACTTGACGTCACTTTCTGTGCCTCTTTGCTCGGCGCCGCCGGTGGCGTCAGGACCGTCAGCGCCGCCTCGCGTTGTGGCTTGGGTTCGCGTGCCATCGCCTTGACGTCGGCGTAGAAGCGCGCCCAGTCGCGACCGTCCCGCTGGTACAGCGCCGTGAATGCCGGCACCCACTGCAGGTAGCTGACCACCGCGCCCAGATGGGCGTTCGACAGCGGCTGTGCGAACCACCGGTCGTAGCCGGTATAGCCGCCCCAGCTGGCCTTGAGCTTGGCGTAGTCGGCCTGCAGGCTGGCGAAGATGGCGCGCTTGGCCGTTCGTTTCTCGTCGTCCGGCGCGGGGCTCGCGTACAGCGCCTCCAGGCGGTTGCGGTAGTCCAGCAGCAAGGCGCGGAATTGTACGCGGCGGGCGTCGTAGAGGGCGTATTCCTCGCGCACCGCAGGGGTCGCCTCCTGCACCAGCCAGCGTTCGACGCCGATGGTCTCGACGGTGGTGGCAAAGGACTCGTTGAAGGCCGTATCGCCCTTGGCGTAGACCACCTGGTGCGCCAGTTCGTGGAAGATCAGCCGCGCCAGCTCCCCTTCGGGCAGGTTGACGAAGGTGTTGAGCAGCGGGTCGTCGAAATAACCCAGTGTGGAATACGCAGGAAT
>CAJXMR010000104.1 GCA_913056305.1 uncultured Ralstonia sp.
ACAAAGAAAGTGAGTCGGCCCCGGCAGGGGACGAAACAGCAGCAGACCACCAACATCAAACCCAAAACCAAAACCCCGCCTGCTGCACCGCACACAGCAAAACCACACCCCCATCCCCCATTCCCGGCTCACCCACGCCGCGCCGCACCATTAGAGCCAGTGTTCCAACTCAGTTGACGCCGGATACCGCACTTCGGATAACGGAGGGCGATCGGCCCGCAGAGGTCGACAACCCATCCAACGTCATGGAGACAATCGAATGCCACAGACTTCCCTGCTCCGCGCGGCGCGCGGGTTCCTGCGCACGCGTGTAGCGGCTGCCTTGTTTGCCGCGTCCGCCCTCACCCTCGCCGCGGGCGCGGCGCCCGCCCAGGCCGCCAGCACCTATGCGGCCACCCAGTATCCGATCGTGCTGGTGCACGGCCTGTCGGGCACCAGCAAGTTCCTCGGCGTGGTGGACTACTGGTACCAGATCCCCGAAGACCTGCGTGCCAACGGTGCCAACGTCTACGTGGCCGATGTGTCCGCCTTCAACGACGAGACCGTACGCGGCGAGCAGCTCGTCGCGCAGATCCGCACAGTGCTGGCCACCACGGGCGCCGCCAAGGTCAACCTGATCGGCCACAGCCAGGGCGGCCTGACCTCGCGCTACGCCGCCGCCGTGGCGCCGGACCTGGTGGCCTCCGTCACCACCATCGGCACGCCGCACAAGGGCTCGGAGTTTGCGGATTTCGTTGAATCCACCCCGCAGCCGTTCCAGGCACTGGTGAGCCTGGGGGCGGACGTGTTCGGCGCCGTGCTGGGCTGGTTCAATGGCGCGAGCAACCCGCAGGACGGCTTTGCCGCGCTGCATATCCTGTCGACCGCCGGCGCTGCTGATTTCAACACGCAGTTCCCGAGCGCGGGGCTGGCCGGCGGCTGCAACACGGGCGCGGCCACCGACGTGCGCAACGGCAACGTGCAGCCGCTCTATTCGTGGACGGGCCGCTCGGTGGCCACCAACTTCTTCGACGTGTTCGACCCGGCGCTGGTCGTCACCAACGCCGTGATGCAGGCGCGCGGCGCGGGCACGGCCGATGGGCTGGTGTCGGTGTGCAGCGCCAAGTTCGGCCAGGTGCTGTCGACCGATTACGCGTGGAACCACCTGGATGAGGTCAACCAGCTGCTGGGCCTGATCGGCTGGGGCGCGGCCGATCCGGTGGCAGTCATCCGCACGCACGCGAACCGGCTGAAGACGGCCGGGCTGTAAGGGACACGCATGACCGCATTCCGCTTCAACGTCGTCTCCGGCACCCTGTTCGCGGGGTGCGGTCTTGCTGCCGCTGCGGCGATCTTCCTCTGGTGGCCGGCGCCACGCGACGGCGCCGAGCCGCCTGCCCCGGCCACAACACGCACGGGCGCCTTCATCGGCAACGTGGCCGGCGTGGAGTCACCGGCCACCGCCCACCCCACCGAACTCGCCGACACCCAGGCCCCCGATGGCCTGCGTGTCGACGCGCGCGGCCACCTGATCGTCGAGGCCGCCAACCGACAAGTGTTCGACTACTTCCTGGACGTGCCCGCCTCGCTGCCGGAGGCACAGCGCGTGGCGATGGCCGAGGCGCACATCCGCGCCAAGCTGACCGAGCCGGCGCTGGGCGAGGCGCAGGCGCTGCTGCAGCACTATCTTGCCTATCGCAAGGCACTGGCCGCGCAGGGCGAGGTCGGGCACAACAAACCCTCGACCGAGCAGATTCAGCAACGACCGGAAATGATCGCCACGCTGCAGCAACAACTCAGCAGCCGCGCCGCGCTGCGCCGCCAATACCTAGGGGCCAACGTCGCCCAGGCCTGGTATGGCGATGAAGACGCCATGGACGCCGCCGGCCTCGACCGCCTGGCCGTGACGACTGATCCGTCGCTCTCGGCCGAGGCCCGCGCCGCCAGGCTGGCCGCCATCGACGCCGCGCTGCCGCCGGCCGTACAGCAGGCCCGCCGCGAGGCGGCCGCCCCGGCCAAGCTCGCCGGCGACATGCAGCAGATGCACACCCAGGGCCTGACCGAAGCGCAGATGCGCCAGCGCTTGGCCACCCAGGGCGTCGACGGCGCCGTGGCCGACCGGCTGATCCAGGCCGACAGGGTCGAAGCCGACTGGCGCACCCGCTACGACGCCTACGCCCGCGAGCGCGACCGCATCGCCAGCTTCCCCGGCCTGTCCGACGCCGACCGCGCCGCGCAGATCGCACAACTGCGCCAGCAGACCTTTACCGCCTCGAATGAGGCGATGCGCGCACAGGCGTTGGATGGTCTGGCGCAACGGAAGTAACGCGTCGCCGGGCATCGGACGCCGGGCACGGTAAAATCACGGGATTGCCGAATCACGCATTCCCATGAGCCAAGACAACGCCACTGGCGCAGCCGCCGCCCCCACCTCCAACTTCCTGCGCCAGATCATCGATTCCGACCTGACGCAGGGCACCTACGCCGGCCGCCAGGACGCCGCCGGCCAGGCGCTGCCGCCGATCATCACGCGCTTCCCGCCGGAGCCCAACGGCTACCTGCACATCGGCCACGCCAAGAGCATCTGGGTGAACTTCGGCCTGGCCAACGAATACGGCGGCCGCTGCCACCTGCGCTTTGACGACACCAACCCGGTCAAGGAAGACACCGAGTACGTCGATTCCATCATCGACGCGGTGCACTGGCTCGGCTACTCGTGGCAGAACGGCACGGGCGAGCACCTCTACTACGCCAGCGACTACTTCGAGCAGCTCTACGGCTTTGCCGAAGTGCTGATCCAGCGAGGCGGCGCCTACATCGACAGCCAGAGCGCCGAGCAGATCGCTGCCAGCCGCGGCGACTTCACCAAGCCGGGCACGCCGTCGCCGTTCCGTGACCGCTCGGTGGAAGAGAACCTCGCGCTGTTCCGCGACATGCGCGCCGGCAAGTACCAGGACGGCCAGCACGTGCTGCGCGCCAAGATCGACATGGCCGCACCCAACATCGTGATGCGCGATCCGGTGCTGTACCGCATCCGCCACGCGCACCACCATCGCACCGGCGATGCCTGGTGCATCTATCCGATGTACGACTTCACGCATTGCATCTCCGATGCGCTGGAGAACATCACGCACTCGCTGTGCACGCTGGAGTTCGAGAACAACCGTCCGCTGTACGACTGGGTGCTCGACCACCTGCGCGACGCCGGCGCCCTGCCCGCGCCGCTGCCGCACCAGTACGAATTCGCGCGCCTGCACCTGACCTACGCCATCACCAGCAAGCGCAAGCTGCTGCAACTGGTGAACGAGCAGCGCGTCGACGGCTGGGACGACCCGCGCATGCCGACGCTGGTGGGGATCCGCCGCCGCGGCTACACGCCGGAATCGATCCGCCTGTTCTGCGAGCGCGTGGGCGTGTCCAAGGCCGACAGCTGGATCGACATGAGCATCCTGGAAGGCGCCGTGCGCGATGACCTCGATGCGCGCGCGCCGCGCTCGGTGGCCGTGCTCGACCCGGTCAAGCTCGTGCTCGACAACGTGCCGGCGGACTTCAACGAGCTGTGCTCGGCGCCCGTGCACTCGAAGCAGGCCGAACTCGGCCGCCGCGAGTTCCCGCTCACCCGCGAGCTGTGGATCGAGCGCGAAGACTTTACCGAGACGCCGCCCAAGGGCTACTTCCGCCTGTTCCCGGGCAACAAGGTGCGCCTGCGCTACGGCTACGTGATCGAATGCACCGGCTGCGACAAGGATGCCGACGGCAACATCACCGCCGTGCATGCCAACGTCCTGCTGGAAACCAAGAGCGGCACGCCGGGCGCGGACAGCGTCAAGGTCAAGGGCAACATCCACTGGGTCAGCGCCACGCATGCGCTCGAGGCCGAGGTGCGCCTGTACGACCGCCTGTTCACCGACCCGCAGCCGGACTCGGGCGACAAGAACTTCCTGGACGCGCTCAACCCGAACGCCAAGCAGGTCGTGCGCGCGTACCTGGAGCCGACCCTGGCAACCGCCAAGGCAGAAGACCGCTACCAGTTCGAGCGCCACGGCTACTTCGTCGCCGACCGCATCGACTCGCAACCGGGCAAGCCCGTGTTCAACCGCGTGGTCGGCCTGAAGGACAGCTGGAGCAAGTAAGCACGGGCCCATGTTCGGCGTGGGCCTCTTCTGCTGGAGGGACCATGCGATCTTGGATTCTGATGCTGGCGGGCATGCTCAGTGCGCCCGCCCTTGCGGCACCGTTCACGCCGGACCTGACGCACACTACCGTCTATTTCGGCGCCGCGCATTTCGACCGCACCACCCTGCGCGGCCGCTTCGGCAAGATCGACGGCGCCATCGACTTTGACGAGGCCAGCATGCAAGGCGGCTTCGATTTCACGATCGATGCGGCGTCGGTCAACACCCATCTGCGGGAGCTGGACAGCGTGCTGAAATCCGAGCAGTTCCTGGATGCGGCACAGTTCCCGATCATCCGCCTGCGCAGCGACCGCTTTGTCGTGGAAGGCGGCAAGCTCGTCGCCGTCGAGGCCAAGCTGACGCTGCATGGCGTAACGCAGCCCGTGCGGCTCGACGCCCGCCGCTTCAGCTGCGGCGACATCAAGTTGATCGCCACCACGCTGCACGTCTGCGGCGGCGATTTCCACCTCGCCATCCAGCGCAGCGCCTTTGGCATGACACGCTTCCTGCCGGAAGTCGGCGACCGCGTCGACCTCGACCTCAGCGTGGAAGCCTCGCCCAAACAACCCTGACACACACGCATGCCCAACATCGATTTTGAACTGACCACCGACTACATCGAGCTGCACAAGCTACTCAAGCTGACCGGCGTGGTCGACAGCGGCGGCGCCGGCAAGGCGGTGGTGGCCGATGGCGCCGTCACCGTTGACGGCCAGCTGGAGACGCGCAAGACCGCCAAGATCCGCACGGGCCAGGTGGTGATGCTGGGCGATATTCGCATCGCCGTGCACGGCGCGAACTAACGCATCGGTTGTTGACGACGACTGCCTCGGAGACCCGTCCATGCCGATCGCCCTGTGGTGCGTGTTGATTGCCGCCCTGCTGCCCTATCTCTGCATCCAGATCGCCCGGTTCAGCGGACCGAAGCGCGACAACCGCACCCCACGCGCATGGGCGGCCAGCCTGACCGGGCTGGCGCAACGGGCCAACGGCGCCCAACACAATCATTTCGAAGTGTTTCCGTTCTTTGCGGTGGCGGTGCTGGTGGCAATCCTGGGCGGCAGCCCGGTCGATCGCGTCAATTGGCTGGCTGTCGGCTTCATTGCCGCGCGCGTGCTGTACACAGTCTGCTATCTGGCCAACTGGGCGTCGGTACGCTCGCTGGTGTGGACCGTGGGCTTTGTCATCACCATCACGCTGTTCGTGCAGCCGGCGTTTGTACACTGACCCAGCACGCTGCCCAAACGAAAACGGCGCCTTCCACGGCGCCGTTTTCGTTTGGCTAGTGCGTATCCGCCGGCGTGCCCGACGCGCGGAACAGCCGCCACGCCATCCCGCCCAACACCGCCACGGCCGCGATCAACGCACCCCACAGCACCCACTGGCGTGTCGTCCCGCCGGGCGGCTCATTCTTCATGGCTTCCGGCGGCGATGCCGTCGCGGTACCCAATTGCGCCGTCGCCACCACGGGCGACGCGCCGGCCAGCAGATCAGCGCGTACCACCGGGCTGCCATTGGCCACCTCGCCCACAGCGAGCGCGAAGGGCACGTTGCCGCGCGCGGCGTAGGTGACGGTGGCGGGGCGCCAGCCGACGGCCAGCTCGGGCGCGCCGGCGCCCAGGCCGCCGCTGCGCGTGTCGACCTGCAGGCGCCAGTAACGCTCGCCCGTGGCCGGCACGGTGATGACCGCGCTCTCCTGCTCGCCCTGCGCACCGGCCAGGCGGAACAGCCGCGTGGTGGTCACCTCGCGCCACGGTGCCTGCGCATCGGCGCGGGCGTAGAGCGTCGCCTGCGCGACGGTGTTGGCCTGCGGCAAGCGCACCCGCACGCGCTCCACGGGGAAGTTGCCGCCGGTGTCGAACCGGTAGTCGCCGGCCGCAGGTGTCTGCACCGGCTGCAGGCCGCTGCGCCACTGGATGCCGCTGTCGGCCGGCTGTGCGGGGGCGCCTGCGGCCAGCTCCACGCGCACGCTCTGCGGCACGGGCGGCTTGCCCTGCCACGTCAGCCGCAGGTACTTGGCGCGCAGGCCGGTGAGTTCGACGCGCTCCTGAGTGAGCGTATTGCCCTGGTTGGTCAGGTGGAACAGCGTGGCATTGCCCGCGCCGTGCCACGCCTGCAGATCCTGGCTGGCCTGCACCAGCACGCTGCCCTGGAAATCCCCCGCGGGCAGGCCGACCACCACGGCGCTCACGGTGTCGTGCAACTGGCTCAGGTCGAGCAGCCAGGCACGCACCGATTCCTGCGCGGGCGACGTGCCGGTGGCACGCAGCACGCCGTCCGGGCCGAGCACGACACCGGCGGCACCGGGCTTTTGCGTGTCGTCGGCGGGCGTGGCAAACCAGCGCACGTCCTGCAGCGTGCGCGTCTGCGGCGGCGCATCGTGCGGCGCATCGATGGTGAACGGCACCGGCTCGCCGTCACCGTTGAGGATGCGCAGGTCGGCCAGCCCGGCATCGCGGCTATGGGCGTAGACGTCCGGGCCCAGCGTGACGGCGTAGTAGGCGGCCCCCGGTGTGCCTGTCAACGCAAACCGCTCGGCCCAGGCCGGCGCGGACAGCAGCAGCGCTGCTGCCGTCGCAAACACAATCTTCTTCACACGGCCTCCTTGGCCTTGGGCGGCAATGGCGACAGATAGCCAATCAACAGCAGCAGCACGCCAATGCCGATAAACGAAACGATGCGCTCGACGCCCGTGACGCGCGACAGGTCGAACAGGAACAGCTTGACCACGATCACGCCCAGCAGCGCCGCACCGGTAAACCACAGCGCACGGCTCGCACGGCGCGTGGCGACCACCATCACCGCCAGCGCCAGCACGGTCCAGAACATCGATAGCGACGCCTGCACCAGCATCGAGTCGCCCAGGTCGTCGAGCGTGTACGGGATGTGCGCCCAGTGGTGCAGCGTGCGCAGCAGCACGGCATTGGCCCAGATGAACAGCGTGGCGCCGACTGCGTAGCCGATCACCGTGGGCTCGGGCACCAGCTTTTGCAATGCCACGCGGCGCATCCACAGCGCAATCGCCAGGAACACCAGCAACTGCGCCACGTCGAGCGGGTTGAGAATCGGCAGGTAGAACAGCGGCGCGGCATTGCCGTCGCTGGCGGCGCTGGCCAGGCTCCACAGCCACAGCAGCGCGGCCAGCGGCGCGGCGCCCCACAGCAGGTAGGCGCGCTCGAAGCGGGCGATCGGCCAGCGGATGCGCCAGCCAGCTCCGGCCAGCAAGGCGAGCAGCGCACCGTAGGCATAGGCCCAGGCGGCGAAGCTCCAGGTGCCTTCGGGCACGTAGGCGTTCAGGCGCCAGTAGCCTTCGGTGGCCAGCACGCCGCAGATCAGCCAGAACAGCACGGTATGCAGCGGCGCCAGCAGCGTGTCCTTGACGTCGCGCTCCTGGCGGCGCAGCAGCACGAAGGCCAGCGCCACCGAGGCGACCCACACCAGGCCCGCCCAACCGGCCAGCGGCGACGGCACCCAGTGCGCGCACGCGGCCATCGCCACCAGGCCGAGCGCGGGCGACAATGCCAGGGCCGGCCACTCGGCCAGCGCCCAGTCGAGCTTGCGGCGCAGGCCGTGCGCGATCCACGCCGTCAGTACGGCAAACGCCGCATACAGCGGAATGTCGGCCCGGTCGACGGCCTGGCTGGTGAGGCGCCACGCCCAGCGGTCGATCTCGGCGCTGCCGCTGCCGAGCCACCACAGCAGGCCCCACACGGATGCGACGATGCCCAGCGCCGGCGCTGCCTTGAGCCATGCACGTGCCTCGGCCTTGCCGTGCAGGCGCCAGCCGCTGAACACGCCTGCCGCTGCAATCAGCAGCGCGCCGATGGTGCGGCTGTTGAGCACCGGCAGCGTGGACGACCACGACCAGTCGAACAGGAGCGCCGTGCCAAACGCCACGCCCGCCGCCAGTTGCAGCATCAGGCCAGCCGCCAGCGCCAGCCGGCGCTGCTGCCGCACGCTCACCCACACCACCGCC
Source organism: uncultured Ralstonia sp. (assembly GCA_913056305.1). Taxonomy (GTDB): domain Bacteria; phylum Pseudomonadota; class Gammaproteobacteria; order Burkholderiales; family Burkholderiaceae; genus Ralstonia. The sequence continues at coordinate 8,131 of CAJXMR010000104.1, forward strand.
GCGCCTTCCAGCGCCCACACTGCGCTGGTGGTGCGGCCATCGAAGGCCAGCGGAATCGCTAGCGTGATGAAGATCACGCCCAGCGCGAACATCGCCTCGAACAGCAGCCCCAGGCTGGCGCGCTTGGGCGCCAGCCACGCGGCCACGGCCAGGTAGAACGCCGCCAGCGCCGCCGCACTCCAGGCCATCGCAAACGGAATGTGATGCACCAGCGCCGCCTGCAAACCCATCGCCACCAGCGGCGTGCCGAACACCACCGTGCCGTCCACGTAGTGCCTGAGGCTGACGTGGCGGCGCAGCGCATACAGCAGCGCAATGCCCACGTACATCAGGAAGAACAGGATCAGGAACGGCTCGGTGCTCGCCAGCAAGGACGGCTCATAGCGCAGCGCACCCCACGCGGTGGCGATGCCGAAGGTGAAGACGAAGCCCAGCAGATTGAGCGCGCGCCAGGCGCGGAACCACGCAATGGCGAAGATGCCCGCGTTGAGCAGCGCGTAGTAGCTGAACAGTGCCACGTGGCTGCCCGCGCCGGTCGAGATCAGGATCGGCGCCAGGAAGCCGCCCGCGCTGCCGGTGAAGGCCAGCGCCGGCGCGTTCTGCTTGACGGCCAGGCCGGCCGCCAGCGCGCAGATCAGCACCAGCAGCGCAAACGCCGCGCCCACCGGCAACAGCGGCACCATGCGCGTGGCCGCGAACACCGTCAGGTACAGCACGCCGACCCCGCCGCCCTGCAGCACCAGCGCGTAGCCGGGGCGCTTGTCGCGCAGGCGCCAGCCGATGCCCAGCAGCACGATGGAAGCCACCGCCACCCCGGCCAGGCGGAACTCGATCGGCAGCAGGCTGTTGTCGGCCGCGTACTTGAGCAGGAAGGCCACGCCGAAGAACAGGATCAGGATGCCGACCCGCACCACGCTGTTGCCGCCCAGGAGCCAGTCGCGCGCGGCACCGACAGCGCGCTCGACCCAGTCGGGCTCGTGCGGCGGCAGCTCGCGCGGCGCGACGGGTTCCGGCACAACGGCGGATGGCGGCACGGCGGGCGCCTGTGCGGGCGGCAATGCTTGGGCCACGACGGGTTCGGGCACCGGCACGGCGGCCGGCTCGGCGGCGGCCTCCGGCACAGGCGCCGCAAACGCCTGCCCCTGCATCTGCGCAAGCTGCCGGCGCAACAGCGCCACCTCGTGCTCCAGCCGCGTCACGCGCTCGTTGATCGGCACGACGCCGGGCATGGGCGCCGGCGCCTGCACTGGCCCGAGACCCTCGGGGCCCGCGGGCGGGTTCGTCCACTGCGAACTGGCGCGCTTGTCCATGTAGAGGATCAGCGATGCCAGTCCGACACCGATCAGCGCGCCGAAGAACGCGCCGATGGTGCCGCCCCCCAGGGCTCCGATCACGAGGCCCACGATTCCGAATATCCAACGCATCGTTGTGATTGTCCTGGTTTGGATAGGAGAAGCCCGCGCCGATTGCGGCGCACGCATCGCTCGTATACCGCAAACCACCGCCAATGGGAATGCGCCTGGCCGAAGATGCAGAAGGCGATACCGTCGGTATCGCCCTACCGTGCGACAATGCGCGCTTTGCCGAAACACCGCCTACCCGCATGGCCCTGAAATCCACGATCTACAAGGTCGATCTGCAGATCGCCGACATGGATCGCCACTACTACGGCAACCACGCACTGACCGTCGCCCGCCACCCGAGCGAGAACGACGAGCGCATGATGGTGCGCGTGCTCGCCTTCGCTCGCCATGCCAGCGAAGCGCTTGCCTTCACGCGCGGCCTGTCCGAACCCGACGAACCCGAACTCTGGCAGCGCGACCTGACCGACGCCATCGAACTCTGGATCGACCTCGGCAACCCGGACGAAACGCGCATCCGCAAGGCCTGCAACCGCGCCGAGCAGGTCGCCGTGTATACGTATAGCGGCAACGCCAGCCGCGTGTGGTGGCAGCAAACCGAGACCAAGGTCGCGCGCTTTGCCAACCTGTCCGTCTACGAAGTCGCGCCCGAGACCGTGGCCGCGCTGACCGGCCTGGTGGAACGCTCCATGCGTCTGCAAGTGACCATCCAGGACGGCGACGTCTGGATCGCCAACGACGCGGACAACATCCACGTCCAGCTCGAAACGCTCAAGGCCGCCGAGGCAGCCTGAGCCCCTCTCTCACCCACGCCCACTCCACGAGGCTCACCATGACCACCACGACCACCCCGAGCGGCCTGCAATTCGAAGACGTCGTCGTCGGCGACGGCGCCGAAGCCACGGCCGGCAAGTACGTCACCGTGCACTACACCGGCTGGCTGTATGAGAACGGCCAGGCCGGCGCCAAGTTCGACTCGAGCAAGGACCGCAACGACCCGTTCGCCTTCCCGCTGGGCGCCGGCCACGTCATCAAGGGCTGGGACGAAGGCGTGCAGGGCATGAAGGTCGGCGGCACGCGCAAGCTGATCATCCCGGCGGCCCTGGGCTACGGTGCGCGCGGCGCGGGCGGCGTGATCCCCCCGAACGCAACGTTGCTTTTCGAAGTCGATCTGCTGGAAGTTTGATCCTGCGCTAGAATCGCGCCCGGCCGGTCACCCAGCACATGGGTACCGGCCGATTCCCTCCCCTGGCGGGGTGGCAGAGTGGTCAATGCTGCGGCTTGCAAAGCCGTATACGACGGTTCAATTCCGTTCCCCCGCCTCCAGTTTTCCGGCCGCCGGTGCCCTACCGTTGCGGCCGCGCCATAGCCAAACGCTTCCCGAGCCTCGCAACGCGGTGTTTCCGGGCATCCCCCGTCCGTTGGCGTGACCAGTCGTAACGATTGCTCTATGCTTGCGACATGGCCGTCACCCGAGAGGATCTCGAACAGAACCGGTTGCGCGCCGCCCTGGGTGATTCACCCGTCGCGTCGTCGCTGCTGACCGAGGCTGCGCTGGAAGCGTCGCTTGCTGCGACGCTCGCGCGGTTGTCGAGTACGCCCGGCGCTTGCCAGGACGCCTGGGTGTTCGGTTACGGCTCCCTGATCTGGAACCCGATGATCTTCCACACCGAGGCCACCCGCGCCACGGTGCATGGGTACCACCGCGGCTTCTACCTGTATTCCCGCATCAACCGCGGCACCTGGGACAACCCGGGGCTGGTGCTCGGCCTGGACCGTGGCGGCAGCTGCCGGGGCGTGGCCTTTCGCGTACCGCGCGCGCGTGCCGAACACGAATTCCGCGTGCTGTGGCGCCGCGAGATGCTGACCGGCGCCTACCTGCCGCGCTGGCTGCCCACCGAGATCAACGGCGAACGCGTGTTCGCCCTGGCGTTCGTCATGAACCGCGCACACGAAGCCTATGCCGGCCGCCTGCCCGACGAGCGTGTGGTCGGCTGCCTGCGCGAGGCGGAGGGCCTGTACGGCCCGGCCCGCGAATACCTGCAGCGCACGCTGCTCGGGCTGGCCAGCAACGGGCTACAGGACCCCTATCTGGACCGGCTGTGGACGCGCCTGCAGGCCACGGACGCGGCCAACGCTCCGGCCCACGCAGAAGACACCACCGACACGGGCCCGCTGCCCGACCCATACCTCAGCGCCTGAGCGGCACACCATGCACCTCGCCCCACGCCCTGCCCTGCACCCCGCGCTCAACCACGCCATCGGCGTCATGCTGGGGCTGGCACTGGCCATGGGCGACATGGCGGGCGCCTGGCAGGAGCAGCGTCTGCCGATGCTGGCCGGCACCGCACCCTCCAAGGTTGCGCCCAGCGTGGGCGGCCACCCCGCCGATGCCCACCCCGCCCGCAAGAGCGACCCCGCCACGCGCGACCGCGACCTGATCGTCGCGGCCCAGACCGGCAACACCATGGCCATCCAGGCGCTGCTGGCCGACGGCGCCAGCCTCAAAGCGCGCGACGCCGATGGCCGCACCGCCCTCATCGCCGCCATCTACGCCCACATGGGCGCAGCCGCCCGCCTGCTGATCCAGGCCGGCGCCGACGTCAACCTGCAGGACAACGCCCAGAACAGCGCCTTCCTGCTCGCCGCCGCCCAGGGCGATGCGGAAACCGTACGGCTGGCGCTGTCGCACGGCGCCAACCTACGCGCCACCAATGCGGATGGCGACACCGCGCTGATCCCCGCCGCGCACCGCGGCTACGTGGAAGTGGTGAGCGAGCTGGTCAAGGCGGGCGTACCGCCCGACGCGACCAACAACCTCGGCCTGACCGCCCTGATCGAAGCCGTGGCCCTGGGCGACGGCGGCGACAAGTACGAGAAGACGGTGCAACTGCTGCTCGACGGCGGCGCCGACCCCAACCTGCCCGACCGCGGCGGCGTCACGCCGATGCGGCATGCGCGCCAGCGCGGCTTCCACGGCATTGGCGCGCTCCTCTTCAAGGCGCGCGGGCATTGAAAACCTGTTCATGATCCTACTGCGCGGCCCGATCTTGGCGCTGCGATGCTCGCCGTACCTGCGTACGGCTGCGCTTCTCCCGCCAACCTCGGGCCGCTCGCTACGGATCGTGAACAGGTTTTAAGAAGGGGCCGCTGGGGCCCCTTTTTCTTTAGGCTGCGGCCGGTTTCTCGGCCGCCGCGTTCTTCGCGTTCTCCTGCTCCTGCAGCGTGCGCCACATCACCTTGCCCGTGCCGGACTTGGGCAGCGCATCGACGAACTCCACCACGCGCGGGTACTTGTACGCGGCCATGTTGTCGCGCGCCCAGTTGATGATGTCGTCTTCCGTGGTCTTGCCCTTGGCATGCGCCTTGAGCACGACCACGGCCTTGACCGACTCGCCGCGATACGCGTCGTGCGTGCCGATGATGCAGGCTTCCTGGATGTCCGGATGCTTGTACATCAGGCTCTCGACCTCGGCCGGCCACACCTTGAAGCCCGACGCGTTGATCATGCGCTTGAGCCGGTCGGTCAGGAAGAAGTAGCCTTCCTCGTCCATCTTGCCCAGGTCACCGGTGCGGAAGAAGCGCTTGCCCTCGAACTCGATGAAGGCCTCGGCGGTGGCCTGCGGCTTGCCCCAGTAGCCGAGGAAGACCTGCGGGCCGTGCACGATGATCTCGCCCACCTCGCCCGGCGGCAGCTCGTTGAGCGTCTGCGGATCGACGATGCGCGCATCGGTGTTGAAGAACGGAATGCCCAGGCACTGCAGCTTGGGCCGCTCGGCCGGGTTGCTGTGCGTGGGGGCCATGGTTTCCGACAGGCCGTAGCCCTCCAGGTATGAGAGCTGGAAATCCTTCTGCAGGCGCTCGGCCACCGCGTGCGGCATGGCTGCGCCGCCGCCGCCGATGTAGCGCAGGCTGGTCAGGTCGAATTCGGCCAGCTGGGGGCTGGCCAGGAAGTCGATCACCATGGTCGGGATGTTGGTCCAGTGCGTGACCTGGTAGCGCGAGATCAGCCGGCCGGCCACCTCGCGGTCCCAGCGCGGCAGCATCACCACGGTCGAGCCCATGTAGATCGGCACGTTCATGCCGTACTGCATGCCGGTCACGTGGAACATCGGGATGATCGACAGGATCACGCCCTCCATCGTGGCCTGCGACCAGATGCTGCCGCCCAGGATGTTGTGCATGACCGTGCGGTGCGTGTGCATGCAGCCCTTGGGGAAGCCGGTGGTGCCCGAGGTGTACGGCATCACTGCCAGGTCGTCCGGGCCGGCGGTGTGCGGGCCGGGGGCGCGGCGCTGCGCGAGCATGTCGGCCCACGCCACGGCGCCGGGCTGGGCCGGGTACGGTGTGGTGATCCACGCGGGCGGGGCGTCTTCGGGGTATTCGTGCTTGGCGGGCAGCGCGTCGGCGTAGGACGTGACCAGCAGGTGCTGCACGCGCTGCGCTTCGGGCAGCTCGACGTTGGCGGCCGTCACATTGGGGGCGAGATCCGCGCTGCAGATGACCGTGGCGGCGCCGGCATCGGTAATGTAGTGCTTGAACTCCTCGGGCCGGTTCATCGGGTTGACCGGCACCACCACCGCATCGGCGCGCAGGATGCCGTAGTACGCAGCGATGAACTGCGGGCAGTTCTGCATGTACAGCAGCACGCGCTCACCCTTCTTCACGCCCGCCACCTGCTGCAGCCAGCCGGCCACGGCCAGCGCGTCGTCATGCAGCTCGCGGTAGGGGGTGTGGCGACCGTAGAAGAGGATCGCGTCCTTGTCCGGATAGCGTCGCGCAGACACTTCCAGGTTGAACCACAGGCTCGTTTGCGGCGAGCCGATGTTGTGCGGCAAGCGCCGGGGCCAGAACTGGAAGTGCGGTCGTGTCATGCCATGTCTCCGTGGAACCGTCTGTTGTTTTTACCGGATGGTATCCGAACGATCGTTCTATTTTCAACCGTTGCCCGGACACAGATTTTTTGACCGTGGGAAAACGCGCAAACCCGCCCCAAGTAGAATGCTCGACACCCCCGCTGGCATGCGTTGCCGGCCGCATTTTTTCCCGGAGAAGCCCCCCGATGAGCGACGTCACGACGCAGAACTTCGCGCACGAAGTGATCGAAACATCTCGTCAAGTCCCGGTACTGGTCGATTTCTGGGCGCCGTGGTGCGGGCCCTGCCGCACCCTGGGCCCGATGCTGGAGAAGCTCGAAGCCGAGTACGCCGGCAAGTGGAAGCTCGCCAAGGTCAATTCGGACGAGAACCCGGAGCTGTCGGCGCACTTCAACGTGCGCAGCATCCCCCACGTGGTGGCCTTCGTGGATGGCAAGCCGGTCGACCAGTTCCTCGGCGTGCTGCCCGAGGGGCAGTTGCGCGCGTTTCTCGAGCGCGTGATCCCGCAGCCGGCCGAGGTGGCCTATCGCGAAGGGCTGGCCGCACGCCAGGCCGACGAGATCGCCCACGCGCGCGAAGCGTTCCAGAATGCGCTCGCCTACGACCCCGGCATGGACGCCGCACGGTTTGCGCTGGTCGAGCTGCTGCTCGATACCGGCGATGTGCGCGCAGCGCAGAACGAGTTCGCACTGCTCTCGCCCAAGGCGCCGCAGGACGACCGCTACCCCGCGCTGCACACCCGCCTGCAGGCCGCCGAGCATGCCGATGCGCTGCCCGATGCCGATGCCCTGCGCCAGCGCATCGCTGCCTCGCCGGACGACCTGCAGGCGCGGCTCGACCTCGCCCAGCACTACATCGCCCGCCAGGAGTACGAAGCCGCGCTGGAGCAGTTGCTCGCCATCGTCGAGCGCGACCGCGCCTTCCACGACGACGTCGCACGCAAGACCATGGTGACGGTGTTCGACATGATGCGTGACGCGCCGCAGGCGGTGTCGCACTGGCGCCGCCAGCTCGCCGCCAAACTCAACTGAGGCAAGGGCCTATTCCCGCATGAAACGTACGCACGCAAGGGGCAGATGGGTCGCAGGGCTAGGCGCGGATGGCGCCGCTTGGTCGCTCCAAGCAAGCCGGCCGCAACGACGCCATGCGGCCCATCTGCCCCTTGCCCTCCGG
>CAJXMR010000105.1 GCA_913056305.1 uncultured Ralstonia sp.
ACACAGCGACTGCAGGTTGGCCCAGTCCAAGCGTGCACCGCCATCCTTGATCGGCACCACGTGATCGACGACCCGGGCGGCAACCGTGCGACCACGCGCCAAACAATGCGCGCACAGTGGGTGCGCCCGCAGATATGCAGCACGACATTGCTGCCAGGCGGCTGACTTGTAGAACCCAAACTCGGCATCGAACGTGCGGCGGGCACGCCCATAGTCCCGATGCGTCCATCCGCGATGGGCTGCACAGAAGCCAGGCGACGCGAGCACGGCCGCGCATCCCGGAAACCGGCAGGGTGTCGGCGCGCGACGTGGCATCAGCAATTCAGCTTGGCTTCGCGATTGAACAGCGTGTTCATGGAGTCGTCACCCACCACGAAGGAGTACGACCATGAGTACAACCCAACTGACGCCGGCGCAGCACGCAATCCTCGCCTACGCGATCAACCATACCAGCGGCAAGATCGACTGGTTCCCTGACAACATCAAGGGCGGTGCACGCAAGAAGGTGATCGGCGGCTTGTTCAACCGGGCGCTGATCACAAGCGATGGCACCGACTGGTTTGTCGCCGCCGAGGGCTACGATGCGCTAGGTGTTCCGCGCCCGGCAGCGCCGGCTGCCGCCGATCCTACCGAGATGGAAGCAGCGGTCGAAGCCGCCGAAACCAGCCTCGGGATCAAGGCACCGCGCCGTGCACGCGGGAACAGCAAGCAGACGCTAGTGATCAACATGCTGCGTCGTCCCGAGGGGGCAACCATCGCGCAAATCTGCGACGCAACTGGCTGGCAGACGCATACGGTGCGCGGCACGTTCGCCGGGGCGTTGAAGAAGAAGCTCGGGTTGGCCGTGCTATCAGAAAAGGTCGAAGGGCGCGGACGGGTCTACCGGATCGCTGAATAACACGCTGCGACGTCCGGCAGTCTGGTTCTCAAAATGGCCAGACTTGCCGGCCGATGGACCGGAACTTGCTAATTGCGAGCGCGCCGCGCTCGTTTCTCGCCTTGCTGCCTGGACGTTGCAGGGCCTCGGTGATGGCTGCACGATCGGCCTCATAGATGGCCACCGGCAAAAACTCCTCGTCCATCAGGACGAGAATTACGGCGTCCCAGGGCTTGTCCAAATCGATCGAACCGAGTCGCTGTCCGGTTAGCTTCTTCGCCCGGGGTATGGATCGTGACTTGATCTGGAGGTGCCGTCCATTCTGGTCGACAGCATCAAAGCCGGCCTCTCTGGCTACCGCGAGTTCGAGGCCAAGCAATCGCGCGGCTTCATACTCGCCGACCTCTCCTGTGATACCCAGTGGTTTTCCCGTCAAACGGTAATACTCAATGGCGATGGCCCGAGCCTGTTTCAGCAAATCGGCAATTCGGTTCAGATCAATGGCGGCGGTCATGGCGGGGCAATGTACCGGTTCAAGTTTTCCGTCACGATAGCGGTCGAACACTCGCCCGTCTACCGCATCGCCTGAGCCGTCACGTCGTCGAAGGCCACACCATCGGCGACGCGTATAGCCTGCAAGCCGCTCCAGTTCTGCCATCGCTTGACGATCACGTCGACGTACTTCGGGTCCAGTTCAATCAGCCGCGCGCGCCTGCCTGCCTTCTCGCAGGCGATCAGCGTTGAGCCGGAGCCGCCGAACGGGTCAAGCACGATGTCGCGCGTCTTGCTGCTATTACGCACGGCGCGTTCGACCAGTTCCACCGGCTTCATCGTCGGATGCAGGTCGTTCTTCGCGGGCTTCTTGATCTGCCAGACATCGCCCTGGTCGCGTGCGCCACACCAGAAGTGATCGGCACCGTCGCGCCAGCCATACAGGATCGGCTCGTACTGACGCTGGTAGTCGGAGCGACCGAGCGTGAAGGTGTTCTTGGCCCAGATGATGAAGGTCGACCAGCGGCCGCCGGCGGCACGGAATGCCGACTGCAGCGTATCGAGCTCGCTCGATGACATCGCGATATACACGGCGCCCTTGGTGACCTCGAGCAGGTTCTGACACGCGGCCGTGAGGAACGCCTCAAAGGCCTCACCAAGATTGTCGTTCAGGATCGGCCGATTCGTGCCACGCAGCTTGTCTTTGGCGGTGTTCGCATAGTTGACGTTGTACGGCGGATCCGTGAAGACCATGTCCGCGAGTTCTTCGCCGAGCAACGTCCGGTACGGCTCGGCCTGCGTCGCGTCACCGCACAACAGCTTGTGCTCGCCGAGCAGCCAGAGGTCGCCGGGTCGGCTGACGGGTTCCGTTTCGACCTCGGGCGCCTCATTCTCGTCGGTCAACCCTTCCTTGGACGCCTCGTCGCCGGCGATTAGTGCGTCCCATTCCTCGGGCGTGAAGCCGGCTAGTGCGAGGTTGAAGCCAGCGGCGTTCAGTTCCGCTAGTTCCAGCCCGAGCAGATCCTCGTCCCACGCCGCGTTCTCGCCGATCTTGTTGTCGGCGAGGATCAGCGCTCGGCGCTGGGTGTCGGTCAGATGGTCCATCGGCACGACCGGAACCTCGGTCATGCCGAGCTTGCGCGCGGCGAGCAGCCGCCCATGACCGGCGATCACGTTGTTCTGGCCATCCACCAGGATCGGCGCGCCCCAGCCGAACTCGCGGATGCTGGCGGCGATCTGCGCGACCTGCGTATCCGAATGCCGCTTGGCATTGCGCGCGTAAGGGATCAGCGCCTCGACCGGGCGCATCTCGATGCGCAGACCGGCGATCGACTCAGGCATGCTCGACCTCTGCGTCTCGTTCGGCAGCGACCTCGTCGAACGACTGGCCGGCGGCCGCGAGCGTCACGGCGAGGTCGGGATGGTTCTGCCGGAAACGGCGCAACGCCACGTCCACATACTCAGGGGCGATCTCGACCGCCCGGCAGCACCGACCGGTGCGCTCGGCTGCGAGCAGCGACGTGCCCGAGCCGTTGAACGGCTCGAACACCACGTCGCCAGGGTTCGAGAAAGCCTCCATAACGTACTCGGGCAGTGCCACCGGAAACACCGCCGGATGATCGATGCCATCACCGATCTTGCCCTTGTGCCGCATGATGCGGATTACGCTGTCGGGGATGCGGTTGTCCTGGGTTGGCTGGCCGGCATGCGACCAGCCGCCGACCTCGCCATCCTTCCTGCGCATCGCGGTCGACGAGCCATCCGCGCGCAGGTGCGAATCCTCGCCCGCGTGCTTGCACGGCACGATCTTGTTCGGGCGCCGCGTCTCGCGGTTGAAGTGGAAGATGAATTCGAAGGCAGGCGCCAGGCGGCCGTTCCAGTCGCCTGGCATGCCCGGTCCCTGGTCCCACACGTACCACGCGAAGCGGCGCCAGCCCTGGCTGCGCATCCACGACAGCCAGCCGTCCCAGTACGGCACGACTTCGTTGTCGCGGTGGATGAGCCCGAGGTTGACCAGCACCTGTCCGTCGCGGGTCATCGGCAGCGGGGCACAGACGCCCTGCATGAGGTCGTCCCAATCGGCGATGCCCCCGCTTGCGTAGTCGCGCTGGTTGCCATAGGGCGGCGAGGTGAAACACAGGCTCGCCTGTTCGCCATCCATCAGTGCGGCGATCACCGACGCGTCAGCGGCGTCGCCGCAGATCAGACGGTGCCGGCCCAGCAGCCAGATGTCGCCCGTGCGTGATACCGATTGCGCGGGTGTGTCGGGAACATCGTCGACCGTATCGGCGGCGGACGCATCGTTTTCGTCGCCGGCCTTGGCGAGCAGCGCTTCGATCTCCCCAGTCTCGAAGCCGGTCAGCTCGAGGTCGAAACCGGCCGCTTCCAACTCCGCCAGTTCCAGCGACAGCAGTTCGTTGTCCCAGCCGGCCAATTCGGCGAGCCTGTTCACGCTGAGCCGGAACGCCTTGATCTGCGTCTCGGTCATGTCGTCGCCGCGCAGCACCGGCACGGCGTCGAGTCCTAGCTTGACGGCCGCCTTGAACCTCAGGTGGCCATCGATGATGGTGCCATCACCCTTGGCGAGAATCGGCACGCGGAACCCGAACTCACGAATGGCTGCCACCACCGCATCGACGGCGTGATCGTTTTTGCGCGGATTGCGCGCATATTCGATCAGGCGGGACAGTGGCCAGTGTTCAAGCTGCTGCATGGGTTCACAAGGGCAACAAAAAACCCGCCAAACGCATCACGCGCTGGCGGGTTCAGAAGAGAGAAGAAGCAGGTTGGCCGGGCCGCTCACACCTCTGTCCCGACGATAGCGCAAATCCTACGCCAAATCGCCCAAAGTGTTGCACGCCCGATTGCGCCCAAAAGGGACAAACACCACAAAGCACGGACAAACACGGCAAGCACTACCCTGAATTGCGCAGGATTTTGGAGGGCGAGCGCTGACCTTGGTCATTGAGCCTAACCGCCACGATCGTGAGCGCGCGTTGCCATCGCCGCCATGCTGTGGTTCGACAGCAGCCAAAGCGCTTGCCGATTGCATCCCACTCATGGTCCTCGGCCCGCATCCAGACCAGATGCCGCTGTTCGGCCTCAAGCCACTGCATCCAGCGCATGGCCTCAAGCATTCGTTCGATCGCCGCCGGCGACGGAGGCAACGGACGATACGCACGATCCTCATTGGCCAAAACTTCCCATCCTCGACGCATGAACGCAGGCCAGACGCTGAAGTAGCCCTGGACGCGCTCAGGCGGCAGGCGATGGCTGGTATTGGCAGCATCGGCCAAGCGTGCGGCCACCGCTTCGATCGTCCACTCAGCCACGGCGGCGCTCCCCGTAGAGGCGGTCGCCGATGCGGCGCACGAGTTCGCGTTCGAGGAAATCGAGTCGCTCGTCCTGTTCGGCGACCACGAGAATGCGCTGCGTTTGCCAACCCTCGCGCTTGGCAGCTTCCACATCGACGGCCCTGGGCTGGTGGCGGGCAAGCGAGGAGGGGGAGTGGGGAGTCGGGATTTTCATCTCACACCTCCTGCAGATTGATGGCCCAGTGCAGCAGCGCCAGCGCATCGGCTTCGTTGTCATCGAAGGGGCTGTGCCCGAGCGCGCGAACCGACGCGATGACCTCGTCCTTGCCCGCGTTGCCGCGCCCGGTGGCGGATTCTTTGATCGTGCCGACTGGCACGCCCTGGTACGGGATCTGGTGGTGCTCGCACCAGGCCGTCAGTGTGGCAAGGAAGCCGCCGTAGGCGTGCGCGGCATCGGTCGAGACGTGCCGGCGCACCTCCTCGAAATACAGCGCGCTAATGCCGTCTGCGTGGCCCTTGAGTTCGGTGAGCCAGCGCTTGAATCGCAAAAAGCGCATCCCGCCACCTTCGAACCGCTGTGGGCGGAAGCTCGCGCTCCCGCTGATGATGCCGCCATCGTTGCCGCGCAACGCCCAGCCGGTTGTGGTGCCCAGATCGAGGGCAAGAATCGTCGTTGTCATCGTTGCAATCCTTCGTTCGTGTTCTCGTCCGGGTGACCGAAGGTGACCGCCGCGTGGATTAGCCTCTCCGCCTGCGCGCGTGCACGCGCGTAAAGAGATTCAATCCGTGGGCGGGTCACCTTCGGTCACCGTGGGTCAGTCGTCGCGGTACGGCAGGCGCGTGCCGTAGTCCTTGGGCTTGAGCGAGAGGCCCGCGAGGCCTTTGACGCCGCCGTGCAAGCGCGTGCGACCAAAGCCCCGATTGGCAAGCTGCTGGGCCAGCCAGCGGCTGGTGCCCACGTACTCGCCGCGCCGGCTCGCCCACTCCTGCCAGCGCTGGAACACGTCGGCTACGGCCACGCGGGCCTGATCAAAGCGCTGCGCCTCCTCGTCGAGGAAGTCGCCGATCGCGTCCTCCTCGTCGAAGTACTCCTCGGTAGCCGACACCACACTGGCGGGCGGATTGAGCCCGTCGCGCTGCCACGTCAAGCAGCCTTCGATGGCCCATGCGAGGATGCCGTCGCGCTCGGCCAGCAGCTTCTCGGTGAGCTGACCGTCGCGCCTCTCAGGCGGGATCGTCACCGTGAACGGGATCAGGTGCAGGCGCCGCTTCATCGCCTCGTCCACGTTGCGGATGGCAGGCTTGTGGTTGCCCGCGATCACCAGCTTGAACTGTGGCAGGTACTCGAAGAAGTCCTGGCGCATGAATCGCGCGGACACCTTGTCGCCACCGGTGATGGCCTTGACCTTGGATTCGTTCCAGCGCCGGCCCTGTTCGGTTTCGATGGAGGATACGAAGCGCGCGCCGCGCAGCCCCGCCAGATCGGTCGGATGCCGGTCGCCGCGCGCTTCCATGAAGGTGTCCATCGGTGCGCTGGTGGCGTAATGCCCCAGGATCGTGGCCAGCGTGTTCACGAATACCGACTTGCCGTTCGCGCCCGTGCCGTACAGGAAGAACAGCGCATGCGCGCTGGTCGCGCCTGTCAGGCAATAGCCCACCATCCGCTGCAGGTAGGCCTGCAAGGCGGCGTCGCCGCCGGTGATGTCATCGAGAAATGCGCACCAACGGGCGCAGTCACCGCGCGGCGTGGCGGTGGTCAGCTTGGTCATCCGCTCGCGTCGGTCGTGCGGCTTGATGCGCCCGGTTTTCAGATCGACCATGCCGCCCGGCGTGTTGAGCGCGAACAGGTCGGCATCCCATTCCTCGGACGTGGAGGCGTGCCGGCGGTCGGTGCGTGCGAGGCGTTCGACGCCGCTGACCGTGCTGCTCGCGGCGAGCTTGGCCGCCAGGCGATGCGAGTCGGCCTTGAGCGCGGCCTCGCGGCAGATCGCCCGGATCAGGTGATGAACGAGCAGCGTTTCGTCGGCCTGCCAGCGGCGACCATCCCACACCAGCCACTTGCCCCAGGCCGCGCAGTAGCGCCAGTCCTCCGCGTAGCGCCCCGTGAACGACAGTGCCAGCGCATCGTCGGTAGCCCAGACTGTGGCCTCCTGCGAGGGGGTGGCATTGGCCGGCTTGATGCTCATGCGCGGCCCGCCATCGAGGAAGCCGGCGACGTCGAATCCTTCGGCCACGGCATCGGCCGCGTCCCAGCCGTCTGCTTTGTCGTCCGGCGGCAGCAGCACGTCGCAGGAAGCGGTACCCGCCGTGAGCGCTGCCTGCGCGGCCGCCATCGCATACTCCCAGCCCGGCTTGTCGCGGTCTGGCCAGATCAGCACAGCCTTGCCGGTCAACGGCGACCAGTCGGTCTTGTCGACCGGCGCATTGGCACCGTGCATTGCCGTGGTTGCGCAGACGCCGAGGTGGATCAGCGCCTGTGCGCATTTCTCGCCCTCGACCAGAACAACGTTGCCGGCGGCCGCGAGACCCGGCTGGTTGAAGAGCGGGCGAGGCTCGGGCGGCGCCATCTTGCGGCGGCGCGCATCCCACGGTCGGAACTCCTTCTTGCCACCGGGTGGGTCGTAGCGGTAGACGACGGCGATGAGCTTGCCCTCGGCATCGAGGTAGTCCCACTTCGCCGTAGCAGGGCCGAGATCGTCGATCGGCGCCTCTTTCCTCGCTTTGCGCACGGGCACAGAGTAGGAGCGACCGATCAGATCGCCGGCTTCGCTCAACACCCGTGGGAATTCGGTGTAGATGTTGATGCCGTGATGGGCGGCGATGAGGGTGAACACGTCGCCGCCTTCGCCGGTGGCGCGATCGGTCCAGAGCCCGGCCTTATCGCCGTCGAGCACGACCTCGAGGCTGTCGCCGGGACTGCCCAGCACGTCGCCGATCAGGAACTTGCCGCGTCGCTTCTTGCCGGCCGGGAACAGCGCCAGCAGCACCGACTCGAGACGTGCGATCAGCTCCGTTCGAATCGCCTCGTGCTTCGTGTCCCCGTCGAGTTCCAGGGAGGGTTGGGTATCGTTGAAGTCGATCATTCGGCTCCCTCGACAGTTGAATCTGCTGCATCGCCTTTGCGGCCCTGAACGGCAGCGATGTGCGCGGCCCACGCTTCGAGCTCGGACAGGCGGTAGCGCACCAGGCCGCCAAGCAGGTAATGAGGGATGCGATGCTTGGCGCGCATCGTGTGATCCGCAAACCAGTAGTACGGCAGGCGCAGCGCGGCGGCGGCCTGCTTGGCGTCGATCATCGGCTCGCCGGCGATGACCGGCGGCGTCTGGATATCGGTATCGTTCATCCTTGGGTCCTCCAGCAGCGGTCCTGCCAAGCGCACATCCGGCATTCGAAATGGGTGGAATCGGTGAACGAGCGCGGCAGCAGCTCGCCGGCCTCGGTGGCGGTGATGACCTTGACTGCCCGGTCCGACATGCGCTGGGCGAGGCCGCCATCAAACGGCACACGCTCGGCATAGATCTCCATCGAGTCGGCGTTGATGGCCGTGAAGAGCGCCGGGTGTGCGTGGAGATCCAGATAGGCCTGGTAGAGCGCGACCTGTGCTGCGTAGACAGGCTTGGCGACGGCCAGATAATGTTTCTCCAGCTCGCGGAAGGATTTGGCGCCCAGGCACTTGTTCTCCCAGAGCGCCGGGTAGGTAAAGCCCTCAGGGCCGGCGACGATGACGCCGTCGACATGGCCCTGCAGGCGCCCGTCCGCTGCCTCGAAGCCGAACTGCACGTCGTCCGCGTGGCGCGTGCGCAGATCGAAGCCCGCCGCGCGCAGCCAGCCTGCTACGCAGTCCTCGATCACGTGGCCGCGCTCGAAGATGCGTAGCATCCGGCCTTCAGTTTCGCGACCGGCATCGACCGGTGCCTGCGCGTACTCGTACTGCAGGGCGCGCTCGCACGCCACGCCCAGGCGCGAAGCACCGAGATAGTGCCGCGCCCCTTGCCGGGCGCGCGCATGCTGCATCCCGAGGTCGATCAACGCCGTGACCTGGCCGGAGAGGCTGGCCGAGGAGTTGAAGTCCATCATGGCTTTGCCTCCCACGGCAGGTCGTCTTCGAGGTCGGCGAACGGATCGCTGGCGGCGTCCTTCATGCCGCGTATCGGCGGGAGCTTGCTCGCCTCGTGGTGCTCGACCATCGCCTCGGTGTAGCGGGTGACGATAGCGTCGATCACCTGCAGAGCCTCAGCCTCCGAGTAAGCACCGAGCGGCTTGTCGAAGCCGATGTACCCCGCCGCCTCGCCGAAGGCCTTGAGGCATTTACGCATCGCGGCCCGTTCGATATCAGACGGATCGATCATCACGGCCTCCCTCGAATTGCCATAGCCGTCCTTGACCCGGAGCCAGTTGCCATACAGCGCGTGGAACGCGTCCTGGCAGCGGCGCGAGCAGAACACCCAATCGGCGGGATAGCGGCGCGCATCGCCCGCCGGATGGCGATTGTCGGTGTGGCCGAAGCCTCGCGCCTGTTGTTTGCAGACCCAGCATTTCATCCGTCCCCCTTACTGTGCCCAGGCGGGCTTGCCGGTGGCTGGAGCCGGCCGGGATGCGGCAGGTGCGGGCGCACGCGGCGCCGCCGGCGCGCCGGAGGTGCCGCCGCCCGGCGTCTTCTGCGGCACCGCCAGGCCGAGCGCCTGCGCGTACTCGGGCTGGCCGGGCTCGACGGCGAGCTTGACCACGTTGCGCAGCTCGCCCTTAGCGTCTTTCTCGACGTCGATGCGGCCGACGAACTCGATGCCGTCCAGCTCATGGAAGCCCTGGATGCGGCGCGCGGCGGCCGCCTGCGGGCCCATGTCCTGCGGGTGGACGTTGCGCGCGGAATTGAGCACTGCACGGATGAAGGTGCGGCCCATCTGCCCCCAGGTCGGGCCCTTGGGGCTGTGCAGGCCTACGTTCGACCAGAGCTTGCGCTTCGCGTACTCGCCCTCCAGCACAACGAACTCGCAGGCGAGGTAGACCGAGCCGGTCTCGAAACTCTGCGTCGCGTAGCCGCCAACCCAGCCCTGGTCCGGGTCGTCGTAGCCGCCCGGTTTGATGGTCATGCGTAGGCGGGCGATAGTGCCCTTGGGGATGAGATCGAAGTCCTGCTGCTGTTCGGCGTCGTTGAAATCGTTCCAGGTGGTCATGGCCTACTCCTGCGGGGATGCGGTTGTTTGGGTGGCGGCGGCCGGGCGCGTGAAATCGAGACGCTCGGGAGCGGGGCGGGCGGCGCTGGCGATCTTCTGCATCAGGCGGCCGAGGTGCGGCTCCTCGACGAGATCGAGACGGCCGGAGCGATCTTTGGCGGGATAGCCCCAGGGATTGAGCGTGTGGCAGACGAAGGCCCGATAGCCCGTGCCGTCCTCGGCTTTCAGCTCGGCGAGCGTGATGACCTCGTCGACGATGCCTGGCAGTTCCAGGCCGGTCTTGGAACCGTCGATCTGCAACTGGTGGATGCGGCGGTTGTAGTCGTCGACTTTTTCCTCGAGGATGCCGACGAACCAGACATTCCGGCCGCGCGCGTGCTGCAGGTGCGTGAGCCAAGCGATCATCTCTTGGCCGAGCAGCCCGTAGGCGCCGCGACTGTCCGGTTTGCCGGTCTTCTCCGAGTAGGCCTGCGGCTGGCCCTTACACCACTGAAGACACAGGCGCCCCGCGACCGTGATCGAGTCGACGAAGATGGTCTGGTACTTGGCGAGCTGGGCCGGATCGCCGTAGCGCGCGCAGACTGCGTCGTAATGCGCCTGGCTGAACGACTGGTCGTCGCGCAGCGCCGGGTTTGGGCCGCCGACGAACACGGCAACGTCACAGCATTCCTTCCAGGTGCGCGGACGGACGGTGTCGCCGGCCCAGCCCTCGACGGCCAAGTCACCGGCCTCCAGGTCCATGAACAGAGTCGACTCGGCATCAAGCGCCCACAGCTGAGAGGTCTTGCCGATGCCGGCCTTGCCGACCAGCACGCCCTTGACGCCGCGCCGCTCGGCCAGCCGCTGATCAGCGGTGATGATCGGGAGCGCCATCACGCCACCTCCTTCAGCTGCACGGCGACCGCCGGATTCCAGAGGATTTGATAGCCAGAGTGACCATTGCGCGAGTACGGCATCGCTTCGGCCCAAGCCTCGCCGGCCTCGGTCAGCTCCCATTCGTCGCGGTCGTTGCGCACCTGCAACCCGTGACCCGCGAGACGCTGGTTGGCGGCCTTTGCCGAGATGCCCAGCAGCTGGCCGACCTGCGTGGCGTTGAGCGAACAGATCGGGGCATCGGCAGCCGGCAGTGCGCGGCGCAGCGTGTCGACCGTGATGCCGGTGTTCTCGTGAATACAGGTCAGCGTTGCAGCCATCGCAATGCCGGCCTTGACGCCAGGTACCTTTGCCACGGCCTCGCCGATCAGCAGGATCGAGGAAACGCGGTCCTGGGTCGGCGCGGGGAGTGCAGCCACGGCGTTCGGCATCGCATAGGTGCCGGTCTTGCGGATGGAAGGAATGACCTCGTGCGTGATCCAGCGCTTGAAGCGCTTGGCGTCGGGCTTGCGGCTCCTGAGGATCGCCGAGTAGAGACCGGACTCGTTGATGACCAGCATCTCTTGATCGCCGGAGGGGGTACGCACGATCTGCGTACCCTTCTCGTCGTCATCGAGCGAGCGGGTCATGTCGCTGGCCATGCGGTATTCGAGGGACTGGGCGATGTCGGCCGCGACAAACCACGGCTCGCCCTGGGCATCGGTGACCACGCGGACCGGCCGGCCCTCGAAGTCGAACGGGATCAGTTGGGTGTTCATCGATCAGTTCTCCGAAACGAGGGCCAGCCGGAACGACGGCTTGCCGGGCTTGACGGTGCGTGCGGCCTCGAACTGCGCGCGCAGCGCCGGGGGCCAGTTGTTGAAGCGCGATTCCGACACGCCGTACTCGACGTCGACGTAGTCCTCGACGTTGTCGCCGGCGGCGGCGATGCGCTGGGCGATCGCAGCCAGTTGCGCCTGATCCCACGACACGCGTTTGGGTTGGTCGACGGTCACGCGCAGCGGGCCGTCCGAGAGGTGGATGACGCCAAAGTCCTTGCCGGCGTCGAGGCGCACGGCGCGGGCCTGCTCGCCGTAGGCGGCATCAAGTGCCGCGTCGAACTTGGCGCGCGCCTTCTTCAGCCAGTCGAGGGCTTCGTCGAGATTGCGGCTGAGTTCCTGCTTCTGGGCCGGGGAAAGCGCGGCCAGCTGGCTCACCGAGAGATCGGCGAGGTCGGTGGGGAAGATCGTGAGTTCGCTCATCGCCGCCCCCCTCACACATGGACCCGCACCGAGGTCGAGTAGCGCGAGACGCGCCGCTCGAAGGCCTCGACTTCGGAGATCAGGTAGGTGACACGGGCGCCGAGCTTGCAGAAGACCGGGCCGAGCTGTTCCTGGCGCCAGCGGCGCAGGGTCTTGACCGAGAGGCCCCAGCGGGCCGCGAGCTCGTTTTCGTCGAGGGCGATGCGGACGGTGCCGCCGGGATTTTGTCGGTCGGAGATTCGACCGATTTGTGCTGCAGACAGTCGGGTTTGCATTTCGATGTGCCTCCTAGATGAAATGGGCACATCGAAGTCTCCGCACGGGTTTATGGCCCGTGTGCGGTTCGATTTATGGGCGCATTTATGGGTTGCGCCGCACCCGGTATTTGCCGCGCTTGACCAAGTCGATCACGTCCTCGCGCTCGGCCTTGCCACCGAAGGCGTCATCGAATGACTGGTAGCCGGTGCTGGCAATTCGGTTGACCTCGGCCCAGGACATCTCGGGAGCAACTTCACCTTCTACGCCCCACATCTGCTTGATGATCTTGGCGCGTTCCGCCGACAGCTCACGCGACGCCGAGAAGTGCGGCAGCTTGAAGCGTGTGCCACGGAGGAACTGCTCGGGTTCCGGCGCCCCGGTTGGCGTGACATAGCCGCGCAACACACGGTCGAATGCGCTCGCGTCGAAGACTTCTTTACTTTCGTCCACACGAACGAATTCATGGAGAGATCGCATTGCGTGATCACGTGGCAGCGTGGCTGTCGATGGGGGCTGCAGCCCGAGCACGACACCGCTGCGCGGCCAGATCGCATCAACGAGCGCCGTCGTCACCTCGCTCTCTGGCGCGCGCTTCCAAGCCCGCGCCACGAATACCGGAGCGAAGTGGTGCGTGCCAGCGACGCGCACGTCGCCAAGGTGCCACAGGTGATCAGGCACGCGGACACGACCGGTGGAGCGCCGACGATCTTCGATGCCGATCAACGTAACCAAGTCGTCAAGCCATGTGTCCACCTGGAGCATGTAGAGCGCAATCTCGGTCAATGGCCCAGTGACCATCCTGCCGCGCTGTTGCGGACTGTGATAGCGGTAGACCGCAACGTCCTGGTCGACTTCGACCTCGACCTCTTGCTGTGAATCGAGGAACGGCACCATCACGTGGGTGAGGTGCCCGCTCTCGGTGATCCAGCGCCGACGCAGAAATTCCGGCCTGCATCGGCCAAGCACGCCAGACATGACGTGTGTATCGAGCCGTTGCAGCCGATCCAGCGCGGCGAAGAACTGAAGATGAGCTGACATCGCCTACACTCCTTCAGAACTCGCGGAGAACGCCGATGCGAGTGAGCTGCTCCAGCACACGCTTGCGGTCGTCTTCGGTCTTGCTCTTATCGTTCAGACCATTTGGTGCGGTTATCTGGACGGCGACGTTATGCGCCTTGCGGTGCGGTTGTTTGGCCATCCGGAACACGAGCTTCACCTGTACCAGCGTGTACCCGGTCAGGTCATCAACACCGTAGTCGTCGTAGGCGACCTGATAAATGTTGCGGGCGTCACGCCGATCCTTGCCGATGAGCATCGTGCTCGACAGATGTTGCACGAGGTCGCGTCCATTGGCCTCGTCGGAGGTTGTCTGCTCGAACGGGCGTGCGACCTTGATCTGGAGGATCGTGATCTTTTCGACCCCGGCTACGCGGTCGCGCTCCAGACGCTTGAGCATCTCGGGCGTCGAGAAGCCGAAAATGTCGAACTCGCGCATTGGCATGTCGTCGATGCCGTCCTCGCAGGCGAGTGCGACGTCGCGGAAGACAGTGGCCAGCGCGCGGCGGGTTTCGCGGTCTTCGCAAAACACGCTGAGCGCGCCGGTCTCCGGCTCCCACGAGAAGCAGGCCGACATCGCGGCTGGCACTTCATGGTCTTCTACCTCACCGTCGTTGACCTGCTGGTAGTGCGCCGTCGAGCCATTGAACGTCGCGGTCAGGGTATGCAGGAGCACGGAATCGGCTTCATCGGCATCCTGGCCACTGCTGCGGTCGGCGTGGGTCAGATCGCGCCGCGTGAATTGCTCGATGAGGATCTGGTCGGGCGGCACCTGCGGAAACAGCGCGGCGATGCGTGTGCGCAGGGCGTCCTCGACATCGGGGCCAGCCTGCGGCACTACGCCTTTGGGCCCAAGGTAGTGGCTGGAGTAGTTCTCGCTCTTCCACTGCCGGTGCATCACCTGCAAGCGTTCGGCATGGTCAAAGCGCGAATCGGGCTTGGCCCCGTTCTCGGGGAAGTCTTGCAACAGGTACAAGTAGAGCGCGCGACTGTAGCGGTCGGTGGGTATCGCAAGGACATCAGCGTCACCGTGTTCGTCGAGCAGAGACTGGACAGCCTGGGAGCCGTACTCATCGTCGAGCAGCACGACGCGTTCAGCAGCGTGCTCGATGCGATGCCGGACATCGGCACCAAGCTTGGCGACAGCATGGAACATCGCCTGACGCGACTCAATCGCCAGATGCCCCTTGGCCACGTCGGTCACTGCCGCAATCTCAGGCAACTGCGAATCACTGGCGCGCTCGACCAGGAGCAAGACCAGGGAGGGACGTTTGACCTTGCGGAGCAAGGTGACGAAGTGTTGCATGCCCGGCAGGATGACTGAGCCTGCATCATCCGACTGGCATTTTCGTTCCCGCTTGGCGGGCTGCTTTCCGGCGGCAGTCGGGTTCTGTTGTTCAGTGATGTGGTTATCGACGGGCATAGGCAAAATCCTTACTTTAGGAAGTGCGCGATTGCGCGAATGGTTAACTTAAGGCTTCAAAAAATGCCGACACGAAGTCGGCCCAGGCGTGAGAGGCGTCGAGTCAGCGCATCCTGGCCTCCTGCCTGAGAAGGCCGTATCGCTCCATCCGCACTTGGATAAAGCGGCGGTTGACGCCGAAGCGTGTGGCGAGCGCCTTCTGCAGGCTCTCCATGTCGAAGAACCCAACGTCACCGTCCGCAGTGAGGTGGATCGCTGTACCGGGCATCTCCGGGTCAAGCGATGGGCTGTGATGGATGGTCACACCGTACTTCGGCGCAAGCGCCTCAACAGCCAGATTCATGCGCTGGCGCGGCACCAGCAGCGAACCCATGAATTCATTCGCGCGCAGTTCGGAGAAGTAAGCGTCCTTCGCGATCTGCTGGGCGGTTTCGGCGACGGGAGCCACCTTGCCCAAATGCTCGCCGTCCCGTGTCGTCGTGCGGTAGGCCCGCCGCGTGGCCGGGTCGATGCTGTCGAACAGCCCCGGTCCCTTGCTCGCCTCGACGATCCAGTGCGGTGCGTCGAAAACCGCGTGGCCGAGCTCGTGTGCCAGGGTGCTGAGCACCAGTGCCTCGCCGGCCGTATCTTCAGCGGGTGACACCGATACCATCGCAGTGTCAGGCACGCCCGGGTCGTACTCGCAAATGCCGCAGACGGGGTTGCCGCTCTCATCGTGCACCTGATACTCGGTGCTAAGGATGGTGTTCAGAACTCATTCCGCAGCACCGAGACATCGACGCAGCGTCAATGC
>CAJXMR010000106.1 GCA_913056305.1 uncultured Ralstonia sp.
TGACCAGACCGTGCATGCCGCGCAGCTGGTCCAGCGAAAACACGTTGAGGATGCGGAAGATGTCGGTCGGGTTGAGCAGCAGCAGATAGGCCAGCGCCTGCCCGCCGAACGAGCCACCGCTGGCCACCAGCAAGCCCAGCAGCAGCAGATCGAACACCAGCACAAAGCCGAACCACAGCGCGATGGCGAAACCCGAGGCGCGCGTACGCTCGCGACTGACGACCGACACGAACAACGCCAGGCTGAGGAAGACCAGCCCGAGCAGAATCGAACTGAGCACGAAACCCAGTGCCTGAAACAACCCCGCCCAGCCGAACTGCTGCCAGAGCAGCACGACCATCAGCGCAAAGCCGGCCAACGTCGACAACGTCAACGCCACCGCCAGCCCGAGGTACTTGCCTAGCAGCAGTTCCAGCCGCGTCACCGGCAGCGCCAGCAGCAGATCAAGTGAGCCGCGCTCGCGCTCGCCGACGATGGCGTCGAACCCCAGCAGCAAGGCGATCAGCGGGATCAGGTAGATCACCAGGCTGACCAGGCTGGTGATGACGAACTCGATGGAACGCGGCCCGAGCGTGCCCTGCTCGGCCCCGCCAAAGTAGCTGATCACCAGCGAGAACACCGCGAACACGGCCGCCACCGCGAGCACCCAGCGATTGCGCAAACGGTCGCGCAGCTCCTTGGCGGCCAGGGTGGCGACCTGTCTGCATTCGATGCCGATCATGCTGCCACCTCGCGCAATCCGAAGAACACATCTTCCAGCGACGGCTCGTGGATCTGCAGATCGAGCAGGCGCCCGCCCAGCGGCTGCAGCGCTGCCAGTGCGTGCATCTTGAGGGCACGCCGGCAGCGCAGGGTCATGTCTTGGTCCGCGTGCCCGTCCTCGATCTCGATACCCTGCGCGCGCAGTGGCGCCAGCTGCTGCCAGAAGGCCGCGCGCGTGCCGGCTTCGACGCGCAAGGCGAGCGTCAACGGCAGGTCGGCTTGCTCGCGCAAGGCGGCGACACTGCCCAGCGCAAGGATACGGCCGTCGGCCAGGATGGCGAGGCGATCGATGCGCTGCTGCAATTCGGCCAGGATGTGGGAGGTGATCAGGATCGTGACACCCTGCTCACGCAGCGTCTGCAGCATGGCGTAGAAGTCGTGGATGGCTGCCGGATCGAGCCCGTTGGTGGGCTCGTCGAGAAACAGCACGCGCGGCGTGCCCAGCAGTGCCTGCGCAAAACCGAGCCGCTGCCGCATGCCCTTGGAATACGCGCGCACCGGCTTGCCTCCCGCACTCGCCAACCCGACCCGCGCGAGCAGCGCCTCGCAATCGGCCAGCGGCGCCCCCTTGAGCCGGGCGAAGAAGCGCAGGGTTTCCAATCCGCTCAGGTTGTCGTAAAGCACGAGGTTTTCAGGCAAGTAGCCGATCTGGCGACGCGCCGCCCTGAACGCCCGCGCGCGCACCGAAGCGCCCGCCACGCAGATGTCCCCCGCGCTGACGGGAATCAGCCCGAGCATCATCTTGAACAACGTGCTCTTGCCGGCGCCGTTGTGGCCGATGAGGCCGAACACCTCGCCGTAGCCGACGTCCAGATCGACACCATCAACGGCGCGGACAGCGCCGTAGTGTTTGCTGACGCCGCGCAATGCGATGGCGGCGCGCTCAGTAGGGTCAAGGCTGTCGGTCACGCCAGGTGCTCCAATGCTTGTTGACGGGTTGCATGCGCGGGTAGGCATCGACGACGCTCGGCACCCGCAGGACAGGGAACTGCCGGCTCACGAAGCGCAGCGCCTGCACCGCCGGGCTGGCCAGCAGCATCTGAACGCCGGGGTAGCGCCAGATCAGCCGGTCGACCACGTCGTTGGCTTCGTAGGGCACATCGCCGATGCCGTCACCGTCGCGGTCCCAGCCCAGGTAGTCGCTCCAGAAGTTGCCCTGCGTGCGCTCGGCCGGCGTACGGCCACCCCATGGCTCGTCACGCGACCCCACGTAACGCACCTGCTCGCGGTTGCCGATGAAGTCGTTGCCTTGCACCACGTTGCGCGTCGACCCGGCCGAGAGATGCACGCCAGTCTGGTTGCCGATGATCAGGTTGCCGCGCAGCTGCGTGTATTCCACGTCGTAGATGAAGAAGCCGCGGTCGTTGTCGGCCACGACGTTGTTCTCCACCCGCGAGTCCTGGATGGTGCGCAGCATGATGCCGTGGTCGGCGTTGCCCCAGGTGCGGTTGTTGCGCACGACTTGGTCGCGCACTTCCATGAGCGCCAGCCCGCCGCGGTTGTTGTAGCTGTCGTTGTCCTCCCACAGGTTGTAGTAGGAGTTCATGTAGTGCGTGCCGTAGCGGCTGTGGTGCAGGCGGTTGCCCTTGAAGATCGCGTGGTGCGATACGTCCACATAGAGCGCGTCCCGCACGAAGCTGATGTTGTTGCCGATGATGCGGGCGCCCTGCGTGTTGTACAGCTCGACGCCGTTGCCGCGCTGCGCGGAGTTGTAGTCGCGCTTGCCGGTGATGGTGTTGTACTCGACACGCACATCATTGGCCTTCTCGATCCACAGCCCGAACAGGTTGTAGGTCAGGTCGCAATGGCGCACCACCGTTCGGTGCGCGCCGGGCAGGATGTTGATGCCGGCGTTCTGGTCTTTCAGGCTGTCGCCGGAGTCGCGCACGATCAAGCCCTCGATCACCACGTCCGGGGCAGACACCCGCACGGTATCGCCATGCTGGCCGCCGCTGAGCGTGGGGCGATCCAGCCCGCGCAGGGTCAGCGCCTTGTTGATGACGAAGTTGCCGACGAAGCTGTCGCCGAAGTTGCCGTTATACGCGGCACGCTCGATTTCCAGCACGTCGCCCGCATGCGCGGCGTCGATCGCGGCCTGCAGTGACTGCCCCGGCCGAACGCGCAGCGTGGCGGCCTGCGCGCTCGTCAGCCATCCAGCCAGGAGAAGCAGTATCGGCAACCACCTCATACCAGCAGCAGCCCCAGCGCCTTGAGGGTCAGGAACAGCACGGCGCCGATCAGCAGGTTCTTGAAGCCGACATAGCTGAGCATGTCCATCACGCTCGCGCGGCGGTAGTTGCCCTGCCACCATGGGCCGTCCTTGACGTAGCGCCGGCCCGCCAGGCGGATCAGCACTTCATAGACGCTCCAGCCGAACCACCACGCGATGACGGCGCCGGATGAGAGCTGCCCCATGGCCGCCAGCACCCACGCCACGCTCACCGCCAGCGCCAGGGAGATGCCGGCGATCTGCAGCGCGCGCGCCGAGGCCCAGCCCTCGCTGCTCCACGGCCAGAGGTGGTCGCGCAGCTCCAACATGAACCAGCGCAGGTCGCGCTCTTGTACCTGTCTCGGCAGGAACACCCGGTCGGTCGGCATGCGCGGGTCCAGGCCCTGCGCCACGCGTGGGTTGATGGGCGTCGTGGGCACCAGCTGGATCGGAATGAAATAGCCATCCTTGCCGATTGGCGTGATTTCCAGGCCGTCGCGCTCGCGGCGCTTGCGCTCCTTGGCCAGCGGCGGGCAGCCCTTGACGTCGGTGTACAGGACCATGCAGTCCAGGCAGTGCAGGCATTCGCGATGGTCGATGCGCCCGTCGGCATCGATCGCCTGCGAACCGCAGCCCACGGCACACGCCTTGCAGCTGTTGCAGTCCTGCTTGCGACGCAGGCCGAACCAGCGGAAGGTGCTCGGCATGGCGAGCGCCGCGCCGAGCGGGCAGATGTACTTGCAGTACGGCCGCTCGACAAACAGCGACACCCCCAGCAGCGTGCAGACGAACAGCCCATACGGCCACGCACGATGGCTGATGCTGACCAGGAAGGTGGTCTTGAACGGTTCCACCTCGGCCAGCTTCTCGGCCAACCCCATCGAGAACATCGACACCGTCAGCAGGCCAAAGAAGATGGCGTACTTCAGCCATTTCAGCCGGTCGTGCCAGGCGCGCGGCAACTGGCGTTGCCAGCGCTTGAAACCGAGCTTCGCGCCGATCTTGTAGATCGCCTCCGACAGCGAGCCGAACGGACACAGCCAGCCGCAGAACAGCCCGCGCCCGAACAGGAACACCGTCAGGATGATGAAGATCCAGAAGCAGAAGATGAACGGATCGGTCAGGAACAGCGACCACGTCCACTGGAACAGCAGCGAGTGGAACCACGTCAGCACCTGCGTGATCGACGGCTGGGCCATCGCCCCGAAACCGACAAAGCCAATGCTCAGGGCCCAGGCGCTGTACTTGAAGGCGTTGACCGGCCACTTGTTCTTGTGGGTCGCGCGGCGCGTCAGGCGCTCGCGCAGGGCATACACCACGCCCACCGCCAGCAGCAGACCGACGAACAGCGCGATCTGCGGGGCGCGCGTGCGCCAGACCCGCCGCCACGGCGCATCCGGCTCGTCGACGTGCGGGCGCCCGCCCTGCAGCAGCGCGGCGGGCAGCCAGTACGGAGCATCGAAGGTGACGAAGCTGCGTGTGCCGGTTGCGCGGTCGACCCGATTGCCGAGGAACGACAGCTTCCACGGATACGCGGCCGAGAACGCCGGCGAGCGCACCACGAAGATGGCTGACTCGGTAAAGGTCGGCGCACCTTCTGCCGCCAAGCCATAGAGATTCAGGTAGTCCGAATCGCGGAAGGTGAACGAGTCCGCGCCCTGCTTGATCTGGATGCGATCGTAGATGCCGCCGCGCACGAAGCCGGACCCCTTGAACGAAGCCGCGCCCGCCGTGCGGATCACAAAGAAGGCGTGCTCTTCGGGCTTGAGCTGCGCGCGCAGATCGTTCCAGGCTTGCTGGCCCAGCAGGCTCGCCCCCAGGTCCGGATGGTTGAGATCGCCGAACCACAGTTCGATGAAGGGTTCCGACGCGCGCTCAAGCCCGAGCTGTTCAGGCCGGATCAGCAAGCGCTGCACGCTGCCTTGTTTGACGAGGTCCGCCCAGCTTGCGCGCTGCCCGGTCTGCGCATAGCGCGCGGGCTCATGCCGGGTGGGCGCCACGATGCCCACCTGCCGCGCGACGGCAGACGTCGCGGTGGTCAGCACTTGGTTCTGGGCGATCACCGTCACGGTGGCGCCGGAGATGGCGTCGACCCCCAGCACACCCTCGTCCGGTCGCGATTGCCCGACCTCGATCTTGTCCTTGACCGACTTGCCGATGTACTGCTTGTTGAAGTTCAGCAGCGCCGATTCCGGAATCCCCAGCAGCAGGATCGGCTCGGAATGCTTCAGCACCTTGATGCCGACATAGCGCCCTTGCCTGTCCATGCCGATCAGTGTCACCACAGGCTTGCCGGAATAGGCGGGAATGTCGGTGATGTCGGTGGACAGCATCACGTAGCCCAGCAGCGGCGCCTTGCCGCCCGCCTTGTCGCCCGCCTTGTCGCCCGGTGCCGGGCCATAGGCTTCCACATAGGGCGGCTGCCCCATGCGTTCGGAAAAACGCGCGGCACCAGGAAACACATCAGCGCACGGCACCAGCGCACACAGATCCTTGGCCTCGGCCAGGTTGGCCGGCAACTCGGCCTCATAGGCGCCACGGCCGGCCAGTGCCGGTTGCATGCCCATGAACAGGAACAGGAACAGAAAAAACGCGGCCACTCGGGCCGCGAACCCCTGATTTCTAGATGGCATCTTGCGGTTCATCGGCGCGTGCACCGGAAGCCGGCACACGCGCGCCTCTTGGCAGACTTAGGGACGCTCGGACTCAGGCCTCAACGATCATGCGGCTGCGCATTTCCAGGTGCAGTGCATGGCAGAAATGCGTGCAGTAGCACCAGAACACGCCCGGCTTGTCGGCAATGAAGGTGACCGACGCGGTCTCCTGCGGGTTGACGATGAAGTTGATGTTGTATTTGGGAATGGCGAAGCCGTGCGTCAGGTCCTCCACCTTGTCGAGGTTGGTGAGGATCAGCGTGACCTCGTCGCCCTTCTTCAGCTTGAACTCGCGCAGGCTGTAGGCCGGTGCCTGCGAGGTCAGCCGCACCGTCACCTTCTTGCCGTTGCGGACCACGCCGGATTGCTTCGGGTCCTTGGTGGCCAGCGGGAAGTCATCCAGCGAGTAGATCTGCTTCGGATGCAGCAGCTCACGCTTGAAAATGATGAAGTCGTGCGGCTCGCTGCGGATCGGGTGGTCTTGCAGCAGCACCATCTTCTCGCCGGAGATGTCGATAAACTGCTCGTTCTCGGGGTGCAGCGGACCGACCGGCAGGAAGCGGTCCTTGGAGAACTTGCAGCCGACGGCGAGGAATTTCCCGTCGGCCGCCACGGTCTCGGACTGCGAGGCGTTCAGGTGGCCCGGCTGGTAGTGCACGTCCAGGCGGTCGACCACGTACTTGGCGTTCTTGTCGCCCTTGTGGAACTTGATCGCCGAGTCGATGTTCCACTTCACGATCTGGCTGTCGAGGAACAGCGTGGTGTAGGCGTTGCCGCGTCCATCAAAGGCGGTATGCAGCGGCCCCAGACCCAGCTCGACCTCCGCCACGATGGCGTCGTCGATCTTGGCGAGCTTGCCGTCGAACCAGTCCAGCACGCGCGCCAGTTCGATCACCGTGGCAGTGGGCGACAGCTTGCCCGCGCAGATGAAGTACTTCTGGTCGGGGCTGGCGTTGACGCCGTGCGGATTCTTCGGCACCGACACATAGGCGGTCAGCGCGGCCTTCGGGTCCTGGTTGGCGGCGTGCGTACCGTCCACCACCGGCACCTTGGAGTCGCCGATGGTCTTGAACTTACCGGCCTTGACCGCCTCTTCGATGCGGGCGACGTTGAAGAACAGGCAGGCGTCGCGCTCGGCCGACATCATGTCTTCATAGTGCACGCCCATCTCGGTGTTGTACTGGTTGGTCGCGGCCAGCTTGCCGTCGTACGACGAGGCGACCAGATCGCAGTTGCCGTCGATCAGTACCTGCCAGCGCACCTCCATGCTCTCGGCATCCACGCAGGTGAACAGCGAGTGGTACTTGGTCGGGTCATCGATACCGGCGGTGTTGGGCAGCGGAATGGCGAATTCGCCGCCGCAGAACACGCGTGTCGTGTAGTTGATCTTCGGGTCAACCGGGTCGCGCTTGTCCGGGAAGATGCCGTGGAAGCCCTGCACGTTGGGCAGCTCGGTGATCTTGTCGCAGATGAAGTAGTCGAGCCGCACGCGCCCCAGGCGCGAGTTGATCTTGTCGTTGATCCACGCGTAGCGGCCGTCGTAGTTGCCGTCCTTGTAGGACGCGTGGACGTGGTGGGTATCGCCCACCGTGTACCGCAGATTGCCGTCGGGCTTGGTGCCCATCACCTTCTTCGATTCGTTGGTGATGCCCCAGCCGACCAGCGCATCCGGCACGAACATCGGAATGCGATGGATCTCGCGGCCCGAGGGCATGCCCATGACGCGCATGTCGCCGGTATGGCCGCCGCTCCACAGGCCGTAGTAGGTATCCAGCTCACCGGGCTTCGGGTGCAGGCCAGCAATCGTGTGCTCCGCGCCCGTGGCTGCGGCGCCTGATGCTGCGCTGGCTGCGGCAGCTGGCGTGGCCGGTGTGCCCTTGTCGGTGCAGGCCACGACCGTCGCCAGCCCGGCCAGCGCGGCGGTGTTCATGAAGCGCCGTCGCCCCGGCACGCTGGGCGTTTCGTCCTGCTGTGTGGATGGCGAATCTTGGTGCTTGCTCATCATCGGTCCTTGAATCGGTTTTCATAAAGCCGGACTGGAAGACGCCGGCTGATTTCTACGCATTGACCCTTTCGGCATGTCGAATCTTCGGGTCACCGTTCCCTGGACCAATTGACTTTCGTCACACATTTAACAAATACGCATTTTTTATGCATCTTTGAAGAAGCGGAACGGACAGAATGCGAGACATGTTCATTTCCTGAACTCGCGCCGACTCAAGGAGATCCCCATGCGCACGAAAACCACCCTATGCCTGATGCTGATTTGCAGCGCCGTCCTGGCAGCTTGCGGACAGAAGGAAGAGGCCGCGCCAGTTGCCGCCGCTGCGCCCGCCCCTGTGCAGACCAGCGCGGCGCCCACGGTTGCGGCTGCCACGGCAGCCCCCGAGAACGCACTCGGCAAGCGCACCTTCGGCAACGTCTGCTCCATGTGCCATGCCGCGGGTGTGGCCGGCGCACCCAAGCCGGGCGACAAGTCCGACTGGGGGCCGCGCATCGCCCAGGGCAAGGACACGCTGTACAAGCACGCGCTGGAAGGGTTCAACGGCAACAAGGGATCGATGCCTGCACGCGGCGGTTCGACCTTGCCCGACGACGCCATCAAGGCGGCGGTGGACTACATGGTGGCGCAATCGCAGTAATGCCATGCGCACCTTGGCTCCTACCAACCCTGGCCGGCGGCGCTGCCTAGCCGGCGTGCCCCTGCTCGCGGTCGGCTTGTTCGTGCGGCCGGCGCTGGCCAATCCATCCGTCCAGCATGCGTCGCGCCGGCTGCTCGGTACGCAGGTCGACATCGTGGCGCAGGGCGCGATGCCCGGTGCCGCGGCGCCGGCTATCGACGCCGCCTTTGCCGAGATGGCGCGGCTCGAACGGCTGATGAGCCGCTACTGCCCGGACAGCCAGGTCAGCGCGCTCGCGCGTGCCGCCGGACAGAACCCCGTGCCGGTCGCGCCAGAGCTGCTGTCGGTGCTCAAGCATGCCGCCCGGATCTCCGCGCAAAGCCAGGGCGCCTTCGACATCACCATCGGCGCGTTCTCCGGCTGGAACTTCGATCCGGGCCAGGGCCAGATGCCGAGCCGCGCCGAGCTGGCGCGCGAGCAGCGGCTGGTCAACTACCGCGACATCGTCCTCGACGAGACGCAAGGCAGCGCCTATCTTCGACACCCCGGCATGAAGCTCGACCTGGGCGGCATTGCCAAGCTACCGATCCTGCAAGCGGGCATGCGCGTGCTGCGGCTGCACGGCGTACATGACGCGATGATCAACGGCGGCGGCGACGTGCTCGTCAGCGGGCAGCTCCAGGGCCACGACTGGCGGGTCGGGCTGCGCGACCCGCGCGCACCCGAGCGGCTGCTCGGCGTGGTGGCGCTCAGTGACGGCGTCGTAGCGTCGTCGGGAGACTACGAGCGTTGCTTCGTCCGCAACGGCCAGCGCTACCACCATATCCTCGACCCCAAGACCGGCCTGCCCACGCATGGCCTGCACGGCGTCACCCTGGTTGCGCGCAACGTCGACGACGTCAACGGACTCGGCGCCGCCATCATGGTGACCGGCGCGGCGGCGGGGCGCCGTCTGCTGACGCCGCGCCCGGGTGTGGATGCGTTGATTGCGGGGGCCGCGCCGCAACCGTGGATGTCCACCGGTATGGCGGCGCGCCTGCAGACGTGAAGTCATGACGCAGCGCATGGTCTCGGCAAGCGATCCGGGCTACGCTCGCGTATCCTGACCAATACGATCCACGTCTGCCGCGACCACCGGGCAGACGCTCACTGGAGTTGCCATTGACCCGAGTCCTGCCTGCCTTTGCACTGGGTACGCTCAGCCTGATCCTGCTGGCACTGAACACGCTGTTCTGGTGCGTGCCGCTGTTCATGCTCTCCGCACTCAAGCTGCTGATTCCGGCCACGGCGCTGCGCCGACGCATTGACCCCGCCCTCAATTGGGTCGCCACGCGCTGGATCACCTGCAACGACGTCTGGATCGGCCTGCTGCAGCGCGAACCCTGGACCGTGGAAGGCGCCGACAACCTGCGCTACGCCGGCTGGTACCTCGTCAATTGCAACCACCGCTCCTGGGTCGACATCTTTGTGCTCCAGCGGGTGCTGAACCGGCGCATCCCGCTGCTGAAGTTCTTCCTCAAGCAGCAGCTGATCTATGTGCCGGTGATCGGCCTGGCCTGGTGGGCGCTGGATTTCCCGTTCATGCGGCGGCATTCCAAGGCGGCGTTGCGCAAACACCCGGAGCTGCGTAACCAGGACCGGGACACCACGCGGCGCGCCTGCTCCAAGTTCGCCGAGGTGCCGACCAGCGTCATGAACTTTGCCGAAGGCACGCGTTACACCCCGGCCAAGCATCGCGCGCAGTCCTCTCCGTACCGCCACCTGCTCAAACCCAAGGCCGGCGCGCTGGCACTGGCGCTCAACGCCATGGGCGAGCAGTTCCAGGCGCTGCTGGATGTCAGCATTGCCTATCCGGACGGCACGCCCAGCTTCTGGACGCTCGCCAGCGGCCGCGCTGGCCGCGTGATGGTGCATATCCGCGAGCTGCCGATTCCGGCCGGGCTCTGCGCCGGCGACTACAGCGCCGATGCGGCCTTCCGCGGCGAGTTTCACCGCTGGCTTACACAGCTATGGGAGGAGAAGGACGCGCGGATCGAGGCCATGCTGCTGCAGGCCGCGCGTTGAAGAAGCGATGCCGGCCAACTGCGCCGGCACGCATTGAACCGTGACGCCAGCGCCCCCTCTACGCGAGGGCCCGGCGACAGGGACTTAGAAGCCCAGGCTTTCCAGCAGGTCGTCGACCTGCTCCTGGTTGGCGACCACGTCCGGGTGGTCCGGATTGATCTGCGGGCCGTTGAGCAGCGACGAGCTCGCTTCCACGCGCAGGTGTTCCGGCGCGTTGTCGAGCAGGATGCCAACGAGCTGGCTTTCGATCAGCTGGACCACGTCCAGCACCTTCTTGATCACCTGGCCGGTCAGATCCTGGAAGTCCTGGGCCATCAGGATTTCCATCAGTTGCTGGTTGGTGTCGCGCGTCTTTTCCGGAACGCTGCGCAGGAAGCCGTTGGTCTGGCCGACCAGCTCACGGATTTCCTCATCGCCCAGCTGGCGGTCCATCCACGATTGCCAGCGGTTGACCAACGCCTCGGCGTCGGATTCCAGCGCGTCCTGCACCGGACGGGCCGCGTCGATGGCGTTGAGCACGCGGGTGGCCGCCTGCTCGGTCATGTTGGCGATGTAGTTCAGGCGGTCGCGCGCGTCGGGGATGGCCGACGCAGCCTTCTCCACGCCCTTGTCCAACCCCAGCTCACGCATGCTCTCGTGCAGCATGCGCGTGAGGTGGCCGATACGCTGCAACATCTCCGGCATGTCGCTACGGTCTACGCCCTCCGCGGCCGGTGCGTGGGCGCCGTCGTGCATTTCGCTCATCACGCCCCCGCTTTTTCCATTTTCTCGAAGATCTTGCCCAGCTTTTCGTCCAGCGTAGCGGCCGTGAAGGGCTTGACCACGTAACCATGGGCGCCAGCCTGGGCGGCGGCGATGATGTTTTCCTTCTTGGCTTCGGCCGTGACCATCAGCACCGGCAGCTTGCTGATGGCGGGGTTGGCGTCGGCGCGGATGGCCTGCAGCATCTGCAGGCCGTCCATATTGGGCATGTTCCAGTCCGAGATCACGAAATCGAACCGGCCTTCCTTGACCTTGGCCAGGCCGGCGGCGCCGTCTTCGGCCTCGTCGACATTGGCAAAGCCGAGTTCCTTGAGCAGGTTACGCACGATCCGGCGCATCGTCGGGAAATCGTCGACGACGAGGAATCGGTACTGGCTCTTGTCCATGGACACAATCTCCGCAAACTAACTGAATTGGGGGGTTTTCGGGCTACCTTGGCAGTGTTATCGGCCACTGGCCCTGTTTCTTGAGCACATGTTATCAGCCAAGTGCTCACCGGGCGGCACCGGAACGCCTCGGGGCGCTCGACAGCCGCGCCCCGACACGCTTTGCAGGCAGGACTGCGCTCAAACCCGCGTCACACGGCCATGCGCCGACAGCTTGGCCAGCACGTGTTGCCCGATCTCGGACAGCGGCAGCACCTCGTGCACACCGCCGTGGGCCACGGCCTCCTTGGGCATGCCGTAGACCACGCACGAGGCCTCGTCCTGGGCCACGTTATAAGCGCCGGCGTTGCGCATTTCCAGCATGCCGGCCGCGCCGTCCTTGCCCATGCCGGTCAGGATCACCCCCAGCGCGTTGGCGCCGGCATTGCGCGCCGCCGAGCGGAACAGCACGTCCACCGCCGGGCGGTGGCGGTTGACCGGCGGCCCCTGGTCAAGCTCGGTGACGTAGTTGGCGCCGCTGCGGCCCAGCGACAGGTGCATGTCGCCCGGGGCGATGTAGGCGTGGCCGGGCAGCACGCGCTCGCCATGCGCGGCCTCTTTCACGCGGATGCGGCACAGGCCGTCCAGCCGCTTGGCGAACGAGGTGGTGAAGCCGGCCGGCATGTGCTGCACGATCAGGATGCCGGGGCAGTCGGGCGGCATCTCCAGCAGGAATTCCTTGATGGCCTCGGTGCCGCCGGTGGAAGCGCCGACGATGATCAGCTTTTCCGTCGACGAGAAATGGGTACGGGCCGCTGCCGGCGCAGGCGCATGGGCGGGTGCGTGGCCAGTTGCGCCGGGCTCCGCGCGAACGTGTGCGACATGTGCCGGCGCAGGCGCGACGGCGGGTGCCGCTGCACGCGGACGCAGCTTGGCCCGGGCCGCCGCGCGAATCTTGTCGGCGATCTGGTCGGCGTATTCGTTCATGCCATCGCGCATGCCCAGCTTGGGCTTGGCGACGAAATCCACCGCGCCCAGCTCCAGCGCGCGCAGCGTGGCTTCGGAGCCGCGCTCGGTCAGCGAGGAGATCATCACCACCGGCGTCGGGCGCAGGCGCATGAGCTTTTCCAGGAAGTCGAGGCCGTCCATCTTCGGCATTTCGACGTCCAGCGTCAGCACGTCCGGATTGGTCTGCTTGATCAGGTCACGCGCGATGATCGGGTCCGGCGCCACGCCAACCACTTCCATATCGGGCTGCGCGTTGATGATTTCCTTCAGGATGCTGCGGATCAGTGCGGAATCGTCGATGCACAGCACCTGGATCTTGCGTTTGTCGTTCATGTTATTGGGGGGGGCAAGTACAGGAATTACGTAAACAGTTGCAGGCGCGAGCCAGCAGGCTTGGCCGTGATGGATTTCGACAGCTTGTTGGCGTATTGGGCCTCGCTGTCCAGCTCGGCCGCGGAGGCTTGCGAGCGCAGCTTGCGCACCATGATCTGGCCGGTGGACGGCACGAAGTACACCTTGCGCGGGTGCACGTCGAAGAGGTCCTTGGCGGCCACGGGCAGGCCTTCGGCGCGCAGGAATTCGAGCACGAACCTGCCGTTGCGCTCGCCCACATCCAGCGTGCTCATGCCGGCCAGCACGGCGGCGCCGCCAAACACCTTGATTTCCAGGTGCTCGCGGCGGGCGCCGGCGCGGTAGAGCTGGTTGAGCAGCACTTCCATGGCATGCGTGCCGTAGCGCATCGATGGCGACAGGATCGATTCGGACTCGTTGCGCGAGGGCAGCATGAAGTGGTTCATGCCGCCGATGCCCAGGATCTTGTCGCGCACGCAGGCCGACACGCACGAGCCGAGCACGGTCACCAGCATCAGGTCTTCGGTGGTGACGTAGTACTCGCCGGGCAGCACCTTCATGGCGCGGCGGCTGAAGGTGGTGTCGTAATAGGCGTGGGTGCTGGCGGCGGACTGCGCCAGCGTGGCCATGGCACCGGCCGTCATGCCGCTGTCGCTGCGCATGGCATCGGCCATGGCGGCGCGCGGGACGTCCTTCTTGCCGAATTCGATCATCGCGCCCCCGTCAGTTTCGCCCGGATCTCGGGCGCGATTTCATAGACCGTCTTGCCGCGCAGCGACCAGGCCTTGGTCACCTGCAAGAAGCTCTCCGAGTGGCCGGCAAACAGCAGGCCGTCCGGCTTCATCACGTCGACAAAGTGCTCCAGGATCTTGGCCTGGGTCGGCTTGTCGAAATAGATCATCACGTTGCGGCAGAAGATCACGTCAAACTTTTGCGACAGCGGCCAGTCGCGGTCGAGCAGGTTGATCTGGCGGAAGTCGATCATGGCCTGCAGCTCGGGCCGCACGCGGGCGTAGCCCTCCTGCTTGCCGGTGCCGCGCAGGAAATACTTCTTGAGGCGGTCGGCGGACAACGCCGCCACCCGCTCCATCGGGTAGATGCCGGCGCGGGCGCGCGCCAGCGCATTGGTATCCACGTCGGAGGCGACCACGCTCACCTGCCCCGGGTTCATGGAGCCGAAGGTCTCGGCCAGGGTGATGGCGATCGAGTACGGCTCTTCGCCAGTCGAAGAGGCTGAGCACCACACGCTGAACGGCGTGCGCTTGGCCTTGGCGTGCTCGGCCAGCAGCGGAAAGTGGTGCTGCTCGCGAAAGAACGCGGTCAGGTTGGTGGTGAGCGCGTTGGTAAAGGCCTCCCACTCGTCGGGCAGGTGGCCGTTTTCCAGCGCGTCGAGGTAATCGCGGAACGAGCCCAGGTTGACCACGCGCAGGCGGCGGGCCAGGCGGCTGTAGACCATCTCGCTCTTGCGGTCGGACAACGAGATGCCGACGCGGCGATAGATCAGGCTGCGGATGCGGGAAAAATCTTCCGCCGTGAACGAAAATTCGCGCGACGCGAGCGTCGGTGAAACTGGCGCCAAGGTTTGTGCCATTGGATAACTACCCCGTAATTGCGCGAGTCTTGGTGCCCGCTTTCAGTCATTAGGCGGGCACCGCTGCCGGTGCCACGCCGTGTCGGTTACTGCGGATCTGGGCGAGGCGCCGGCGTCAGAAGGTGCTCCAATCTTCATCATCGGCAGAAGCAGCACCCAGCTTGAGGGCTGGCGCTGCAGCGACCGCCGAAACCGCCGCGGCCGCCACGGGTGCAACCAACGAATGCGCCTCATGATGCACTTCTTGCGCCGACTCAGCCGCCGCAACAGGTGCTTCGGCCGGCGCTTCGACCGACGCCTTGGGGGCCGCCTCCTGCGTGACCGACTTGCCCGATTTGCCCGACTTTCGAGAGGCAATCGCACGCGCCACCGAGCGCACCACCTCGGTCTTCTTCGCTGGGCGAACCTCGCTGCGCGTGGCCGGCATGACGCGGGCGGCCGGCGCAGCCAGCTCAGCCGATGCGTCGGTGCGGAACGCGGCCACCGCGCTGCGCAGCAGTTGCGCCTGCTCTTCCAGCGACAGCGCCGCCGCAGCAGCCTGCTCCACCAGCGCCGCATTCTGCTGCGTGACCTCATCCATCTGGTTCACGGCCTGGTTGACCTGCTCGATGCCGGAGCTTTGCTCGTCCGATGCAGCGGAAATCTCACCCATGATGTCGGTCACGCGCTTCACGGCCACCACCACTTCCTGGATCACCGCGCCGGCTTCGGTCACCAGTGCGGAGCCATTGCGCACGCGGCCCACCGAATCGCCGATCAGCGCCTTGATCTCCTTGGCCGCGCCCGCCGAGCGCTGCGCCAGGCTGCGCACCTCGCCCGCCACCACCGCGAAGCCACGGCCCTGCTCGCCGGCACGCGCTGCTTCCACGGCGGCGTTCAGCGCGAGGATGTTGGTCTGGAAGGCAATGCCTTCGATCACGCCGATGATGTCGGCGATCTTCTTGCTGCTGTCGTTGA
>CAJXMR010000107.1 GCA_913056305.1 uncultured Ralstonia sp.
CGGTGATCGGCGTGGTGGTGCTGCTGTTCATGCAACTGCCGACCGCCTTCCTGCCAGAAGAGGACACCGGCCAGTTCATGACCGTCGTCGTGCTGCCCACCGGCGCCACGCAGGCGCAGACGCTCGACGTGGTGCGCGAGGCCGAGCAGTACTTCATCACCAAGGAGCCCGTGGTGGCCTCCACGCTGGCCATCACCGGCTTCAGCCTGTTCGGCAACGGCCAGAATGCGGCGATGCTGTTCCTCACGCTCAAGGATTGGAAGGACCGCAAGTCGGACGCACAGCACGTCGACGCCGTGGTCGCACGCGCCAATGCAGCGTTCGGCAACATCAAGGGTGCCACGGTCATGGCGATGAACTCGCCCGCACTGCCCGAACTCGGCAGCAAGCCCGGCTTCGACCTGCGCCTGCAGGACCGCAGCGGCGCCGGCTACGAGCGCCTGGCCCAGGCGCGCGACCGCGTGCTGGCCGAGGCGGCCAAGCATCCTGCGCTGTCCGAGGTCACCTTTGCCGGCCAGGGTGATGCGCCGCAGATCCTGATCGACGTCGATCGCAAGAAGGCGCTATCGATGGGCGTGTCGATCGACGACATCAACCGCACGCTGGCCGTGATGTTCGGCTCGGATTACGCGGGCGACTTCGTCTACCGCAACCAGGTACGCCGCGTGATCGTGCAGGCCGATGGCAAGCAGCGCGTGTCGATCGAGCAGCTCGGCCGCATGCACGTGCGCAATGCCGCGGGCGCGATGGTGCCGCTGTCGGCGTTTACCACCGCCAAGTGGGTCGTCGGGCCGCTGAGGTTGGACCGCTACAACGGCTATCCGTCGATGACGATCACCGGTTCGCCCGCGCCCGGCCACAGCTCCGGCGAGGCCATGGCGGCGATGGAATCCATCGCACGCGGCCTGCCCGAAGGCTTCGGCTACGAGTGGACCGGCCAGTCGTACGAGGAGCGGCTCTCAGGTGCGCAGGCGCCCGCGCTGTTCGCGCTGTCGATCCTGGTG
Organism: uncultured Ralstonia sp.; assembly: GCA_913056305.1. Lineage (GTDB taxonomy): Bacteria > Pseudomonadota > Gammaproteobacteria > Burkholderiales > Burkholderiaceae > Ralstonia. The sequence goes on from CAJXMR010000107.1 coordinate 1,005, forward strand.
GTGTTCCTGTGCCTGGCCGCGCTGTACGAGAGCTGGTCGATTCCGCTGGCGGTGATCCTGGTGGTGCCGCTGGGCGTGTTCGGCGCGCTGCTGGGCGCCACGCTGCGCTTTCTGCCCAACGACATCTACTTCAAGGTCGGCCTGATCGCCACCATCGGCCTGTCGGCCAAGAACGCGATCCTGATCATCGAGGTGGCCAAGGACCTGTATGCGCAAGGCATGGGCCTGATCGACGCCACGCTGGAGGCGGCGCGTCTGCGCTTCCGGCCGATCGTGATGACGTCGTTGGCGTTTGCCTTCGGCGTGGTGCCGCTGGCGATTGCGAGCGGCGCGGCCTCGGCCAGCCAGCGCGCCATCGGCACGGGCGTGCTGGGCGGGATCATCACGGCGACGGTGCTGGCGGTGTTCCTGGTGCCGGTGTTCTTCGTGGTGGTGCGGCGCGTGTTCAAGGGCAGCGAGCGTCAGCGCCGGCTGGATGCGGCGCACGAGCACGAGGTGGCGGGGGCGGGGCCGGCCGCCTGATGCGGGATCAGTCGGCGGTAGCCGGGCTCTTGCGCCGGACCGCCGCCGCATCGAACCCGAAGAAGCCCAGCACCTCGGCCGCGACCAGGTCGCGGTCGTTGTCCACGCAGACCATGTGGTAGCTGTTCTCCAGCACCACGCTGCGGGCGTTGGGCAGCGTCGCCTGCAGCGTTTCGGCCGAACGCAGGCTGGTCAGCTCGTCTTCGCGGGCATGGATGAGCAGCGTCTGGCACGTCGTCTCGGGCGCCGCAGCGTGCGCCCAGCCACGCAACCGGTCCACTTCCCGAATGCAGGTGAGCGGCACCCACGGGTAGTGGAAGGTGTCGCCGCGCGCGAGCTTGGCCTTGATGATCCGCCGCAACAGCGGGTTCTTGATGCCGAACGGCTCGGCTTCGTCCACGCGCATGCGTGCGGCCATGCCGGGGATGCGGTACACCACGTGGCGCAGCTCGCGATACCACGGCGTCGACCAGCCGTCGATGTGCAGCGGCGTAGCCAGCAGGGCCAGGCGGTCCTGCGGGCGCGCCGCGCCATGCTGCACGCGATGCGCCAGCACCAGTGCCAGCAGGGCACCCATGCACATCCCCGCGATGTGCACGGTCTCGTGCTCGGTGGTGAGCTGAAGATACGTTTGCGTGAGCGTGTCGAGCCACGCCTCGGCCCGCGTGCCAATCAGGTCGTGCGGATGCGTGCCGTGGCCGGGCAGGGTGGGGGCGTGCGTGACCGCGCCGGCGCTGCGCAGCGCCTTCTGCAGCACGCCCAGGTCATAGGACGTCCCGCCCAGTCCGTGGATCAGTAGCACGGCGGTCTTGCCGTGCGGGTTGGCCGTCACCGTGCGGTCTCGACCAGCCAGGTGCCGGCGATCAGCGCCGTGTTGCCCATGGCATCCGCCAGGGGCGTGCCGGTGTCGACCACGGTGTGCAGCGTGCCGTCGCGCGCGCTGATGCGCAGGGTCTGGCGGCGCGCCGGGGTGGCATCGACATCGGCCGGTGCGGCGCCCGACCAGCGCGCGCGTAGCGCCTCGCGGTCGTCGGGATGGACCAGCTGCAGGACGGTATCGACCGAGGCCATGGTGGCCGCGTCATGGCCGAACATCAGCGCGCTATCGCCGCCCCAGTCGATGCGGCCGCTGGCGGGGTCGATGGTGTAGACCAGTTGGCCGGCGGCGGCCAGCGCCAGCTCGACGCGGTTTTGCCATTGCGCGCTCTGTTCGTGCAATTGCTCGCGCGTGGTCTTGAGCGCGCTCACCAGCAGCACCAGCAGCGCGGCGATACCGAGATACAGCTGCGCCTCAAGCAGCGACTGCCCGTAGTTCCGATCGAGCACGGCAAAGGGGCCATCGCCCTCGGCCGTCTGCGTGAGCGCCACCAGCGTCAGCAGCAGTACCGCCACGGACCCGCCGCGCCCTCCCCACAGCAGGGCGACCACCACGGCAAAGAACAGCGGGATATACGTCAGCGCAAAGCCGATGCCGTCGCCGAATTTGGCGTCGCTGTTGCCGTCGAAGATCACGTAGGACGACACCGCCAGCGCCACGAACGCCGCCAGGCCAAGCAGGAAATCGGTACGGTCTGCGCCGCCCGAGCGGAAAGCGCGAAAACGCGACCATGCCGCCAGCACCGGTGTGACGATCAGCACGCCCAGGAAATCCGATGCCGCCCAGATGCGCAGCACGTGGCCAAACGCCCCGCCTTGTGACCACGCAAACCACGCCGCCCCAAACACCGCGCCCAGCAGCGCACTGACGGCGCCGGCCACCAGCATCGCGCGCAGGAAGTACAGGCCCTCCAGCGGCACCCGTGCCAGCCGCACCAGCGCCACCGCCAGCGCCGAGCTGCCGGCCTCGTCCAGCACGAAGAGCATGGCGTGTGCCGGGTTGGTGTGTTCGATCGCGGCCAGCGCCAGTTGTGCCACGGCAAACGCCGCGCCCAGCCCCGGCCACTCCCGATATGGCCGCAGCAGGAACGCCGCCATGGTCACGCCCGCTGGCAGCCAGCAATAGCCCGTCATGTCGATCGGCCCGTTCAGGCGGTGCGACACGATGGCGGCAACCAGGTAGAGCACGCCCCACAGGATCGTGGCGACGGGGGTGGAAGGTCGGTGGAATGGCATCCGGGTTTCCCTCGGTGAAAACAGAAAGACCGCGCCGGCGTCGGGTCGCCGTGCGCGGTCGATGCTACCGCAGTTGGTTTGTTACGGGCTTAATGTGCGGCGTGCTGCAGGGCTAAACGGCTTGTGCCCAGCGCAACTTGAGCGGCAGGGATCAGCGGCTTGAGGGCGCGGTGCTCGCGCAGGCGGATCGCCAATGCGGTGCACCAGGGCTGTGGGAGGAGTTCGCGCGTGCCGGCGCCATCTGCCTGCAGCCGGTCGGCAAGCTGCGCGCAGAGGTCATCGGCCAGCACCTCAGGGAGGAGGGCGTAGCCGTCCGCCAGGAAATCGCCGGACATCGACGCGAATGCAGTCAGACGACGGGCAGCGCCAACACTTCCTGCGCCGCACGGCGATCGCGCAGCTCGGCCATCCAGCGCTCCAGATTCGGGCGCGGCGGGCGCTCCAGCGGCAGGCCAAACCAGCGGTGCGCAGCACAGCCGCAGACGATGTCGGCCATGGTGAAGCGTTGACCAGCCACGTACGGCCGCTTGCCAAGCACGGTGTCGAGGATGGCGGTGGTGCGCTCGGCCGCCTGGCGTGAGCGCTCGATGCGGGCTGCGTCGCGCTGGTCTTCCGGCGTGCGTATGAGCTGCAGGAAGGCATCCACCATCGAGGGGCTGAACGTCGTGGTCTGCCAGTCCATCCAGCAGTCGGCATCGGCGCGTTCGTGCAGCTCGAGCGGGTAGAGATTGCCCGGGCCGTAGCGCGCCGACAGGTAGCGCACGATGGCGTTGGACTCCCACAGCACGAAGCGCGCGTCGCCGGCATCGTCCAGGCCGTCTTCGATCACGGGAATCATGCCGTTGGGGTTCATCGCCAGGAATGCCGGCGTGTTGACGCCCCCGAAGGCGCCACCGACGTCGATGCGCTCATGGTCCAGCGACAGCTCGCGCGCGCACCAGACCACTTTCTGTACGTTGACCGACGAGAGTCTTCCCCAGATCCGCAGCATCGACGACGGCTCCTTGCTGTTGGTGTATCGATTGAGAGTTTAGGCAGCCTTGGGCGTGAGCGCGGCGATCTCGGCGCGGAGCAGCTCGCCCAGCACCGCAATGCCTTGCTCGATGCGCTCCGGCGGCACGGTCACGAAGGCCAGGCGCAGGGTGTTGCGGCGCGGCGCGTTGGCGTAGAACGGCGCGCCCGGCACGAAGGCCACGTTGCGCGCGACGGCCTTTTCCAGCAGCGCCATGGTATCGATGCCTTCCGGCACTTCCACCCAGATGAACATGCCGCCTTCCGGGCGGTTCCAGTGCACGCCCGCGGGCATGTGGCGCTTGAGCGAATCCAGCATCGCCTCGCATTGCTTGCCGTACAGATCACGGATGGTCGGGATGTGCGTGTCAAGCAGGCCGGTCTTGAGCACTTCATAGGCCACGCGCTGCGTGAAGCTCGGCGTGTGCAGGTCGGAGGCCTGCTTGGCCTGGACCAGCTTGAAGTGGATGTGCTCGGGCGCAATGATGTAGCCCAGGCGCATGCCCGGTGCCAGGATCTTCGAGAACGAACCCATGTAGACCACGCCGTCCGGGTTGAGCGAGCGCAGCGACGGCAGTTGGTCGCCGGTGTAGCTCAGCTCGCCGTACGGATCGTCCTCGACCAGCAGCACGCCGAGTTCGCGGGCAGCGGCCACCAGGGCCTGGCGGCGGTCCAGCGGCAGGCGGCGGCCGGTGGGGTTCTGGAAGTTCGGGATGGTGTAGAAGAAGCGCGCGCCGGCGGTCAGCTCGGGTGTCAGCGCTTCGGGCAGCAGGCCCTTGTCGTCGCTGGGTACCGATGCATAGGCCGGCTCGAACAGCGAGAACGATTGCAGGGCGCCGAGGTAGCTGGGCGTTTCCACCATCACCTTGCTTTGCGGATCGATGAACACCTTACCCAGCAGGTCGAGCCCCTGCTGCGAGCCTGTCGTGATGAGCACGCGCGAGGCGGTCGTGCCATGGCGCTTCGCAATCCATTCCCGCAGCGCGGACAACCCCTCCGTCGGGCCGTATTGCAATGCGGCCTGCGGGTTGTCCGCAAACATGCGCGCGCACGCCGCCTGGATCGCCTCTACCGGGAAGGTGACCGGCGCGGGCAGGCCGCCGGCAAACGAAATCACCTCGGGGCGCTCGGTGATCTTCAGGATTTCCCGGATCGCCGAGCTGGTGAGTTGCTGAGCACGGCGGGAGAAGGTACAGGCGGAGTGGTCCATGGTGTGGTCCTTGTATTGCGGCGCCCACCTTGTGGGCAGGCGCCGGATGGGGTGGGCAAAAACGGCGAGGATAGCAGGCAACGGCCCCCGCTAGCACGGGGCGGCCGTCGCGGGGGGCTACAAAATGCGATGCTTAAGCGACTTCGGCGATCAGTTCGATCTCAACGCAGGCGCCCAGCGGAATCTGTGCGACGCCGAAGGCGCTGCGGGCATGCTTGCCGGCATCGCCGAAGACTTCGGCCAGCAGCTCCGACGCGCCGTTGGTCACCAGGTGCTGCTCGGTGAAGTCGGGCGTGGAGTTGACCAGGCTCATGACCTTGACGATGCGCGTGACGCGGTTCAGGTTGCCGCCCAGGTGGGTGGACAGCGTGGCCAGCAGGTCGACGGCGATGGCGCGCGCGGCGGCCTTGCCCTGCTCGGTGGTCATGTCGGCGCCGAGCTTGCCAACCCACGGCTTGCCGTCCTGCTTGGCAATGTGGCCGGACAGGAACACCAGGTCGCCGGTCTGCGCGGCCATCACGTAGGCGGCAGCGGGGGCGCCGGCGGCGGGCAGTTCGATGCCCAGTTGCTTGAGCTTGGCCTGGGCGTCGTGCGAGATGGTCATGAAGACTCCTTGAGGTGTGCGGTGAACGGGATGGGATGACAACGCTATCGGCGCACCGATGTGCGGCGGCCGATGCCGACCACGGCAATCACAGCCAGCGCAAACAGCACGGTGGGCGCGTCGAGCGGCTCGCCCAGCAGCAGCCAGCCGCCGATCAGCGTCATGAACGGTTGCAGCAATTGTATCTGGCCGACCCGCGCAACACCGCCCGCGGCCAGGCCGGAGTACCTGAACAGGAAGCCGATGAACATGGAGAAGGCCGACACGTAGGCCAGGCCCATCCAGGCGCGGCCCGAGGCCTGCGCCAGCGCTTCGGCCTGATGCGTGGCCGGTAGCCAGGCCAGCGCACCCACCAGCGGCAACACCACGGGCAGCGACACCACCAGCGCCCAGGCGATGGTCTGCGTACCGCCCAGCTCGCGTGAGAGCTTGCCGCCGGTTGCGTAGCCAAGGGCGCCGGTCACCATGGCGGCGAACAGCAGCCAGTCGGCCCGGTGCAGGGCGCCCGCCCCGCGCATCAGCGCGAACGAAACCACCAGCATGCTGCCAAGCACGGCGCACAGCCAGAACGACGGCGATGGCCGCTCGCGCCCGAACCATGCCGCAAACACGGCCGTAGCCAGCGGGAGCAGCCCAGTGATGATGGCGCCGTGCGCGGCCGGCACATCACGCATCGCCAGCGAAGAGAACAGCGGAAAGCCGACCACCACGCCGGCCGCCGTCACCGCCAGTTGCCACCACTGGCGGCCGTGCGGGCGCCGGGCGGCGGAGAACGCACCAGTCGCAGTCAACAAGCACAGCGCCAGCACGCTCGCCAGCACCGCACGCGCCAACGCCACGAAGGTCGCATCCAGCTCGGCCACGGCCATGCGCGTGAACGGCAGCGTCTGGCTGAAGATCGCCACGCCGATGAAGCCGAGCAGCAGGCCACGGCGTTCAGCGTGGTCGGGCGTATGGGGCGTAGGGCCCAGGGGCAGGGCGGTGGATTGGCTCATGGTGTGCTTTCGTCTTGATCTGCTCAGTCAGCAAAGGCCACCACCACGCGGCGGTTCTGACGGCTCTTCTTCTCGATCCTGGTGACGGCCACGCGGCCGATCTCGCCGGTGGCGCGCACATGGGTGCCTCCACACGGCTGGCGGTCGATGCCGTCGATATGGACGATGCGGATGGCCGAAGCGCCCACCGGCGGCGCCGCGCCGATGGTGCGCACGAGTTCGGGCTGCGCGGCCAGTTCTTCCGGCGTGATCAGGTCGATGCGCACCGGCGTGTCGCGGCTGATCAGTGCATTGAGCTGTGTGGTGAGCGTGTCGCGGTCGAGTGTCGATTCGGGCAGGTCGAAATCGATGCGACCGGAGTCCGGCGAGATGCCGCAGCCCGTGACCGGCACCGGGATCAGCGAGCCCAGCAGGTGCAGGCACGTATGCAGCCGCATCAGGCGGTGACGGCGGTCCCAGTCGATGGAGGCTGTCACAGGCACGCCCGGTGAAAGGAGGGCGGCGTCCGCCGCATCGGCCGGCACATGCAGCACGGTCTGGCGATCCGGGCTGTAGAGGGTGTCGGCAATCGCCACGGTTTGCCCGTCGCGCAGGAGCAGGGTGCCGGTGTCGCCGGCCTGACCGCCACTGCGGGCGTAGAACACGGTCTGGTCCAGCTCGATGCCTTCCGGGTGCACGGCGACGACGGTGGCGTCGCATTCGGTGCGGTAGGCGTCTTCGTCAAAGCGCTTCAACGTCGGCATGGCGGGGCTCCAGGGCGTGGGGAGAGAAAGCCGACCTTGATGGTAACGAAGTGTGGCTGTACAGTACCTGTACACTTTGTCGTGGCGCTTTCTGTACAGTTTTTGGGCCTTCGGTCATGAATCATTCCTCCCACATCGTCAGCCTGGACGCCCGGCGCGCGGCCGCCCGTCCGGCGGCGGAGCAGTTGCCGGACCCGATCCCCTCGGCGCAGATGACGCTGGTCGACCAGTTGACCGAGTGGGCGCGCATGCGCATCGACGAGCGCGTCTTTCGCGCCGGCATGCGCATGCCGTCGATCCGGCAGCTGGCGCAGGAGAAGAGCATCTCGCGCTTCACCGTGGTCGAGGCTTACGAGCGCTTGGTGGCGCAGGGTTACCTGGAATCGCGCCGGGGCTCGGGCTTCTATGTGAAGGAGCGCCACGCGCCGCTGCCCGAGGAGCCCGCCGCGCCGCCGGCGACCGCACGCAAGATCGACGTGGCCTGGCTGCTGCGCAACATGTTCCACTCGGCCGAGCCGCGCAAGGCGCCGGGCATCGGCTTCCTGCCCAATGGCTGGCTCGATGGCGAGCTGATCGCCAATGCGCTGCGCACGCTCGGCCGCCAGAACGGCAACCAGTTCCTGTCCTGGGGCACGCCGCAGGGTTTCCTGCCGCTGCGCCAGCAGTTGCAGACGCGGCTGGCGGAGCTGGAGATCGGTGCGCGGCCCGACCAGATCGTCATGACCTCGGGCATCACCTCGTCGCTCGACCTGATTGCGCGCCAGTACGTGCAACCCGGCGACACGGTGCTGGTGGGCGACCCGGCGTGGTTCCTGATGTTCGGCCGCTTTGCCGCGCAGGGCGCGCAGGTGATCGGCGTGCCGTACACCACCGAGGGGCCGGACCTGGTCGCGCTGGAGGGGCTGGTGCAGGTGCGCCGGCCCAAGCTGCTGGTGATCAACTCGATTCTGCACAACCCGACCGGCACGTCGCTCTCTGCCGCCAAGGCGTTCCAGTTGTTGCGGCTGGCCGAGCAGTACGGCTTCCTGATCGTCGAGGACGATATCTACGGCGACCTCGCCCCGCCCGGGCACCCCGGCACGCGGCTGGCCAGCCTGGATCAACTGCGCCGCGTGATCTACCTGAGCAGTTTCTCCAAGACGCTGGCGGCCAACCTGCGCGTGGGCTTCATCGCCTGCCATCCGGAGTTGGCCAAGAACCTGACCGACGGCAAGCTGCTGACCGGCCTGGTCACGCCGGAGATCAACGAGCGTGTGCTTTACAAGGTGCTGACCGAGGGCCAGTACCGCAAGCACGTCGAGCGCGTGCGCGCCCGCCTGGACCGCGCCCGCGATGGCGTGCAGCGCAGCCTGGAGCGCATGGGGCTCAAGCTGTTCGCGCAGCAGGGCGCCGGCATGTTCCTGTGGGCCGATACCGGGCAGGACACCAACGCCATCGCCCGCGCCGGGCACGAGCAGGGCTACGTGTTTGCGCCGGGCAGTTTGTTCTCGCCGTCGCAGATGCCGTCGACCTGGATGCGCTTCAACATCGCCACCAGCACGGACCCGGATATGCTGCGGTTCCTGGCCGAGCAGCTCGACAGGGGCGGGTGATTCCCCGGGGTTGAAAACCAGGCCCCACGCCTTATCTGACGCACACCCATTCACGCGGGCGCACTCTCGCAGTGCCGCCCGCTTCGCATTCCTTTTCCAGACGTTTTCACGAGACACACATGAGCGCACCGCAAGAGAAGATGGCCTTCCAGGCAGAAGTGAAGCAGCTTCTGCATCTGATGATCCACTCCCTGTACAGCAACAAGGAGATCTTCCTGCGCGAGCTGGTTTCCAACGCGTCGGACGCGGTGGACAAGCTGCGCTTCGAGGGTATCGCCGATCCGTCACTGCTGGAGGGCGGTGGTGCGGGTGGTACCGAATTGGGCATCCGCATCGGCTTCGATGCCGCCGCGCGCACCATCACGATTGCCGACAACGGCATCGGCATGAGCCGCGACGAGGCCATCCGCAACCTCGGCACCATCGCCCGCTCGGGCACGCGCGAGTTCTTCAGCCAGCTCTCCGGTGACCAACAAAAGGACGCCGCGCTGATTGGCCAGTTTGGCGTGGGCTTCTATTCGGCCTTTATCGTGGCCGACCGCGTGACGGTGGAATCGCGCCGCGCGGGCCTGGCAGCGGCCGAGGGCGTGCGCTGGGAAAGCGCCGGCGATGGCGAATTCACCGTCGACACGATCGAGCGCGCCGAACGCGGCAGCACCATCACGCTGCACCTGCGCGAGGGCGAGGACGATTTCCTCTCGGCCTGGCGCATCAAGTCGGTCGTGCAGAAGTATTCGGACCACATCTCCCTGCCGATCCAGATGCACAAGGAAACGTGGGACGCCGAGAAGCAGCAGAGCGTGGTGCAGGACGAGTGGGAGACCATCAACCAGGCCAGCGCCCTGTGGGCCCGCCCGCGTGCCGACGTGACCGACGAGCAGTACGTCGCCTTCTACCAGCACATCGCGCACGAAGATGGCAAGCCGCTGGCCTGGACCCACAACCGCGTGGAAGGCCGCAGTGAATACACGCAGCTGCTGTACATCCCGACCAACGCGCCGTTCGACCTGTGGGACCGCGAGCGCCGCAGCGGCCTGAAGCTGTACGTCAAGCGCGTCTTCATCATGGACGACGCCGAGCAACTGCTGCCGGCCTACCAGCGCTTCGTCAAGGGCGTGATCGACTCGGCCGACCTGCCGCTGAATGTTTCGCGCGAGATCCTGCAGGAAAGCCGCGACGTGAAGGCCATCCGCGAGGGCTCGACCAAGCGTGTGCTGGGCATGCTCGAATCGATGGCGGACTCCGATGACGCGGCTGAGCAGGAGAAGTACGTCACTTTCTGGCAGCACTTCGGCCAGGTGCTCAAGGAGGGCATCGGCGAGGACCATGCCAACAAGGACCGCATTGCCAAGCTGCTGCGCTTTGCCTCCACGCACAACGCGGGTGACGAGCAGACCGTCTCGCTTGCCGATTACCTCGGCCGCATGAAGGACGGCCAGGACAAGATCTACTACGTGACCGCCGAGAACTGGACGGCCGCCAAGTCCAGCCCGCACCTGGAAGTGTTCCGCAAGAAGGGCGTGGAAGTGCTACTGTTGACCGACCGCGTGGACGAGTGGATGCTCTCGTTCCTGCACGACTTCGAAGAGAAGGAACTGGTGTCGGTGGCACGCGGCGATCTTAACCTCGGTGGCATGGAAGACGAGGCCGAGAAGGCCGAGCACGCCAAGGTGGAAGGCGAGTTCAAGGCGCTGGTCGAGCGCGCCAAGGCCGTGCTGGGCGACAAGGCCAAGGACGTGCGCATCACGCACCGCCTGACCGATTCGCCGTCGTGCCTGGTGGCGGATGAGGGCGACATCAGCGGCACGCTGGCGCGCCTGCTCAAGCAGGCCGGTCAGCAGGCGCCCGACAGCAAGCCGGTGCTGGAGCTGAACCCGACGCATCCGCTGGTGCGCAAGCTGGCGCTGCTGGAAACCGTCACCAGCAGCGACGCTGACCGCGCCGCGTTCGAAGACCGCCTGCACGTGCTGTTCGACCAGGCGCTGCTGGCCGAAGGCGGCTCGCTGACCGACCCGGCCGCCTACGTGCAGCGCGTGAACCGCCTGCTGGCCTGATGCTTAAGCGATGCTTCCCGCCCGTGGTCGACGCGCACACGCGCGTGTTGATCCTGGGCAGCCTGCCCGGGGAGGCATCGCTTGCGCAAGCGCAGTACTACGCTTACAAGCACAACCAGTTCTGGCGACTGGTTGGCGATGTCCTGCGAGAAGACTTGGTCCACATGGACTATGCCGACCGACTGCAAACGCTGCTGGCGCATCACGTCGGTCTATGGGACGTGGTGGCGGAAGCGAAACGCGAGGGCAGTCTCGACAGCAAGATACGCGATCACGCAGGCAATGATCTGGTGGGGCTGGTTCAGTCGCTACCGGAATTGGCTGTGATTGCGTTCAATGGCGGGACTGCGGAGCGCATTGGCTTGAAGGCTCTGGCGCAGCACGGCGATTGTCACCACGTCGTCAGGCTGCCTTCGAGTAGCCCGGCGCATACCTTGTCCTATTCTGAAAAATTGCGTGCCTGGCAGGGGCTGCGCGGGTGGTTGGTCAAGCGTGATTGATGCTGGCGGTGAACGTGGGATTGGCAGTGGCAGCACCAGGAAGCGCAACGCTATCCTGTCGCACAAGTTTGGCGGATCGCTTGCAGAATCTCCCGCCAGTGCGAATAAATCAGGAAGTGCCCACCACCACGGATGACGCGCAGCCGAGCGCCAGGAATTCGCTCGGCAAGTTTCTGCGCACCGGCCAGCGCGACGTGCGTATCCGCATCCCCATGAAAGAGCTCGACCGGCATCGAAAGCGCCAAATCGTCTGTGCTCCATCCGTGCACAACCAACAAGGCTTCCGAAACAAGATACTGCTCGCCGTGCTTCACACTTGCCAATAAACCGCGCGCGTAATTTTCGCGCATCACAGGGTCATCGAACATACGACGATCGGATTCGGGCACATGCCGCATCATGTGCTCCATAAACTGATAGACGTTCTTCCTGATACCGCGAATCGAGATGCGCAAAAGCGGAGGCAGGAGATTGGGGGAGTATCGCGCGACCAGAATCATCATGCGGAAATGGTCGGAAAAATTCTTGAGATCCTTGAGGTGCTCGATCGGCGGAGCGGCTCCAACAAGATAGAGGGCGCGCACCCGATCGGACAAGCATTGCGCGGTCGCGAGCGCGTAGGGCGTCCCCGCGCCGGAATGGCCAAGCACCACGAACCGTTGCAGGCCCAGATGATCGGCAAGTGCGGCGACATCTTTCGGCCAATCACGAACGCGCCGACCGGGCAATGGGTCGGAATCCCCTATGCCAGGCCGCTCAGGAATGATGAGCCGCACCCCTTCTTCATACAAGATGCCGTCATCCGGGTGGCGCAGGTGGCGCGAGCCCGAGACGGCATGCATGAAGATGATTGGCAAGCCATTGGGGGCCCCGGTGTCCGACCAGGCGAGTCGACGCCCGTCCGGTAACGTGAGTTGGGAGTCTCCGGGCCGGATCTTTGCCAGATCAGTTGGTGCTGCCGGCCCGCGCTGATGCGCAGATAGGGGGGCGGTGCCATCAAGCTTCAACCACAGTGGCGTCGCATAAATCGCGTGGACAAGTTCGCTTTGCCTTTTGACGCCGACTTTCTCGAAAACCGACTTCAATTGTGTCTTGGCTGTATTGATGCTGATGCCCAGGTTTTGCGCCGCTTCATCCAGCGCTCGACCCGTGATGAGCTGCTGAATCAGCCGTGTTTCGGCCGGCGTTGTTCCAAACAATTTGCGCAAGCCCGATTCCGCCAGTGACCTTGCATTGGAACTCGCAACCCAGACCGCGAGCCGGGCCTCTTCAGTTGCCTGCTCATCACCCAGGAGCCGGCTTACCCAGATGCACAGGCCGCCATTCGCATCCTCGAGTCGAAGCGGCACATCCACACCCGCCTCGGCCGTGACCTGCTGCAAGGCATCCGCCAACGCCTTCTGCGGCCGCGAGACCAGGCGGCCCGCCGAAATCGCCAAGCAGCCGTGCTCGCGCAGCATCGCGAGCAGCGTGCTGTTCATGCTCAAAATCGCGCCTGAGGCCCGGATGACAGCAACACCCAGCGGCAATTGGTCGAGCGCCACTTCGAGCAGCCGCCGATGCTCGTCCGACTCAGCGCTTTGTCGTTGCAATTCATAGGCACGGGCAAAGTGCGGTGCCAGGTGTACGAAGACGCCCTGCTGTGCGCTGGTGCTCCGCAACGGAGTCAACGCGCCGGAACCGTCGAACCAATTGGCGACCATGCGTTCTGCATCGCGCGTGTCAAATGGCAAGACCGTCTCTGTGCCGAGCGCGGACACATAACTGGCCATACTTTCCAATAGCTGCGGCCAAAGCGTTTGATCGCCTGCCGTGTCGTAAATCAAACCGATCAGCTTCGAAAGCGCCGCAGCAGAAGAGTCTGGGCCATCGTCCATGGAATCCACGTGAGTGCTCCTATGAGAAAGGGGCGCATCGCAGGGTGATGTGCGCAAGATCATGCCATGCACGCGTCTTATTGCTCAAATCGGCCCGGGAAGGTCGTCAATTCCGTGAAGGAACGGGTGTGCTGCCTGCCATGCTGAGGCATCTTGGTCTTGGCGCTTTCACCCGTTCGGGTGATCCGCCTGCCGTTCATTTCCTATCCAATACGCCGGAAACGAGAGGCTTTTGTCTGCCATCAACACGGCTCAGAGGGAGGGAAAAATGAAAGTCACACCCATTGCAATCAGCATCGCGGCGCTTGCCGTATCGGCCTGCGGCGGCGGCGGAGATTCCGGCACGCCTCAGGCACAGACCGTCAGCGGCGTGGTCGCGACCGGCTTGCCGTTGGCAGGCGCGGCCGTCAACCTGACCTGCGCATCCGGCTCCGGCACGGCAACCACAGCCGGTGACGGCAGCTACTCGGTCACCGTCAGCGGCAGCACCTTGCCCTGCGTGCTGACCGCCACCAGCGGCGACAAGAAGACCGTCCTGCACTCAGTGGTGCCGGGGTCCGGCGCGGGCAGCAGCAAGGCCACCGCGCAGATCACGCCGCTCACCGAATTGCTGGTGGCCCAGCTGAGCGGGCAAGATCCGGCCCAGTTCGTGGCAGCGTTCAGCCCGACGACAGCGGTGAGCGCGGCAGCGGTCAGCAGCGCCCAAACCGCCCTGGTTTCGATTCTCAAGAGCGCCGGGGTCGATCCTTCCAGCATCGGCGACATGTTGGGCGGCACGATCAGCGCCGGCAGCCACCAAGGTTACGACGCCATTCTGGACACGCTGCAATCCACCATCACCAGTGCCGGCACCAGCTTGGGTGAGCTGAGCACCGCCATCGCCAACAGCACCGGCAGCACCACCGCCGCAACCTCGACCCTCACGACCATCCTGGCGCCCGCCAACCCAGATTGCACGGCGCTCAAGAGTGGTGACCACCGTGTGATCAAGCTAGCCGACGGGTCCGCCAAACTGGCCACCGTGGATGCGGTCAAGCTGACCGTCGCCATGGGCGGCACGACCTACCAGCTCACCAAGAACGCGACCTGCGATTTCACCCTGAACGACACCGGCTCG
>CAJXMR010000108.1 GCA_913056305.1 uncultured Ralstonia sp.
AGGAAGAAGCGCGCCGGCCGGTTCGGATCGAGGCTGGCGTTGTTCAACCGGAACGTGCACTGGTTGAGCTTCTCGGTCGGCAGCGCGGTTTCCTGCGTCAGCGTGCCGGTGGCCACGTTATTGGGCGGCGTATCGCGCGTCGGCTGCACGGTGCCGGTGGTGACCGGAACCGGCGACGCGAGGTAGGTGATCTTGTACGTCATCCGCGTGGTATCGAGCTGCACCTGCAACAGCTCGCCCGACCCCGAGCCGCCGGTAAACACGGTGCCGTAATCGATCGCTTGCGGACACAGCCGGGCGACCGCCTGGATCGCCTGGGTAGGCGAATCATCGCCACCGCCACCGCCGCAGGCCGCCATCAGCGGAAGCCAAGCGATCAGAACCAGCCACTTGCGCCATTGCATTTCGGTTTCCTCCAAATCGTTGTTCGAAGGTGGCAGCGCCCCGCGCCGCCACCGTTTGATGTGGGATGCCCGCGCTACTGCACGAATGCGCCGACCGTGAAGAACGGGTTGTATTGCGCGTTGTTCATCAGCAGCGCGTAGACGTTGCCCACCTTGATCGCCACGCCGGTGTCGCCCGCCTTGAACAACGCGACGCTGCCGCTGGCGCCCTGCGTGGTGAAATCGTTCTGGGCGGTCACGCGCACCTTGCCGGGCGCCGGCTGCGTGTAGTCGAGCGAGAATTGCGCGCGCACCGAAGAGGTCAGCGGATTGATGAGCGCGGCCGTGGTGTCCTGGAACAGCGTCGAGGTGTAGTTCGCGGCCAGCGTGGACACCGCCGTGCCATCGCTGCAGTTGCCAGCGGCCGGGTGGAAGAAGCCGCCCCGAAACTGGCCCGGAAGCTCCGGATGCGGGATGGTGTTCTTGAAGCCGTTGTTCGTGAACGCAAATCCGGGACTCACGCCGTTGAATGCGACCACCCCGCACGCCGAGCTGCTGGTCGCACCGACATAGCCGCCCTTGAGCGCATTGGCCGGAATGGCCGTGGCCGGCGACAGCACCGAGATGCCCACCTGATCGTCCGCCACCGATGCCAGAAGGTTGGTCGGATCGCTGTGTGAATAGCCGACGCGGATCACCACCGGCACCAGTTGGCCGTTCAACTTGCCGACGATCATGATGCCGCGCGCCCGGCTCTGCGCCACAAGCAGTGGCGACACCTGCCCGACATACGGATACGACAGCTTCGGCCGGGCGGTGCTGAGGAACACGTTGTCCAGCGAGCCATCGCCGTTGCGGCGTAGCGTCCACGGCGTGCCCGTGGTCCGGCACGAATAGTCGATGCCTTCCGCCGTGCAGGTGCCGTCCGCATTCAGCGTTTCGGTCCAGTTCACGGCATCGGGCTGCCAGCCTTGCGGCTTGGCGGTCTGGAAGGTCGAGCCGGTCGGCGTCATATGGATGCCGAGCTCGTTGTAGCGGCCAGCCACCTGCGAGAAATCCGTCACGGTCTCGCTAAAGCCGAGGAACGGATAGAAATCGAAGGTGCGCGAAGGCACCGTGCCCAGGACCAACCCCGGGGCGATCTTGATACCGGCGAAGGCAATCGTCGCACCCGGAATGCCACCGCCCACGATGCCCTTGCCCAGGAACAGCATCGGCGGGTCCTGCGGATTGATGGTGACGGCGTAGCTGCCGTCGGCAGTCTGGCCGTTCTGCAACACGAATGCGCAGCGGTTCTGCTCCGCGGTTGGCAGTTTGGTCGCGTTCACATAACTGCCGTTGATCGTGAGCCCCTCGCGCGTGGTGTTCACCTGCCCCGCCGAGGTCGGCACGGAGGACGCGATGAACTGCATCTGGTACGTCTTTCTGGTCGTATCGAACCTGACCTTGAGGTATTCGCCACTGCCCGCGCCGCCGGTGTAGGTCGTCGAATAATCGAGCGACGACGGGCACAGGCTCGACGGTGCGTCCACCCCGGTGGCCGATCCGCTCACCGGGCAACTGGCACCCGAGCACTGCGGCACGGTGGCCACGCCCGGATCGTCTGCACCCCCACACCCACTCAGGAACGGGGTGCTCAATATGCAACTGATTGCCATGGCAATCATTGAAATGCGTCTACGCACCATGGTGCCCTCCTTGGAATTTGAACTTGCTGTGTTTTGTGCCGGCGAACGCCGGACGAATACCCCGCCTGCCGGCAAGACAGTCAGCCGGCAGCGCACAATCTGCCCCGTCGGCAGATCGACCCGAAAATCAATAAAAATAACGGACGTGTTTTGTCCGGCGCGTTACCTCGTGTAACGCGCCTTCGGCTGAGTGCCGCTGATCAAAACAAGTCGGAGTGACAGCTAATGCGGGAAACCCGGATCGCTGCGATGACGCGCGTGGGCACGCGCACAAGCGGAATGCTGGAAGGGCCCGTTTTGAATGCGCAACATCCTGTGTCTCCAAAGGGTACGCGACTGGCTGTGTGCTTATCGTTATGCCCGCCACTATGGTCTGCGCAGACAGTGAAGTCTATAGAGAGTTCATTCAAAACATTCTCGGCATCGCCTGTTATCAGTGGGCACGGCGCGCCAGCGTAGAATTTCAAACGGGATAATGAATCGACGCCACTTTATCTGTTTAAAACTTTCCAAATCCTTTCCATCGCACTCACGCCCATTGCAAATGAAATTTCATGGAGAATTAAATAAACTGATAATCCAATGAAAGACTATGCGACCACAAAACAATATGACGGCCATTGCGAATACCTGGAGCCGACCGGCAATCACCTGGTCGATGTGGTGCGGAAGACGCGGGAAAGATGGTGGGCCCGGTGGGTTTCGAACCCAAACATGGGGGTATTCAGGGGCAACCGAGGGGAGTCAACCCATTGATTCTGCGCAGAATTTCTGAAATAAACTCCCCTGCACCCCCCTCTTTCTTCCCCGAATTCTTCCCTGGAGCGGGGTTCATTACAGGACAGTATGCTGGAGACCAATCGCGCTCAGATCTGGCCGAACCGCAGCGGAATCATAATCCGCAGGTCCGGGGTTCGAGTCCCTGATTCGCCACCAAATGCTGTAAGCCCTTGATATTTCGCGAGAAGTTCAAGGGCTTTTTTCTTGTGGTGTCACGGTCGGTGTCACAGATACCCGACCATGCACAAGATCCCCCGCCTTCTTCGGTCCCGTCATGGGGTCTACTACCTGCGCCTCACCCACGGCAAGCTCGACAGCCGTCGCTCCCTCGGTACAAAGGACTTTCAGCGGGCTAAACTGTCCGCTTTGTTACTGAACCTGCACGTAGAGATGAGCAAGTCGCGCCTTGATGCTGAGATGTTCCGCCACCTCGATATCGCACTGCCGAACGGGGTCAAGCTCACGAATATTCGGCGCGAGGACAAGGGCATTCTGTTCGACATTCTGGACAAGCTCGGCGTGACAGGCGAACAGCTCGCCAGCATGTCGACGACAGAGGTCGCCAAGTTGCTCGCTGGCCCCGAGCCCAAACGCATGGAGCCGCCGAAACCGAAGAGCAAACCATGCCTGAAGCCGCCAACGATGACGATGAAACACCTCGTCGCCGTGGCCGTCCTCTCAAATAGGATCGCGGCGATCTGAGTCGTCCGTAGCCTGACGGTCAAACAGGCAATGCAGCAGCCGCTGCCCAAGATTGGTCGACAAAGTGAGGTCGGCCATTTTTGTTTTTGCTTTTTCTTTTCGTGGATTCTTTTCGCTGCGCTGACGGCTGCGCCTTGTCGATTTCGTTGCCGGGCCTATCGGCTGTCGCCTCTCGTCTGGCTGGCGCATGATTTTTTCGGTTGTGGCACGCTATCGCGTCGGCAGCGATGTTGGCTAATTACCTGTTGTACGCGTAGTGGTCATCGGCGCTGCAGCGTCCATCTCAGGAATGAGGCTGGTGCGCCGGCGCCAGCAAGGTCAGAGTTCGAGATGGAATGTCGTTTGCACTAGTTTCATCAACCCGAGCCGGTGCTATGTATCATTTTCTCGACATTAATAAAAATAAATTCAGAAATAATAAACATTCAATTTCGTGGTGTTTTGCCATGGCTCCGCTGGTGTCTTCGCCCGTCAAGCGTTTCGTTGCTGTCACCCCTCTGTGGAGGGGGTGACGAAGCAAAGCTGACGGTACATCTTCCTGCTTGCTTCACCATGTTGCATACGAAGTGTGAAGGCAAACCGGAATGGGGGCGTTTTGGAAATGTTTAAATTCGAGCAAATCAAGCGCGGTATTTTTTTGATTTTATTTATCGCTTGCGCAGGCTTTAGTGGCGCCGCATCAGCTGCTGACGGATGTCCCGTTGACGGAATAAATTATGCCTGTGTGCCATTTCAATATACTCCGTGGCAATACTTGCCATCAGATTCTGATTATCATTATGCAGTTTGGCGATTGTTTCCCACGGCAGAGGCTGCTTATGCGGACTTTGTTGCGAAGTATACGGTGACTTGCCCTCACACAGTGGGTCCGCTGTCTGAATTTGTGTCAAATCCGTTAGATAATGGTACCCACAAAGTTGCCACAATGGTTATTACCTTGTCGTCAGCCTGCCCTGGTAACCCGGGAGCGCAGCTTACGGCTTGGGTGAGTGCACTCAGGGAGGCTACTTGCGCTGCTGGCTACACCCAATATAACAACTCCATCGCCTATTGCATAGCGCGAGTAAATAATCCCGTGAACGCACTGCAAGTTACCGCGACCACACCGACAATCCCGGCGAATAGCACCACCCAAAATGGGAAGGTTCTTACAAAATCAAATCTAACATTGCGTGTGACGCAAGGTAGTCAGCCTGTTAGCGGCATGTTAGTTGGATTGCAATCAAGCCGAGGCCCCACCGCGGATATTATTCATGGCCCTTCGGCGCCAACGGACGCAAGCGGCACATCAGTGGCTGACGTATCAACCCACGCTCAACCTGGCCAATCCACAATTACCGCTTTGAGTCCGCCCAATCTGCAAACAAAGACGCCAGCAAACATCAATTGGCTCCCCGCACGCTATGAGAGCCAATTTCTTGTGACTTGCTACATATTGGCCCAGGAATCGGCAGCCGCGCAAACTCCCGTCAGCAGCAATGTGTGCGGATTGCCCAGCGCCAACAGATATCGCACGGAATTCTTGGATGCCGTAAAAAGGCAAGGGTCAGGCAAAGCCTTAGATGGTACGATTATTCATATTAACGGGCGTCATAACGGACATGACTGTTATAACACCGATTCTTGCGCACGCACCTCAACCGGTGTCTGCGCCTCGGTAGGTACTACCATTGCAGTTGACCCGTCCGTCATACCACGTCGAAGCAGCGTTAGCGTTGACATACTGGGGCCACGGAAAGCGCAGGACGGCGGCTCGTGGATCAACGGCTATCACATTGACGACTACATGGGGCCAATACCCAAAGCAGTCTGTGACGACTTGGGGCGCCGCAATTCCGGTATTGTGTTTCAGAGCTACTAGGAGAACATAAAATGCGCACAGTCGGGAAAAAATGCACCGCCGCAATGACTTTGCTGCTTGCTCTAGTGTCGTCAGCAGCAATGGCAGCGGGGGATTGCCGAGCACTGGTCTTGGTCAAGAACGACCTATGGTTTGCCAAGCAGGACGGTAGTCTGATCACGCAACTGACGAACGACGGCAAATTGAAGTTTGCCGTTGCGTTGGCACCGCAAGCCAACCTCATTGCGTACAGCGGAAAGACGCCACCTGCGGACGTGACCCTGATCGATCCCTCAGGCAGGCTGCTTGCGGACGTCAACGTCAACGCAAAGGATGCGATTACGGGTCTGACGTGGACGTCGCCGAGCATGCTCGTGGCACAACAACACGAAAGCCCAACCAGCAGTCTCTCCTACTTTTTGAACGTCCCGCCTCCATCTGGACCGGCCCAAGTGTTGTCCACTAAGGGCGTTGGAGGCAACTGTGCCCTCTCACCAAGAGGGCACGGTGTTGCATGCAGCGAAGGCGATGCAATCAGCCTGAATAGGCGCGACATATACACCCTTCCAAGCCCGTTTGCTTCTGCAACTGTCCTGCAGAAGATCAATGCTTCGATCGGTACCAGCGTGGCTACAGCCACTACGCCCTCTTTCCGCATTGACGTCCAAAGCATTGAAGACAGGAAGGTTGCACTGAAGGTCACCACGCCAGATGGGCAATGGAAGCAAATGTATCTGAGCAACGGCGACACACTTGCCGTGCCGTACCCCACCGGCAGCTCGGACGGAGCCTCTGTCCTGTATGGGATTGGCGCGACTGTTGCCCACAACAACAACGGCGTTGTTACGTTGACCGTGCTTTCCGCCAACCAGGGCATGCCCTCCATTGAAGCCGGACCTGTTTGGGACCCGAGAGGCAAGCGAATTGCCTTCGTTGAGACCAATGGCTCAAGTCAGCGATGGCTGGTCATGATCAACAGAGAAATGGGCGATGGCGACGAGCAGGGCGATCGAGACGAGAGAGGCGATGCTGGTGAGCACAAGGGTGGGCTCGACGCCAGAGAGTTGCTTCCGGTCGGCGGCCCTGTCAGTTCGGTTGCGTTCACGTCGGAGACGCATATCGTGGTGAAGGGGCAAAACGGTGTGTTCGCGCAAGACATCCCTGCATCGGGCAAGGTGCCGAGCAACACGCCTTACACCGTCACGCCGAAACTGCCGGATCAGATCAACGTCACGGTAGGCGGGAGCCTTACACCTGTCCCAGTGAAGGCGTGGACCTGCCAATAGAGTCTCTCTCGTGGTGGTGGGCGGCAATTCCAATGCGGCGCCCACCCGGTGCGGTCCGTAATGGACCTGGTGGGCGATAGACGTCCCTAATTGCGAAATTGTTGCCACGCCCGATCGGCGAGATACCGCAGGGCGTTCGTTGTCCGTGAATGCTTTGTAACCGTTGGCGATAGCGGATTTCTTGGCGTCTGCCTTGGAAAAAATCTTGTGCCCACGGCTCTGGGCCTATCGGCTATCGCCCATCATCTGGCTGGCGCGTGAATTTTCTGGTTGTGGCACGCTATCGCGTCGGCAGCGATGTCGGCTAATTACCTGTTGTGGGCCGTTGTGGTCTCGCCTCGGTACCATACCAGCGTTGTTCGCCACAGGAGCATGGACAGTTCCGTATGCCCAACGGAGCAGCGTGTCGAATAGCTGGTGGTTTCTGCCCTTGTGGACCTTGCTGCTGGGAACAGCGATGCGAGCGCCTGACAGATCGATCCATTCGAGAAAGTCGCCAAGATGGTAATTCGCGGCTGGGTGGGTAATGACGTATCAGTGCTGCGCGAAGCTTTCGACTTGGCCGTGACCGACAAGTTGATGACTACCAATCTGGCGTTGGAAGTAAAGCGCGCCAAGCATCAGAAGTCCCCACCCGACCCGTTCTCGCGCGAGGAATCCGACCGTGTCATCTCCGAAATCGCTCTAGCTTACCCCGAGCAGGTTTTTAACTTGGTGGATTTCTGGTTTTGGACCGGAATGCGCACGTCAGAGGTGCTGGGCCTTCAATGGGCAAATGTCGACCTAACCAGCGGCACGGCTCTGATCGCCAGCGTCTACGTACGCGGCGAGCAGAAGGACAAGACTAAGACGGCAAGAGCTCGGTTGATTCGACTGAACAGCCGGGCTCTGGCGGCGATGCAACGCCAGCGTGCGCATACGCAGATGGCTGGTGATCGCGTGTTCCATGACCCGCGCTACAGTCTGCCCTGGCACGACGAAGACGCGTTCCGCCGGACGTATTGGGCGCCGACACTGAAGCGACTGGGCATCCGTTACCGCCGCCCCTACAACATGAGACACAGCTACGCTGCGGCAATGCTGATGGCCGGCATGACACCCGCATTCTGCGCGAAGCAGTTGGGACACAGCGTCGAGATGTTCCTGACAACGTACTCGAAATGGATCGACGGCGAGCAGGACGACCTGGAGATGTCGCGGCTGGAATCGGCATTTTCTTCCCCAGTTCTTCCCCGGGTCGGCACCGATACGCCGTAGCGCCTTGATCTTAAAAGAGAAACGGTGGTGGGCCCGGTGGGTTTCGAACCCACGACCAAACGATTATGAGTCGTCTGCTCTAACCCCTGAGCTACAGGCCCTGCAAGAGCGGCATCCGAACGGCTGCCGGCAAAAAAGAGACCCGGCGGGTTAGGCCGGGCCTCATGCGGAATTTTACCCGAAAGTGGGCGCGAGCCCACTCGGAAAAAACGCCCGCTTAGCTCCCTTCGAGGAAGCTCTTGAGCTTGTCCGAACGGCTCGGGTGACGCAGCTTGCGCAGCGCCTTGGCTTCGATCTGGCGGATACGCTCGCGAGTCACATCGAACTGCTTGCCGACTTCTTCCAGCGTGTGGTCGGTGCTCATCTCGATACCGAAGCGCATGCGCAGCACCTTGGCTTCGCGCGGCGTCAGCGAGTCGAGTACGTCCTTCACCACGCCGCGCATGGAGCCATGCAGCGCCGCTTCGGCCGGGGCCAGCGTGTTGGTGTCCTCGATGAAATCGCCCAGATGAGAGTCGTCGTCGTCACCGATCGGCGTTTCCATGGAGATCGGCTCCTTGGCGATCTTCATGATCTTGCGGATCTTGTCTTCCGGCATCTCCATCTTCTCGGCCAGCGTTGCCGGATCCGGCTCGTTGCCGGTTTCCTGCAGGATCTGGCGCGAGATGCGGTTCATCTTGTTGATCGTCTCGATCATGTGCACCGGAATCCGGATGGTGCGCGCCTGATCGGCGATCGAACGCGTGATGGCCTGACGGATCCACCACGTGGCGTAGGTCGAGAACTTGTAGCCGCGACGGTATTCGAACTTGTCCACCGCCTTCATCAGGCCGATGTTGCCTTCCTGGATCAGGTCGAGGAACTGTAGACCGCGGTTCGTGTACTTCTTGGCGATCGAGATCACCAGGCGCAGGTTGGCCTCGGTCATTTCGCGCTTGGCTTCACGGGCGCGGCGCTCGCCTTCGGACATCTTGCGGTTGACGTCCTTCAGCTCGGGCAGCGGCAGCACCACGCGGGCCTGCAGGTCGATCAGCTTCTGCTGCAGCTCGTGCACGGCCGGCACGTTGCGCTCGACAATGGTGCTGTACGGCTTGCCATCGGCGACCACGGTAGCGACCCACTTGAGGTTGGTCTCGTTGCCCGGGAAGCGCGAAACAAATTCACCGCGCGGCATACCGCACTTGTCGACCACGATGTGCAGGATGGCGCGTTCCAGCTTGCGCACCTCGTCCACCTGGCCACGCAGCGTGTCGCACAGGCGCTCGACGTTGCGTGCCGTGAAGCGAATGCACATCAGTTCAGCTTGGATGGCTTCCTGCGCCTTCACGTACGGCTTGGACTTGTAGCCTTCCTTCTCGAACGCGCGGCGCATCTTGTCGAACTGCTCGCCGATCACGCCAAACTTGACCAGGGCAGCCTGCTTGAGCTCTTCGAGTTGACGTGCCGAAGCCGCGGCGGCGCCGGCGCCTTCATCGTCCTCGTCTTCCTCTTCGTCGCCTTCCTCTTCGGCCTCTTCGTCCTCGAACTCCTCTTCCTCCTCGGCTGCCGCTGCGGCTACGGCATCAGCGTTCGGGTCGATCAGGCCGTCGATGTACTCGTCGATCTTGGCCTCATCATTGGCCACGCGCTCACCCATGGCGAGGATCTCGGAGATGGTGACCGGGCAGGCCGAGATGGCCATGACCATGTCCTTCAGGCCGGCTTCGATGCGCTTGGCGATCTCGATTTCGCCTTCGCGCGTGAGCAGCTCGACCGTACCCATCTCGCGCATGTACATGCGCACCGGGTCAGTCGTGCGGCCGAATTCCGAGTCGACCGTCGACAGCGCGGCTTCGGCTTCTTCTTCTGCCTCTTCTTCCGTGGTCACGGAAGGCGCGTTGTCGTTGAGCAGCAGGGTCTCGGCGTCCGGAGCCTGCTCGTACACGGCGACGCCGATGTCGTTGAGCGTGGCGACCAGCGTCTCCATCGACTCCACGTCGACCATGTCGTCGGGCAGATGGTCGTTGATCTCGGCGTAGGTCAGGTAGCCGCGCGATTTGCCCAGCTTGATCAGCGCCTTGAGCTTCTGGCGGCGAGCCTCGAGCTCTTCTTCCGAACCGCCTTGCTGTGAGGCCGCGAATTCCTTCAGCAGGGCTTTTTCCTTGGCCTTGCGGTCACGGGCCTTCAGCTTTTCTGATTTCGGTGCCGGAGCGGCGGGGGTGTCAAATTCTTCAGTCACGTCCGTGCTGCTGTCGTCATCTGCCTGCGTCTCCGCCTTGGGCTTGCGGCCGCGCTTTTTAGGCTCGGCTGCCGCCTCGGCGCGGGGCGCGGGAGGAGTTGTGGGAGTGGCCTCTGCCTGGGCGGTGCGCTTGGTGTCATCCGCGGCCGCCTTGGCTGCGGTGTTGGTACGAGCGGTACCCGTCTTGGTTGCGCGTGCGCTGGCAGCGGTCTGCTTGGTCTCGACTTCGGTAACTTTCGATTTCGCCACGGTGGTTGTCTTGCCCTTGAGTGCGACGGAAGCGGCTTTGCCGCCAGGTCTGGCGCTCGTGCTCATCGACGTCGAGACCTTGCCTGAGGTTGAAGATTGGATCGCGCCTTTTGTGCGCGGTGCCGGGTGGGCGGAAACGGTGATCTCGGCGATCTGGCGCGGCTGGGCTTTCCCCATCTTTGCCGGCGCAGTGGCCTTGACTCCTGCCGATCCCGCCTGCCCCATATGGGTCCGACCATTCGCGACTTTCGCCGTTCCCGCTGGTGTCTTTCCTCCGCTGGCGCCGCGCGCCGATGAGGATCGCGTGGCAGAAACAGAGACAGGACTGGCCTTGGAACCGGCCTTCGCGGAGGTCTTCACCTTCACCATGGGCACGCTCACTCCCCCGAAAATGGGAAAAAGGACTTGCAATCCAAACCGGCTATTCTAGCACGCCAGACCCAGCCGGTCTAAACGAAAATCGGGTTTTCGCCTGAAAAATCAAGGGGCTACCCGCAATTGCCCGCCCCGTCTGGCATCGCACGGCAGCGTGTGCGCTAGACGAGACGGCGACGGCGACTGATCTCGCCCACGAGCCAGCGCAAGCGCTCCTTGTCGTCGTCGGTCGCGTGACCACCTTCCATCTTGCGCTGCAACATGTCCAATTCGCGGCGCAGCGGCTCGGCGAGCATCTTCTGCACCGCCACATCAAATTCCTGCGTGGCCGGCTCGATCTCGATATCGTCCTGCAGCACGGCGACGCGCAGCCCGGCGAAGGCCTCGGCGTACGGTGTCTGACCCAGGCGCTCGACGAAGGCGCCGAAGTGCATCTCGGGGCCTGCGGCGTCGCATTCGGCCAGCAGCCCCGCCAATACCTCACCTTGGGGCAAATCGGGCGCAGTCAACTGGGCGCGGGCATCGGCGTCAAGCCGGGTGGCCAGCGCGGGATAGCGCATCAACAGGCGCAGCAGTTTCTGCTCCAGCGCGGTCGGTGCCGTGCGCGCCACACGGGGGCGCTTCTGCGTCGAGCGGCCGGCGTGGGCGGGGTCGCTGCGCAGGCCGCACAGGGCTTCGATGTCGGCGGGCGTGGTGCCGGTCATGTCGGCCAAGCCGCGCACGATCTGCAGGCGCAGGCCGCCGGCGGGCATGGCGGTCAGCAGCGGCTTGGCGTCGTACTGGGCGCGGGCACGGCCCTCGGGCTGGCGCAGGTCGAGGTCTTCGGTCACGGCCTGCAGCAGGAAGCGCGACAGTGGCATCGCATTGCGCACTTCATTGGCAAAAGCCTCGGTGCCCTCTTCGCGGATGAAGGTGTCCGGATCGTGCTCGGGCGGCAGGAACAGGAACTTGATGGTCTTGTTGTCGGTGGCATGCGGCAGGCAAGCTTCCAGCGCGCGGCGCGCGGCCCGGCGCCCGGCGGAATCGCCGTCGAACGAGAAGATGACGGTATCGACCTGCCGCAGCAGCTTCTGCACGTGGATCGGCGTGCAGGCCGTGCCCAGCGTCGCCACGGCGTTGGCAAACCCGAGCTGCGCCAGCGCGACCACGTCCATGTAGCCCTCCACCACCAGCACATAGTCGAACTCGCGGATGGCGTGGCGTGCCTCGAACAGGCCGTACAGCTCGGTGCCCTTGCTGAACAGCGGCGTTTCGGGGGAGTTGAGATATTTCGGCTCGCCCTGCCCCAGCACCCGGCCGCCAAAGCCGATCACCACGCCCTTGGTATTGCGGATGGGGAACATGATGCGATCGCGGAAGCGGTCGTAGCGGCGGTGCGAGCCGTCAGCGGCGGTCTTCTCGCTTTCGATGACGAGGCCGGCTTCGATGAGCGGCGTGGCAGTGGCGTCTTCGCGGTACGGGCCGAACACGCCTTCGAGCGATTGCCAGTCGTCGGGCGCATAGCCGAGGCCGAAGTGCGCGGCGATCTCGCCGGTGAGGCCGCGGCCCTTGAGGTACTGGATGGCGTTGGTGGCACTGCGCAGTTGCTTGCGGTAGTGGTCGCAAGCGCGGGCCATGATGTCGCCCAGGGCGACCGTCTTGGCCTGTTGCTCGGCGCGGGCGGCGGGCGGCAAGCCGCCACGCTCCTCGGGCACCACCATGCCGACGGACTGCGCGAGATCCTTGATGGCCTCGACGTACGACAGTCCGGAAAACTCCATCAGGAAGCCGATCGCCGAGCCGTGCGCGCCGCAGCCGAAGCAGTGATAGAACTGCTTGGTGGGCGACACCGAGAACGACGGCGACTTCTCGTTATGGAACGGGCACAGCCCCATGAAGTTGGCGCCACCCTTCTTCAACTGCACGTAGCGGCCCACCACGTCGACGATGTCGACGCGGTTGAGCAGGTCGTCGATGAACGGCTGCGGGATCACGCGGGGTGTGGCCCTGGGGTGTAGCGCGGGGTCAGTCGAGTCTGGACCGGAATCAGGCGCCCGTCAGCGCGGCCTTCACGCGGGCCGACACTTGCGTCATGTCGGCGCGACCAGCCAGGGCGGGCTTGAGGATGCCCATCACCTTGCCCATGTCCTGCGGGCCGGCGGCACCGGCCTTGGCCACCGCGTCGCGCACGGCGGCGTCGACTTCGGCGTCCGACAGCTGCGCCGGCATATAGGCTTGCAGCACGGTCACTTCGGCGGCTTCCTTGGCGACCAGGTCATCACGGCCGGCTTGCTGGAAGGCAGTGATGGAATCCTTGCGCTGCTTGATCATCTTGTCGACCACAGCCAGCACGGCGGCGTCATCGAGCTCGATGCGCTCGTCCACCTCGCGTTGTTTGATGGCGGCCTGCAGCAGGCGGATCGTGCCCAGACGGTCCGCTTCCTTGGCGCGCATGGCGGCCTTCATGTCTTCCGTGATCTGTGCCTTCAAGGACATTCCGAACTCCGATAAACAGCAAAACCCGCTCGGGCAGCGGCCCAGCGGGTTGCAAACGTGGAAAAGTGGATCATTGATCGTAGCACAGAACCAAGATGGTTCCAGGTCCGATCGGTAGGGGGTCAGCGGGCGGACGCCGCCTCGCCGGCTGCCACGGCCGAGGCCCATGCCCACTGGAAGTTGTAGCCGCCGAGCCAGCCCGTCACATCGACCACCTCGCCGATGAAGTACAGGCCGGGTGCGCCCTGCGCCTCCATGGTGGCCGACGACAGCGCACGCGTATCGACCCCGCCGCGCGTGACCTCGGCCTTGCGGTAGCCCTCGCTGCCGGACGGCGTCAGCGCCCAGCGGTTGAGCGCGCCGCCGAGCGTGCGCAGCACCTTGTCCGGCAAATCGGCGATCGGCGCATGCGGGTTGGCGCCGTGCGTAGCGCACCAGGCCTGCGCCACGCGCTCGGGCAGGCGCTGCGCCAGCACCGTGCCGAGCTGCTTGCGCGAGCCGGATTTCTCGTCGCACAGCCATTGCGCGGCGTCAGCATCCGGCAACAGGTCGATGCTCAACGGTTGGCCCGAATTCCAGAAGCTGGAGATCTGCAGCACGCCCGGCCCGGACAGGCCACGGTGCGTCAGCAGCAGGTCTTCGCGGAAGGTCGCGGCGCCGCCCTTCTTCCCACCCTTGCCCGCGCCCGCCGGCGGGGCGACCGTCACATCCACCTCCATCGACACGCCCGACAGCGCCGAGAACGGCGCCCAGTGCTCCGCATTGAACGTGAGCGGCACCAGCGCCGGGTGCGTCTCGACGATCTTCAGCCCGAACTGGCGGGCGATGCGGTAGCCAAAGTCCGTCGCGCCGATCTTCGGGATCGACAGGCCGCCGGTGGCGATCACCAGCTTGTCGGCGACGATCTCGCCGGCGCTGGTCGACAGGCGGTAGGCGTCGCTGGCTTTGCCGATTTCGGCGATCGCGCAGCCGGTGCGCCAGATCACCTTGCCCTTCTCGCACTCGGCTTCGAGCATGCGGATGATGTCTTCCGCGCTGTCGTCGCAGAAGAGCTGGCCCTTGTGCTTCTCGTGGTACGGGATGCGGTAGCTGGAGACGAGGCTGATGAAGTCTTGCGCGGTATAGCGCGCCAGCGCTGAGCGACAGAAGTGCGGGTTGTTCGACAGGTAGTTGGCCGGCGCCGCATTGACGTTGGTGAAGTTGCAGCGCCCGCCGCCGGAGATGCGGATCTTCTCCGCCAGCTTGGTGGCATGGTCGATCAGCACCACGCGCGCGCCACGCTGCCCGGCCACTGCCGCGCACATCATCCCGGCCGCGCCCGCGCCGATCACCGCTACATCGCACCGCATCATGATCGCCCCAACCGCTCCATGGTCCCTGATTCCGCTTGAAAACCGCGCATTTTAACTTGTGCTATCTTCGGCGGCCTTCCCATTGCAATTCCTCACGCCCCCGCGTTCCTATTGGCCATGCTGGTCCTCGGCATCGAATCCTCCTGTGATGAAACCGGCGTCGCCCTGTACGACACCGCTGCTGGCCTGCGCGCGCATGCGCTCTACTCGCAGATCGCCATGCACCGCGAGTACGGCGGTGTGGTGCCGGAGCTGGCCTCGCGCGACCATATCCGCCGCGTGATCCCGCTGCTGGAGGAAGTGCTCGCCACGGCCGGCGCCGCGCGTGCGGACATCGACGCCATCGCCTATACGAAAGGCCCGGGGCTGGCCGGCGCGCTGCTGGTTGGCGCCTCGGTGGCGAATGCGCTGGCCTTTGCGCTGGGCAAGCCGCTGGTGGGCGTGCATCACCTGGAGGGGCACCTGCTCTCGCCGTTGCTGGAAGCGGAGCGGCCCGCGTTTCCGTTCCTGGCGCTGCTGGTGTCGGGCGGGCATACGCAGTTGATGCGCGTCGATGCCGTCGGCCAGTACACGCTGC
>CAJXMR010000109.1 GCA_913056305.1 uncultured Ralstonia sp.
GCTGAAGCTGGTCGCCACGTCGTACTGGAACAGCGAGGCGTTGTTGACCAGGCAGGTGGGCGTACCCAGTGCAGCGGTGCAATCGCTGATCAGGCGGCCGGCGGCGGCTTCATCCGACAGGTCGGCCTGCAGCACGGCGGCACGGCGGCCCATGGCGGTGATCTCGGCGGCGACGGCGTCGGCCTCGGCGCGCGAGCGGTGGCAATGCACGGCCACGTCCCAGCCGTGGCGGGCCAGGGCCAGGGCGATCACGCGGCCCACGCGGCGGCCGGCGCCCGTGACGAGGGCAATGCGCGGGGGTGCGTTCGATTCAGTCGGCGTCTGCGCCATTGTTTACAATCCGGCGATGAGCAAAACTGTGAGTTTACCGCTTCCCAACGAAGCAGCGCAGGCGCAGTCCGCGCGCCTGTTCGCCGTGATCGCCGACGCCATCGCGGCCGCCGGCGGCTGGCTGCCATTCGACCACTACATGGAGCTGGCGCTGTACGCGCCGGGCCTGGGCTACTACAGCGGCGGTGCGGCCAAGTTCGGCCGCCGCGTGGAAGACGGCGGCGACTTCATCACTGCCCCCGAGCTGACGCCGTTCTTCGGCCGTACCGTGGCGCACCAGATTGCGCAGGTGCTGGCGGTGCTGCCCGAGGGCCAGCGCCACGTGCTGGAATTTGGCGCCGGCACCGGCAAGCTGGCCGCCGACATCCTGACCGAACTCGACGCGCTGGGCATGCGGCCCGACAGCTACGGCATCGTCGAACTTTCCGGTGAACTGCGCCAGCGCCAGCAGGAACGCCTGGCGGCGCTGGGCCCCGAACTGGCTGCCCTCGCCCACTGGCACGACACGCTGCCCGCGACGTTCACCGGCGTGATGGTCGGCAACGAAGTGCTGGATGCGATGCCTGTGTCGTTGTGGGCGCGGCGCGGCGGCGTGTGGCACCGGCGCGGCGTGACGCTCGATGCCGAGCACGGCCTGCAATGGGAAGAGCGCGCAGCCGACCCGGCCGAGGTGCCGCCCAAGCTGGCCGCCCTGCCCGGCACCGACGACTTCGTCACCGAATCGCACGAAGCCGCCGAGGGCTTCCTCCGCAGCACTGGCGCGGCGCTGGAGCGCGGCTTGCTACTGCTGGTCGACTACGGTTTCCCGGCCGGCGAGTACTACCACGCACACCGCGCCGACGGCACGCTGATGTGCCACTACCGCCAGCACGCGCACGACGATCCGTTCTGGCTGCCCGGCCTGCAGGACATCACCGCGCACGTCGATTTTTCGGGCGTCGCCCAAGCGGGCCGGGAGGCCGGGCTGGAACTGCTCGGCTATGCGAGCCAGGCGCGCTTCCTGCTGGGCGCGGGCGTGGGGCAGCTGCTGATGACACTCGATCCGTCCGACCCGATGCAGTTCCTGCCGGCGGCCAACGCCGTGCAGAAGCTGCTGTCGGAAGCGGAAATGGGCGAGCTGTTCAAGGCGATCGCGCTGGGGCGCGGCATTGATGATGCATTGCCGCTGGCCGGCTTTGGCGATGCCGATCGCTCGGACCGTCTAGGCTGACGCCGGCTTCGCGGCCTTGGCCTCCAGGGCCCGCGCGTTCTGCTCCGATTCATAGTGGCCGATGGTGCCGCGCATGAGCCACAGCACGATCAGGCCCGGGAAGGCAAACGCCACCGTCATCAGGTAGAACGTCGGCCAGCCGTAGGCTTGCACCAGGTAGCCCGCGGTCGGCCCGACGTACACGCGGCCGATCGAGGCCAGCGCGGAGAGCAGCGCATACTGCGTCGCCGAGAATGACCGGTTGCACAGCGCCATCAGCAGCGCGACGAAAGCCGCCGTGCCCATGCCGCCGCACAGGTTCTCGATGCCGACCGCCACCGCCATGCTCCACAGATGCGCCGGCGTGACGGCCAGCGCCCAGTAGGCGAGGTTGGACACCGCCTGCAGCACGCCAAACAACACCAGCGCGCGCACCAGCCCCAGGCGGACCATCAGCGTGCCGCCATACAGCGCACCGACGATGGTCGCCAGCAGCCCCAGCGTCTTGTTAACGATGCCCACTTCGCCAGCGGAGAAGCCCACGCCCCGGATCAGGAAAGCGGTCGACAGGCTGCCCGCGAACGCGTCGCCCAGCTTGTAGAGCACGATCAGCGCCAGCAGCGCCCAGGCGCCACGCCGCGAGAAGAAATCCTTCAGCGGCCCGGCGACCGCTTCGCGCAGGCTGCGCGGCGGACGCGCCGCCACCTCGGGCTCGGGCGAGCGCAGCGTGGCGATGATCGCCAGCCCCATCAGCCCGGCCATCAGCAGGTACATGTGGCTCCAGCCCATCACGCGATCGGCCAGCCACAGCGCCAGGCCGCCCGACACCAGCATCGCCAGCCGGTAGCCGAGCACCTTGACCGCCGCGCCCACGCCGCGCTCGTTGGCGTGCAGCGCATCGGTGCTGTAGGCGTCAAAGACGATGTCCTGCGACGCCGACAGGAACGCCACCAGCACCGCCAGCCCGGCCAGCGCCCACAGCGCGGCGTGCGGCGGGGTGAACGCCATGGCCGCAATGGCGGCCACCAGCCCGACCTGCGTCAGCACCAGCCAGCCGCGGCGCCGGCCCAGCAGCCGCGGCGTGAAGCGGTCCATCAGCGGCGCCCACAGGAACTTGAAGATGTACGCCTGTCCCACCAGCGAGAACAGCCCGATGGTGCGGATATCGAGCCCCTCCACCGTCATCCACGCCTGCAGCGTGCCCGAGGTGAGCGCCAGCGGCAGGCCGGAGGCAAAGCCCAGCAGCAGCATCGCGCCGATGCGGCGGTTGCGGAACACGTCGAGGTAATCGTGGAAGGTCATGCTGCGGAGGTGGTGATGCGGATGCGGGTGGCCGGTATTATTGCACCACGATGATTGACCACCCGCCGGCCGCCCCGCCCATGCCCCGTCTCTCACGCTTCGCGCTGTTGGTCTGCCTGCTCGGCCTCGCCGGCGGTTACGCTGGATGCGCCCGCGCCACCGACGCGCCGCTGCCGGTACCCGCCGACGGCGTGAAGCTGGAAGCGCCCATCACCACGTCGCCCAACATCCGGCTGGTGATCCCCTCCGACGAGATCGAGCGCCGCGCGCAGGCCGAATACAAGCAGGTGATCGACAACGCGGCCAAGGAGGGGGCGCTCGCGCCCGACAACGTGCCGGACCTGATCCGCATCCGCGCCATCGTCCAGCGGCTCACGCCGCAGGCGCCGCGCTGGAACCCCGACGCCGCGCACTGGCAGTGGGAGGTCAACCTGGTCGGCTCGACCCAGGTCAACGCGTTCTGCATGCCCGGCGGCAAGATCGCCGTGTTCTCGGGGCTGGTGGAGCAGTTCAAGCTGACCGACGACGAGCTGGCCATGGCGCTCGGCCACGAGATCGCGCACGCACTGCGCGAGCACGCCCGCGCACGCTCCGGCCAGCGCGAGATCACCAACCTGGGCGCCAACGTTGTCTCGCAGCTGTTCGGCTTCGGCAACCGCGGCGACACCGGCCTGGGCGAAGGCGCCAAGATGCACCTGCTGGCGTTCTCGCGCGCCGAGGAAACCGAGGCCGACCTGGTCGGCATGGACCTCGCCTCGCGCGCCGGATTCGACCCGCGCGCCGCGCTCACGCTGTGGCAGAAGATGGGCTCGATCGGTGGAGCGGAGCAGAAGCAGTTCCTCTCCACCCACCCGTCAGGGCGCACACGCATGGTGGTGCTGTCGCGCCACCTGCCGGAGACGCTGCCGCTGTTTGCCGACGCCCTACGCATGCCGATGGCCAAACTGCCGGAATACCGGTCGAATATGCAATACCTCGGCGCTGCCCCGGTGGATAACGGCGACGAGGCGCCGATGCGGCCGATGGTGCGGCAGTAGACCTGCCTGCGCACATCTGGCCGTGCCAGTACCCGGCGGGCCTGTCGGACTGAATATCGGCCGCTTACTTCAGCGGCAGGCAGATGCGCGTCTGCAGTTGCGCCGGCGGCGTGGTGCGCGGGTCGTTCATGTATTGCTCGAACATGGGGAAGTCCGCCGGCACCTCGCCGCTGCTGGGCAGCCACTGGGAAAACATCCAGTTATAGGCCTTGTTCATCTCGATGTACGGCCCGGTGTACGTCAGGATGGCGCAGCGGCCTTCCGGGATCTCGAAGCGCTGCATTTCGTCGCCCAGGTCGGCGTCCGGCGCCACCGACACTCCGGCCATCGAGCGCAGCTGGCTGACCGGCGTCTGCTCGGGGTCATCGAAATACACGCCGATGCCGAAGGACGTGGGCTGCGCAAGGCCACGGCTGGCGGCAAGCATGAACACGCGGGTGAACACCGGACCGATTTCCAGATAGCTGCCGCGGTGGGGCAGGACGGCCAGCACCGCGCCGGGGCAGGTCTCGATCTTGATGGGGTACATGTCTGGCTCCTCTGGGTCAACGGGGCGGGAGCGGGCTGCCCGGTAGCGCCCCGGCGGGATGCCGAAGGTCGCCCCGAATGCCCGGTTGAACGCAGCGTCCGACTTGTAGCCGGCGCGCTGCGCCACATCGCGCAACGAAGCCTGTGACCCTGCCAGCGCCACCGCGGCCCGGTGCATGCGGATACGCTGCACCGTGGCGTTCACCGTTTCCCCCATCAGCGCGCGATAGACGCGGTGGAAGTGGTACGGCGATAGGCAAGCCAGATCCGCCAACTGGTGCAGGTCCGGGTCGGCGTCCGGGTGGCCGGCCAGCCAGCGCAGGACAGGCTCCAGACGCTGGCCGTACTGGATTCGGGTTTCAGGCTTCATGCAATCTCCTTGGAGCGCAATGTAGCCGGGGCGGCTTTGCAGATTTTGCGGTTGTGTTGCCCCGGCATTCACGAAGCCGATTGTAGGTTCCGCCGGCGAGCGCCGAGGCAAGATCACCAGCCTGGGCAACCCACGTCAGTCAAACAGAGCTGCCCGCGCTCACACCGGCCCCGCAGACCGCACAGGTCCTGCGGGGCTTTGCTCACGTGTCGGTGCCACCACGCGCACCCGCCGCGACAACGCCATCCCCGCGATGGTCGCCACCAGGATCAGCAGCGCCCCGCCCGTCTGCACCGGGCTGAACCACTCGCCCAGCAGCAACGCGCCCAGCACCGTGGCCGTGAGCGGACTGAGCAGCGAGAGGAAGGTGACATCCGCGCCGAGCAGGCCAATGCCGCGCACCCACAGCCAGTAGCCCAGCGCCGTGCCGATAACGATCAGGTAGGCGAAGCCGGCGGCATTGCGCAGCGTCGGCGCGGGCGGCAGGCCTTCCACAAGCAGCGCCACCGGCAGCAGCACCAACCCACCCAGCGCCAGCTGCCAGGCGGCCAGCGCCAGCGGCGTGCCGGTGCGGCCCCAGCGCTCGATCAGCACGGTGCCGATCGCCATCGACCCCGCCGCGGCCAGCGCTGCCGCCACGCCAACAGCATCCAACCGCGCCGACGGCCCCAAGATCAGCAGCCCCACGCCCACCGACCCGGCCAGCGCCGCTGCCAGCTGTGCCGGGCGCGGACGGCGCCCCAGCAGTGGCCACGCCAGCAGCCCGACCACCAGCGGCTGCACCGACATGACGGTGGCCGCCACCCCGCCCGGCAGCCGCGAGGCCGCCACGAACAGCAGCGCAAAGAACACGCCGATGTTGGCCAGCCCCACCAGCGTCAGGCGCAGCAGCTTGTCGCGCGGCGGCAGGCCGGGGCCGAGCAGCATCAGCAGCACGCCGGCCGGCAATGCGCGCAGCGCGCCCACCAGCAGCGGATGGCCGACGGGCAAGGTCTGCGTGAAGACGATATAGGTGGTGCCCCACAAGACGGGCGCCAGCGCGGTGGCCAGCATCACGGCAAAGCGGTTGAATGGCATGTGAATCCTCCTTCTCCGACACGTTGGCATTGGATGCGCCGGGCGCGATGTCGCGCGTGAAATGGCAACGGTGATGCCCGATTGCCCGGCCCACAGAAAGCCGGTACGATCTCAAGCATCTCCACGTCAAATAGTTTGACGTCGAAATATTAGGACGGGAATTTCGATGGGTCAAGGCGATTCCACCCCCGCACAAGGGGCACCGATGGACAGCATCCTCGCGCAATGGCGGCGCGAGCGGCCCGACCTCGACCCCAGCCCGATGGCCGTGTGCGGCGACGTCTGGCGCGCCGGCGAGCGCCTGCGCCAGGGCGTGGTCGCCAACGTGGCGGGCGCCGACCTGGACCTGGCCGGCTTCGACGTGCTGCTGACCCTGCGCCGGCAAGGCGGCGACGGGTCGCTCTCGCCCTCGGCGCTGGCCAAGGACATGATGCTGTCGACCTCGGCCATGACCAACCGGCTCGACCGGCTGGAGAAGCGCGGCCTGATCGCCCGCCAGACCGATCCGGACGACCGGCGCGGCCTCATCATCGTGCTCACGGCGGCGGGCTATGCGCTGGCCGACAGCCTGGTGGCCTCGCACGTGGCGACCGAGGAGTGGATGTTGGAGGCGCTCTCCGCCGAGGAGCGCGAGCAGTTGCGCGCGCTGCTCAACAAGATCGGTGGCCCTGCAGACTAGGCCGCAGCGTTGACGACCCCATCCGCCATGGCCAGCGCCGTACGCGCTTGCTCCGCCAGCGCACCGACGTAATCGATGTATTCGGCCTGCCGCTCGGCAGGCAGCCGGTGGAACCGCTCAAACCCCTCGTGACGAATCATCGTCAGCATCAGGCTGCACTGCGCCAGCGCGGCCACGGCCTGCGCGTGGGCCTCGTGCCGCCGGTTGGTACGGGAATCGGGGATGGAATGCGTCATCGTTCGGTCTCCAGTGCCACAGGGAGGAACGCGCCACCCGCACGTTGCATGCGGGTGGGCGAGCCAAGGCGGGCTGGAACACCGTCAGAAACACCAAAGACCGGCACGGCTTGCGCCGTACCCGCCGAGGCTCGCCCATAGGGGCGAACGGCGGCGGGACAAAAACCTTGAATGGTTATTGCCCGGCGTTTCGTGAACGGGGGTTCCAGCCCCGGTCGTCATTGTTTTGACGAACGGGTGGGAGTGTAGCGGGGGCGGGGTTGCCGGGGCAAACGTACAAATCTGAATTTCGATCGGCGCACCGTGCGCCACTCCACCAACGGTAGACGCGCCGCGACATCGGATTGCAGGGCAATGCGTTGCGGTGCATATTCGGTTTTCCGCAGAAACTCCAACGCCCGAAACGACGCGATGGCCATCGTCATGCACAAGAAGACGCCGCAAGAAAAGAAACGCTTGAGCTATCTGAAGGATCGACGGAATACCTATGGCGAGAGCGACAAGGGTTCGCGCAAAACCATTCGCAAGAACAAGCGATTCGACATGCGTGCCGAGCGCCGAAGACAGGACAACCGCCTACGCACCTCGACCACGGCGCAAAACGTCGACCAACTGACCGCGGCCGAAATGCGCGTAAAAAGCGCCCTGCCGCGCAGATGGCGCAAAAATGCGGATGCGCCCTTGGGCATCTTCCTCACACTGAGCAAACAGTCGCGACGGGATCGCTGGGGCAGCCGCATCCGTCGGCGACTGGCCGCGCAGGTCAAACAGGATGCCGCCCGAAAACCGGCCGTCCAAGCAGACCCCAAGCCGTAATTTCCGGCAACACAATCCTCAAACTCCTCGGAGCCCTGCTGCGCCACAATCACCCACGCCGCCCACGCGGCCGATTGTGAGATGCCCATGCCCCGCGACATCCTGCTTCCCCTGGCGTGCGCCGCTGCCCTCTTGGCAGCGCTGCCGCCGCCAGCCTTCGCGCAAGCCGCTTCCGCCCCCACCGCCCCCGCCGCCGACAACGAAGCCCTGCGCAACATCCAAAGCAACTTCGCCCACATGACCCCGCCGCCACGCACGGTGGAGTCGATCAACAAGGACCTGCGGCAGACCAAGGCCGCTCCAGCCAACCGCGCAGGCGGCGGTCGCGGCCCAGGCCGGATTCGCCAGCAACAGCAAAAAGACGCCGACACCTCCAGCACGGACAGCAAGCCGCCCGCGCCACCGCCGTCCGACAGCCCTCCGCCCGCAACCACCCCGTAAGACGACGGGTCGCGCGCGCGCCCATTCCTCTTTACGATGGCATCCCATCCCGCATGCGCCGTCGAAGAGGAGGCCCCCGCATGAGCTTGGCTGTGCTGTTTGTACTGATCATCGTGGCCGTGGTGTTTGCGGGCCGCGGACGCAGGCGCGCCGCGCGCTCGCTGGGCGGCGTGTCGCTGGTGCTGTTCCTGGCGATCGGCTGCGGGCCGGTGCCCGCGTGGCTGCTCGATTCCCTGGAAAAGCCGTTCGAGGTCGAGCCGCAGATTGCCTGGGGCGCGCGCAACGCCATCGTGCTGCTGGGTGCGGGCACGTTCCGCATCGGCAAGACCGTGGAGCCGGGCGTGTTCTCCTACCCGCGCCTGGTGGAAGCCGCGCAGCTGTACCAAGCGTGCCGGAAGGCCGGGGCAGGGACCGGCGCCGACTGCAAGATCCTGGTGAGCGGCGGCGACGCGCGCCACCACGGCGAGCCCGAGGCGACGGTCTATCGCCGCGAGCTCATCGCGCTCGGCATCGACGCGGGCGACCTGCTGATGGAACCGAAGAGCATGAACACGTGGCAGAACGCCCAGTTCTCGCGCGCGGTGCTCGCGCAGTACGGGCCGGAGCGCACGCTGCTGGTGTCGTCGGCCATCCACCTGCGGCGCAGCCTGCTGTATTTCACGCACTTCGGCATGACGCCGATCCCGGTGCGCGCCGACGACCTGCAGGCCACCGCCTCCCCCGTGCCGATGGCGTACAACTTTGCGCTGACCGACTTCGCGCTGCACGAGTGGATCGGCATCGCGCGCTACCACGTCTACAACGCGCTCGGCTGGAACCCCGCCCGCATCCACCCCGGCGACGCGTAACGGCGCCCGCGACCGGGGCATTCGAGTCACCGCTCTAGTGCTTCCGGGGGGCAGCAAAAACTTGGCGGCGGCCTATACTTGCTGCATCGCAACATCCGGGCTTTGCAATGCGCCACCTCGGTCGTATTGACGCTCACCGCCTCATCACTGTGGCCAAGCTCGCTTGCCACCACCCGCCCACCGGGCGCGGCCATCCCTGACGGGAATCGCTGACGATTCCTGCGCCAGCAGCGGGCGTTGCATCGCCCGCCCCGCCAGCCAACACCTCCGTACTCAGTACAACTACAAGGGGAACCCTCATGCCTCAAGTCACGGCGAGCAAGCTGCCGATCAAACTGCTCGCGGTCGTCTTTGGCGCCCTGGCGGCGCTGGTGATCGTGCGGACGTTCCTGCTGAGCTGGCAGATCATTCCGCCCGGCTACACCGGCATCAAGATCAACCGGCTGGTCGATCGCGGCATCACGCGCGAGAACGTGGTCACCGGCTTCGTGTTCTACAACCCGGTGCAGACGGTCATCATCCAGTACCCGACCTACGTGCAGCGCGTGATCTGGACCCAGGACCTCAATGAAGGCCGCCCCGTCAACGAAGAGCTGACCTTCAACACCAAGGACGCCGTGCCGGTGAACGTGGACGTGGCGGTGTCGTACCAGCTCGATCGCTACAAGGTGCCGGAGTTCTACACCAACTTCCGCGCCGATCGTATCGACGCCTTCACGCACGGCTACCTGCGCGACACGGCCCGCAACGTGATCGTCGCCATCGCGTCGGAATACAACTTCGACGATGTGAACGGCGCGAAGAAGGAAGAGTTCGTTGCGCGCCTGACCAAGGAGTTGGATACGCGCCTGACGCCGCTGGGCGTGTCGATCAAGCAGTTCGGCATTGTCGGCTCGCTGCGTCCGCCGCGTGCGTTGCTCGATGCCGTGAGCGCCAAGACCAAGGCCATCCAGGACGCGATCCGCACCGAAAACGAAGTGCGTTCCGCCCAGGCCGAGGCCAAGAAGCGCGTGGCGATTGCCGAGGGCGAAGCCGCGGCCAACCGCGCGCTGGCCTCGTCGCTGGATGACCGTCTGCTGGCGTGGGAACGCCTGAAGCTGGAGCGTGCTGCCATCGAGAAGTGGAATGGCGTGACGCCGAGTGTGATGGCGGGCGGCAACGCCGGCGGGGGAATGCTGTTCAACATCCCGGCGACGGGGCAGAACCACTGAGCATGATGGCAAGTCGCCGCCCGGCATCTTGGCGGCGGCTTAGCCCGTTACGGCAAGCGCCGCCGATGTGCCCCAAGCGGCATATAGAATGCGCTTGTTATCCTCCATTTCACGGCGAAATCCATGACGTCTTCAAGGACACATTCGAGGCGCGGGTCGTTTTGGACCCACCTGCTACTAGGCTTGCTGATCGCCATGCCATTCAGCGCGCATGCGAATGATCCGGAAATCCTCTCAGCGCTGGATGCCCGGCAGTATCAGCGCCTGGATACCAAGCTCAACGGGCTGCAGAAGGATTATGAGTCGGGGCGCCTTGATGAGATTTCGCTACGGAACGCCTTCGCACCGTTTTATCGTCTGACGCCACAACAAATCGCTGCCATGCAGGACTGGGTGAAATCGTCACCGAACTCGTATGCGGCCCACCTTGGCTGGGGAATCTACCTCCGTCGTGCGGCACTCGATGCCCAAAACGGACAAGGCATCGCGGAGCTATCCAACGAAAGACTCGATTCGCGGGCCCGATTGCTTGAGGCGGCCAAGCCTGAGCTGCAACGCGCGAAAGTACTCGCTGCCAAGCCGATGCTGGCGATCTTTCATCTGATGGGCGTTTCTCTTTTCCAGGGCGATCAAGTCGCCTCACGTGCGCTCTTTGATCAAGCCAACAAGATCAACCCGAAGAATCGTCTAGTACGAGACCGCTACATGCTGACCCTGACTCCACGGTGGGGTGGTTCTTATCCAGAGATGCAGTCGTTCATTGCCGCCTCTCGCACTGCGCGGCTGGACCCCGAGGGCATCATGCACCTCGAAGCCATCATGTATGACGACATGGGGCATTCCGCGATGGAGGCTGGCGACCAAAAGGAAGCGTACAAGTATTTCCGGATGGCGCTAGATCTGGACGCGAAGATTGGCGGGTCATTCAGGCACGACTACCTGATGACCGCGGACGCCTACGTCTGTGGTCAAGACCGCGATCCCAAGTATTGCAAGTAGCTTCGTCACATGACGAGGCACCCAAAGAAAAACGCGCCCCTCGGGCGCGTTTTTCGTCTCAGCGATCCTGCTTGCTGCGATCAGCTCGCGAAGTCCGGCGTCGCCTGGCGCACGGCATGCTCGGCGCCTTCTGCGGGAATCGGCGCTTCCACGTGCAGGCTGGTCGCCTCGTCCACGCCCAGGTGCACGTTCATGCATTGCACCGCGGCGCCGGCCGCGCCCTTGCCCAGGTTGTCCAGGCGCGCGGTGACGACCATGCGCTCGTCCGAGCCGAACACGAACAGGTCGGCGCGGTTGGTGTCGTTGGCGCCCTGCACGTCGAAGAAGCCGTTATCCAGCGTCTCGACGTTATCGGCCGGGGCCACGCGGATGAACTGCTCGCCCTGGTAGTAGTCGGCCAGCACCTTGGCGATGTCCGCCGGGCTCACCTTGCGTGCCAGATGCTGCGGATGCAGGCCGATCGTCACGGCCAGGCCCTTGAGGAAGTTGCCGACCACCGGCGTGAAGATCGGCGGCAGGCTCAGCTTGGCTTGCACGCGCATCTCCGGCAGGTGCTTGTGCGCCAGCGCCAGCGCGTACGGGCGCGGGCTGTCGAGCTTCGGGTTATTGGCGGCGAGGTAGTCGGCGATCATCTGCTTACCGCCGCCGCTGTAGCCGGTGAGCGAGAACGCGGTGACCGGATAATCGGCCGGAACAATGCCCGCTTCCACCAGCGGACGCATCAGCAGCACGAAGGCGCTGGCGTGGCAGCCCGGCACGGCGATGCGCTTGGTGTTGCGCAGGCGCTCACGCTGGCCCTTGTCCAGTTCCGGCAAACCGTAGACCCAGTCGTCCGACGTGCGGAACGCGGTGCTGGCGTCGATGATGCAGGTGTTCGGGTTGGTGACCAGCGAGACGGCCTCGCGCGAGGCGACGTCCGGCAGGCACAGGAAAGCGACATCGGCGGCGTTGAGGAATTTGGCGCGCTCGGCCGAATCCTTGCGCTTGTCTTCGGCGATGCGCAGGAGTTCGATATCGTCGCGTTGCGACAGATAGTCGAGCAGGCGAAGGCCGGTGGTGCCTTCCTGACCGTCGACGAAAACCTTGAATGCCATGGCGATCTCGCTAAAAAACTGTGGGCAAAACACAGCGCCAGCCCAGTGCCGGCGCGTGAGTTTTGGATTGTAGCGGCTGCGGAAGAAATTTCTGCGGCAGCGCAATAAAGTGCTCTTCTTGTCGCTTACCAGTGCCTACCAGTGCGGCTTGGTGTCGTAGTCGACCGTCAGCGGCGCATGATCGCTGAACTTGATGTCCTTGAAGACGGACGTGCGGCGCGCGGTGGCGGCGATGCCCGGCGTGGCGATCTGGTAATCGATGCGCCACCCGACGTTCTTTGCGTACG
Source organism: uncultured Ralstonia sp. (assembly GCA_913056305.1). Classification (GTDB taxonomy): domain Bacteria; phylum Pseudomonadota; class Gammaproteobacteria; order Burkholderiales; family Burkholderiaceae; genus Ralstonia. The sequence goes on from CAJXMR010000109.1 coordinate 12,445, forward strand.
CCTGGCCGCGGTTGCTCCACCACGTGTACTGCTCGGGGCGCGGGTCCAGCGTGCGGAACACATCCACGTAGCCGACCTCGTCGAACAGTTGGGTCAGCCAGGCGCGCTCTTCGGGCAGGCAGCCGGAGTTCTTCTGGTTGCCCTTCCAGTTCTTGATGTCGATTTCCTTGTGCACGATGTTGACGTCGCCGCACAGGACGACCTCGCGGCCCTTCTCGTGGCGCAGGTCTTTCAGGTGCTGCATGAACAGCGCCATGAAGCGGAACTTGGCCTGCTGGCGCTCTTCGCCGCTGGAGCCCGACGGCACGTAGACCGAGATGATCGACAGCTTGCCGTAGCGGGCCTCGACGTAGCGGCCTTCGGCGTCGAACTCGCCGCCATCGAAGCCGATGATCACGTCATCCGGCTTGTGGCGCGTGTACAGGCCGGCGCCGCTGTAGCCCTTCTTGACGGCATGCTGGAACACGCCGTGGTAGCCGTGGGGGGCCAGGAACTCGGGCGTCATGTCGTCTTGCGCGCATTTCAGCTCCTGCACGCAGACGAAATCGGCGTCCTGCTTGCCCATCCACTCGAAGAAGCCCTTGCTGGCGGCGGAGCGGACGCCGTTGAGGTTGGCGGAAATGATGCGTAACATGGCGGGACTTTTTTGCAGACCAGAGAAAAAAGATGAGCCAAAACAGCGAGTTGCGCCAATCCTTCATCCGCTTTGCGGTGCAAGCCGGCGTGCTGTCGTTCGGGGAATTCGTGACCAAGGCGGGGCGGACGTCGCCCTACTTCTTCAACGCCGGCAAGTTCAGTGACGGCGCGCTGCTGGGCCAAGTCGCGCAATTCTATGCGAAAACCCTGCTGGACTCGGGTGTCGAGTTCGACATGCTGTTCGGGCCGGCCTACAAGGGCATCACGCTCGCGTCGGCCACCGCCGTAGCCTTGGCGGGCCTGGGCCGGAATGTGGGCTTTGCGTACAACCGCAAGGAAGCCAAGGACCACGGCGAAGGCGGCAGCCTGGTCGGCGCGAAGCTGCAGGGCCGGGTGGTGATCGTCGATGACGTGATCTCTGCCGGCACCTCGGTGCGCGAGTCCGTCGAGCTGATTCGCGCCGCCGGCGCGACCCCGGCTGCTGTGCTGATCCTGATGGATCGGATGGAGCGCAGCGGCAACGCCGTGGATATCGGCGAGCGCTCTGCGGTGCAGGATGTGCAGGCGCAGTACGGCATGCCGGTGGTGTCGATTGCGAATCTGGATGATTTGCTGGGGTATCTGGATAACGCGGGCGACCCGGCGCTGGCTGGGTATCGGGAAAAGGCTGCTGCTTATCGGGATAAGTACGGCGTTAGCGCGATCTGAGTTTTTGCCGCGTAAAAAAACCCCGGTGGATGTTGTTCGCCGGGGTTTTGTTTTTTGTGGCTCATCCTCCTGCCGCGGCCGATGCGAGGGATGCACCATCAGCGCAAGAGCCGCAAACCACCACCCTATTCGATCTTCAACCCCAAGAACGCCGGATTCCCCACCGGATATTCCGGCTGCAACCGCTCCATCACCTGCAGCAGAATCTCCGCCACCATCAGGCTGCGATGCGACTTGGAGTTCGCCGGAATGATGTGCCACGGCGCGTGCGGGGTGGCTGTGGCATTGATCGCGTCTTCGTAGGCGGCCATGTAGTCTTCCCAGAACTTGCGTTCTTCAATGTCCGCCATCCCGAGCTTCCAGTGCTTCTGCGGATCGTCGATACGCATCTGCAGCCGATCGCGCTGCTCCTCCTTGGAGATATGTAAAAAGCATTTGACGATGGTGGTACCGGTCTCGGTCAGCATCTGCTCGAAAGCATTGATGTGAGCGTAGCGGCGCTTGCTCTCGGCGGCATCGATGTCTCCATGCACGCGGGTGACGAGCACATCTTCGTAATGGCTGCGATTGAAGATGACGATCTCGCCTGCGGCCGGCACCTCCGCATGGATCCGCCACAGGAAGTCATGCGCCAACTCCAGCGGCGTGGGCACCTTGAAGCCCACCACGCGCAGGCCGAGCGGGTCGAGCGCACGGAATACGGTGCGTACGGTGCCATCCTTGCCCGCAGTATCCATGCCCTGCAGCACGACCAGCAGCTTGCGGCGGTGCTCGGCATAGAAGATGTCCTGCAGCGCCTCAATGCGCGCAGACAGTTCGGCCAGCCGCGCCAGGTCACCCGCCTTGCTGCCCGTGGTGCACGGTTTGGCGGCAGGATCGAACTTGGCGATCTTGAACTTGCTGCTGCCGTCGAAATACCAGTCGTCGATGGGGTTCTTGCCGTTGGATGCCACGGTGTCTCCTTGTTGTTCAGACAGGCGAATGGGCAGTTCCCGCGCGCCTAGTGGGCAGCGGTCAGCTTGAGCGCATCCAGATCCAGCGTGCCTTCAAACACGGTCGTGGCGGGGCCCGTCATCATGACCGGCTGGCCATCGCCCGCCCACGCGATGGTCAGGTCGCCGCCATGCGTGGCCACCTTGACGGGTGAATCGAGCAGGCCGCGGCGGATGCCGGCCACCACCGCTGCGCACGCGCCGGTGCCACAGGCGAGCGTCTCCCCCGCGCCGCGCTCGTACACGCGCAGGCGCACGGA
>CAJXMR010000110.1 GCA_913056305.1 uncultured Ralstonia sp.
TGGCGTTCAATGGGCCGCCGCTGCACGTCAGTTGGGAAGATGTGCAGACGCGGGCCGCCGCGCTGCAGGCCTCGCTCAAGCTGCCGACCAAGGGCTGGGCCGACGGTTTGCGCAGTGCCAACGCCGGCCAGGAAGACGCGCTGTCGATCTGATCGGTGCTGCGCGCCGTCCCATGCAAAACGCCCCGATTTGCGGGGCGTTTGCTTTTGTTTGGAGGCGCACTCAGGCGGCGTCGCCCATGCCTGGCATTTGATCGATGAAGCCGGTCACCGCCTGCATGCGGCCACCTTCAAGGCGCACGAAGTCGGTGCCCTTGACCAGCGCCTGTCCATCGGGGCCGAGCGTCCATCGGAAGCGGATCGTGTCCTGCACCACATCCGCGCCGCCGTCGCGCGCAAAGCGGAAACCCGGGAACTTGGCCTGCACGCCCGCAATGAGCGCCTCGATGCCGTCATGGCCGGCGCCCTGCATCAGCGGATCGACATACGTGGCGCTCTCAGTCCAGGTTTGCGCGACGAGCGCGCGGCGTTGCGCAGCGTCTGTTGCGTTCCATGCGGCGATGTAACGGTCGACCAGCGTATCGGCGAGCGTGTCGTTGGCGGCGAGTTGGGTGGATGTCATGACGTTTCTCCGTTCGAAGTGGGGCGCTTGCCCAGCGCGGTGACGGATCATGCGCTGGATGGCTTCATCTTCGGCGCCACCGTGGATGGTGTCGATTACGCGTCAGGTAATCGCCGCGTCCATGCCCGGAGAAACGAGAGGAGGCGCGTTACTTGGATAACAACCGCATCGCCGATTCCAACCCGGCAATCGTCACCGGATACATCCGCGTCTTAACGATCTGATTGATGACCGAGATGGACTGGCGGTACTCCCACAGGCCCTCCGGCTCGGGGTTGAGCCAGACGAACTTCGGGAACTGTTCGATCAGGCGCTTGAGCCACGTGGCGCCCGCTTCGGCGTTGTTGTATTCGACCGAGCCGCCCGCCTGCAGGATTTCGTACGGGCTCATGGTCGCATCGCCCACGAAGATCAGTTTGTAGTCGGGCGGGTATTTGCGGATAACGTCCCAGGTGGAGAACCGCTCCGCATGACGGCGGCGGTTGTTCTTCCACAGCCATTCGTAGACGCAGTTGTGGAAGTAGTAATACTCGAGGTGCTTGAACTCGGTTTTGGCGGCGGAGAAGAGTTCTTCCACGCGCTTGATGTGGTCGTCCATCGAGCCGCCCACGTCCATCAGCATCAGCACCTTGACGTTGTTGTGCCGCTCGGGGCGCATCTTGATATCGAGCAGGCCGGCGTTGGCGGCGGTGGAGTGGATGGTGTCGTCCAAGTCCAGCTCGATGTCGGCGCCATCACGGGCGAACTTGCGCAGGCGGCGCAGCGCGACCTTGATGTTGCGGGTGCCGAGTTCGACGGTGTCGTCGTAGTCCCGATACGCGCGCGCTTCCCACACCTTGACCGCCGTGCGGTTGCCCTTGGACGGCCCGCCGATGCGGATGCCCTCTGGGTTGTAGCCGCCATGCCCGAACGGCGAGGTGCCGCCGGTGCCGATCCACTTGTTGCCGCCTTCGTGGCGCTCGTGTTGCTCGCCCAGCAGCTCCTTCAGGCGCTCCATCAGCTTGTCGAGGCCGCCCATGGCCTCGATCTTGGCTTTTTCTTCGGGCGTCAATTCACGCTCGAGCTTCTTGGTCAGCCAGTCCAGCGGAATGTCCGCGCGCCAGTCGACCGCGCCTTCCACGCCCTTGAAGTAGGCGCCGAAAGCCTGGTCGAACTTGTCGTAGTGCTTCTCGTCCTTCACCAGCGTCATGCGGGAGAGGAAGTAGAACTCGTCGAGCGACGGCGCGATGACCTGCTGCTTGAGCCCTTCGAGCAGCGTCAGGTATTCCTTAACCGAGACCGGCAGCTTGGCGTGCCGCAGGGTGAAGAAGAAATCGATCAGCATGGCGGTCTCCTGCGCTTCAATCGCGCGGCTGCTCCAGCTTGTATTGCAGGTGGCGTTTCACCGTCAGCCACTCGGATTCGATGATGGAGAACACCACCGTGTCGCGGAAGCTGCCGTCCGGCATGCGCTGGTGATTGCGCAGCACGCCGTCCTGCTTGGCGCCCAGGCGGGCGATGGCGGCGCGGCTCTGGTGGTTCATCCAGTGCGTGCGGAACTCCACCGCAATGCAGCCCAGCGTCTCGAACGCGTGCGTGAGCAGCAACAGCTTGCATTCGGTGTTGACGGCGGTGCGCTGCACGGATTTCGCGTACCACGTGTGGCCGATCTCCAGCCGCTTGTTGGCCGCATCCACATTGAACAGACGCGTGGAGCCGACCACCTTGCCGGGCTTTCCGTCGTGCACGTCGCGGATCACGAAGGGCATGGCGTCCAGCCGCTCGCGCATGTCGAGGGCGATGTCGAGCCAGGCGCCAGTCTTCTCCGGCGACGGCACCGAGGTGTACCAGAGCTTCCACAGCTCGCCGTCCGCGGCGGCGGCGCGCACCTCGTCTTCGTGCTCGCGGCCCAGCGGCTCCAGCCAGGCGTGCTGCCCGGACAGGGTGACGGGTTCGATGAAACGCGACATAGACCGGCCTCGCTCAGCGGTTGGCGCGGTTCATGAACACGAGGCGCTCGAACAGGTGCACGTCCTGCTCGTTCTTGAGCAGCGCGCCGTGCAGCGGCGGGATGGCGGCGTTCTTGTCCTGGCTGCGCAGCGTCTCGGGCGGGATGTCCTCGGCCAGCAGCAGCTTGAGCCAGTCGATCAGTTCGGAAGTGGACGGCTTCTTCTTCAGGCCCGGCAGGTTGCGCATCTCGTAGAACGCATCGAGCGCGGCGGTGATCAGTGCCGGCTTGATGCCGGGATAGTGCACGTCGACGATCGCCTGCATCGTCTGCGCATCCGGAAACTTGATGTAGTGGAAGAAGCAGCGGCGCAGGAAGGCGTCCGGCAGCTCCTTCTCGTTGTTCGACGTGATGATCACCAGCGGCCGGTGCTTCGCACGGATGGTCTCGCGCGTCTCGTACACGTAGAACTCCATGCGATCGAGCTCGCGCAGCAGGTCGTTGGGGAATTCGATGTCGGCCTTGTCGATCTCGTCGATCAGCAGCACGACTTGCTGGTCGGCCTCGAAGGCCTGCCACAGCACGCCCTTGACGATGTAGTTGCGGATGTCGTGGACCTTGTCGTCGCCCAGTTGCGAGTCGCGCAGGCGCGAGACGGCGTCGTATTCATACAGGCCCTGCTGCGCCTTGGTGGTCGATTTCACGTGCCACTGCAGCAGCGGCATGCCCAGCGCGGCAGCCACTTCCTCGGCCAGCATGGTCTTGCCCGTGCCCGGCTCGCCCTTGATCAGCAGCGGGCGCTGCAGCGTCATGGCGGCGTTGACGGCGAGCTTGAGGTCGTCGGTGGCAACGTACTGCTCGGAGCCTTCGAAGCGGGCGGCCCGGGCGGCCCCGTTGGACGTCGTGGTGGGATTCATCGGGAAAGCCTACTGGACGGTAAATGGAATCGGAAACGGCCAGTATAAGAGAGTTTGGGCGTTTGACGCCGGGCGTACACGGGGGCGTTCGGCCGCCCGACGCTGGGGCATTGGCCCCTGTCAAGTCACGGGACCCCTAACTGGACTGAAAAAAAATCCGTGCGGTACAATGCGCCGGTTTGACGCACCTCAAACGACCGTCTTATGGCCTCTTGCAAGTAGCGCCAGCAGCCGGTGAAGGCGCCCTAGAGAGACAGCCGGCCGATGGTAGAGCGGGCGGGGCGAGCAGGATTCTGAACTCCACGCTTAAGAACGATGAAAAAGATCCTCACCATGGTGGCATTGGGCGCGTTGGCTGCGTCGGCGTTTGCCGCCGACATCCAGGGCAATGCCGACGCCGCCAAGACCAAGGTTGCGATGTGCGTCGGGTGCCATGCCATCCCCGACTACAAGGCGTCATTCCCCGAGGTGTATCGCGTGCCCTACCTGGGCGGCCAGAACGCCAAGTACATCGAAAGCGCGTTGCACGCCTACCAGAAGGGCGACCGCAAGCACCCGACCATGCGTGCCATCGCCGGGTCGCTCACCGACCAGGACATCGCCGATCTCGCCGCGTACTACTCGGCGCAGACCGCCGCCACGCCCAACAACCCCCTGAAGTGACGAGGACGAATATGAAGAAGATCTCGCTCGGTCTGGGCGCGTTGGTGCTGGGCGCTGCCGTCTCGGTTCAGGCGGCTGATTTGGAGAAGGGCAAGCAGCTGGTGGAGAAGGGCGGTTGCGTGGCCTGCCACGGCGCTGGCCTGAATGCCCCGATCTCGCCGGACTACCCGAAGCTCGCCGGCCAGCACGGCGACTACATCTACCACGCGCTGCTGGCCTACCAGACCAGCAACAACCCGCTGATGGGTCGCAGCAATGCCATCATGGCCGGCCAGGTGAACGCCAACCCGGCCACCGCCGGCGCCGACGGCAAGCCGCGTCCGTTCACGCAGGCGGAACTCAAGGACATCGCCGCCTACGTCGAGTCGCTGCCCGGCTCGCTGGTGCAGAAGAAGTAAGCTGCCTGCGCAGGCAAAAGAAAACCGCTCCTCGGAGCGGTTTTTTATTGGGCAGATGGTGGCGGAACGTTAGCGGGCAGTAGCGCGCTTGCGCACGCATTCGATATACGCCTCGCCGTCTGGCGGCAGACCGGTGCGTTGGGCCGTCCACAGCATCTGGCCGAGGCATTCCATCACCTGATGCTGCGCCTCGTGCGGCGAATCGAGCCGCTGGGCCAGCGCCTCGTACGCGGCGCGGATGCCGCGCGGCTGGTCCACCGACACCTGCTCGCTGATCGACAGGTGCATCGACAGGTGCAGGAACGGGTTGCTCTGGCCGCTCTCGGGCGTGTAGTCACGGGCGAGGGCCTCGTCGCCGGCGTCCAGGGTGTCGTGGTATTCGGGATGCTGCTGCATCCAGTCGACCGCCATGGCTTCGAGCGGCGTGAGGATTTCAGCCTGGCGATGCTTGCGCCAGGCGCCGCAGAAAAACTGGCGAACTTCGTCGCGGGTGGGATTGAACATGATCCCGCGATTGTACCGGCATGGCCGCCTGCCCGTTGCCGGCCCCGGGCGGCGCCAACGCTACAATGGCCGCCTCCTTTTCCCAAGACGGCGATCCATCGCCGCATTCCATGAGACAGCCCGCCGCTCAAGCCAGCCTGACCGCACGTGCCGCCGACAAACTTCTTGGCGTGCTGCTGATCGCCATTTCCGCCGCGTCGTTCGGCGCCATGGCGATCTTCACCCACTACGCCTATGCCTCCGGCGCCAACGTGATCGGCCTGCTGGCGGTGCGCTTCAGCCTGGCTGCCGTGGCGCTGATGGTGGTGATGCGGGTGCGCCGGATCGGCATCCCGCCGTGGTCGCGGGTGGCGGGGCTGGCGGCCATGGGCGGGATCGGCTATGCGGGCCAGTCGTTCACGTTCTTCACGGCCCTGAACTACGCACCGGCAAGCCTGGTGGCGTTGCTCCTGTATCTGTATCCGATGTTCGTGACGGTGCTGGCCGCCGTGTTTCTGCATGAACGTCTGACGCCCGCGGCGCTGGTGGCGCTGGTGCTGTGCTCGGTCGGCGCCGGGCTGACCGTGGGCGGGGCAGGCCTGTCGGGCGGCAGTGCGCTCGGTGTGCTGCTGGGCGTATCGTCGGCGGTGATCTATTCGATCTACATCACGGTGGGCGCGCGCGTCACGCGCGGAGTCGATCCGCTGGCGTGCACGACGGTGATCTGCACGGCGGCAGCGGTGGTCTACGCGGGCATGGCTGTGGCCGGCGTGCCGGCGCAGTTCCCGGGCACGGTTGCCGGCTGGGCCGCCTCGCTGGCGATTGCTGGCCTGTCGACCGTGGTGGCCATCCTGGCCTTCTTCGCCGGCCTGCAGAAGCTGGGGGCGGCGCAGGCGTCGATGCTGTCCACGCTGGAGCCGGTGGTGACCGTGGTGCTGGCCGCGTTGCTGCTGGGCGAGTCGATCGGCACCACGCAGATGATCGGCGGGGCGCTGATCCTGGCGGGCGTGCTGTGGCTCACGCGTGCCGACGCGAAGCCTGCGGGGCATCGCGCAGACGACATGGCCTGAGCGGCCGCCCCAAATGAAAACTGCCCGGCGCGAACCGGGCAGGTTGTCATTCCACTTTCAGGCGATTACTTCTTCGGCCCACCGGGCGGGCGCTGCAGGCTCTGCACCCGCATCAGGGCCGCACGGTTCGCCATCACGCCATCGTAGAACGAGGCGAGGTCGCCCTTCATCGCCGTACGCGACGCATCGTTCAGATAGATCATGTGGCCCGACGGGTAGTTCTTGATCGTCAGGTTCTTCGCCTTGATGGTCGGATCGAGCGGCATTTGCTGCAGCGTCAGCTCGGTCTGGTGGAACGGCGTCACCGCATCGTAGTAGCCGTTGGCCGACAGCACCTTCAGGTCCGGGTTCAGGCTCATCGTCGAGGCCAGGTCGCCCGCCGTGTACAGCGTGTTGCCGCCGCCTCGGTTCGCGCCCGTTGGGTCGGTATGGCTGAAGTCCCAGTTGTTGAAGACCAGGTCGTTCAGGTCAAGGAACGACGACGTCGACGTGTACTTCAACTCGGTATTCAGGTAGTTGTTCCACAACACCGTGTACGCCCCGCTGACGTTGTTGATCGACGGATCGTTGCCGCCCGAGTTCGGGTTGATGAACGGCGCGATGCCCAGACCCGTGTAGTTCGCGCGACCGTCGTACTGGCCGATCTGGATGCCCGGCACCAGCGACAGGAAGAACGTGAGCGGCGGGTTGTTGTTTTGCGACGGCACGTTGCCGAGCGCCGCCGGGTTGCCGAAGGTCTGGATCAGCGCGAGCGGATCGGTGCCGATGTACGAGCCCATCTGCTGCGCGGCGGACAGGTTCAGGTTCAGGCGCACGTTGACCAGGCCGCCGTCCTGCGGGTTGGGCGCCTGGGCGAGCGGTGCGAGCGTGTTGTCCGCGTAGTTGCGCGCTTGTGCCATGTAGCTGTCGAGGTCGGTCGGCTGCGGATTGAGCGTCGTCTTCTTCCAGTAGAACGCGTCGGCGGCGAGCGTCGGGAATGTGCCGGTGGCGGCGAGCGCATTCGAGTAGTCAAGGATCGACGATTGCAGCACGATCCCGTTCAGCTCGATGCCGTCCTCATGCAGCTTCCACGACGTCACCGCGCTGCGTGGCGTCCCGTACGATTCGCCAAACAGGAACTTCGGCGAATCCCAGCGCGAGTACTTGGTCAGGTAGCGCTGGATGAAGCGGTCGATCGACTTGGCGTCCTGGTCCACGCCCCAGAAGTCCTTGTTCTTGGCGGGGGAGATTGCCGCCGAGTAGCCGGTGCCGACCGGGTTGATGAACACGAGGTCGGAGCGGTCGAGCAGGCTGTCCGGGTTGTCGAGCAGCTTGTACGGCGCGGGCGGCGTGAAGTTCGGGAACGATGACTGCAGGCGCCTCGGCCCGAACGAGCCAAGCAGTAGGTAGACCGACGACGAACCGGGGCCGCCGTTGTAGAAGAAGGTCACGGGGCGCGGCTTCGACGGATCGGGATTGTCCTGCGTGTAGGCCACGTAGAACATTTTCGCGTTGGGCTGCGATGTGACGGGGTCGATCGTCGTCAGGTGGCCGGCAGTGGCCGTGTAGCTGACGCTCTGGCCGTTGACCGTCACCTTGTGGTGGGTCACGGCGGCCGTCTCATCGATATTGTTGGGCGGCAGGGCGTCGTTGGGGCCGGTGCCGTAGATGGTGTTGTCGACCAGCGGCTGGTCCGCGGCCGTCACCGGCTGGGTGGTCGCCGCGCCGGCGTTGGCGGCCAGGCCTCCCGAGCTGGCCGTGGGCGAATCATCGCCGCCGCAGCCGGCCAGCAGCACGGCCGACAGCGCCGCCGCCGCAAGCGCGGCCCCGAGGGTTTTGGGGTGTCCTGCAAAATCGCTGGTCAAAAACCTGGATTTCTTCATGACGATAATGACCCTTCTTCAAGGTGATAAACGCCGTCGCCTAAAACGCAGGGTTTTAAGCGAGGCTCCATATTCGGATCGCGTTTTGTAATTTGTGGAAAGCGCAAGCCGAATATTTCCATTCCTGCTTGTGGCAGGCGTAATTACTACAAAATCAATTCAGAAGATAAAGCGATCCCCTGGAGGCGCGTGGCTTCCAATTGAACAGGCGTGGTTGGCAAGAACGGCCGTGGCTAGGCGTTTGCGCCAGGGTGGCACGCGCGCCGAAAAACGCAGGCGCGCATGTCTGCAACGCGCTTCGAAGGGTTTCGAAGTGCGTGTGGCGTGATGCATTGGCCCGCCGTTAAATCAATGTCGAGAAAAGTAGTTCGTCAGGAAGCGGATGTAAAGTCCGTTTTTCTGTAGTTTGTTTTGGGTGATTAAAGCGATATCGATTTAAATCGCCTTGCGTGATAAGCGCCATTGAACGCGCGCTGACGTGCCGTTGCTACCGTTGTGGCCAGGGTGGTGTCGCGGCAAGGTAGCGATCGGTGCCGGGGCAGGCAGGCACCGCCTGACGGAAACGTCGAGCGGCCTTACAATGCGCTCCTTGCCTTTATTCTGGAGCACGCAGCAATGCCCACGCTTGAACCGTCCGCACTGGACCAACTGTTCCACGAAGCCCGCACCCACAGCGTGTGGCTGGACAAGCCGGTCGATGACGAACTGCTGAACACGCTGTACGACACCGTCAAATACGGCCCGACCGCCGCCAACAGCACGCCGGCCCGCTTCGTGTTCGTCAAGAGCGCGGCTGCTAAGGAACGCCTGGTCCCGTGCATGTCGGCCGGCAACCAGGAGAAGACGCGCCAGGCGCCTGTGACCGTCATCGTGGCGTATGACACGCAATTCCATGAGCAGCTGCCCAAGCTGTTCCCGCACGTCGATGCGCGCTCGTGGTACGCCGGCGACCAGGCCAAGATCAACGCCGCCGCGCTGATGAACAGCTCGCTGCAGGGCGGCTACCTGGTGATCGCAGCCCGCGCGCTGGGCCTGGATTGCGGCCCGATGGCCGGCTTCGATGCCAACAAGGTGAACGAGACGTTCTTCGCGGACGGCCAGTGGAAGGCCAACTTCATCATCAACATCGGCTATGGCGACGCGGACAAGCTGCATCCGCGCAACCCGCGCCTGTCGTTCGAAGAGGCTTGCAAGATCCTCTGATCGCTCAAGCGTGCGATCAACTGTCAGGCCCCTGTGCGCAATCGCAGGGGCTTTTTTACTGGATAGACAGTGCGTCCATCAGTGCACGCAGCAGTTTCGCGCCATCGCCATGCCACGCGCTGCCGTGCATGCACGCGAGGGTGGCCGGCTCGGCGGAGACCAGCTTTTCAAACAGCGGCCGAGCATTCATGGTGTGCGAGTAGTAATCCAACTGATGCCGGAAAGCCTCGCTTGGCCCCAGAATATCCGACTCGGTCAGAGGCGGCAGGTCCGCGCCCGGCTGGGTGAAGAGGTCACCGCAGAGCAAGGTGCGCGTGCTTTCCTCCACCAGGAATCCGCATTCCCAAGCATGTGGGAGATGCGGGGTATCGAGCCAGCGAACGCGATGTGTCCCCAGGGAAACCACTTCTCCGTCGGTAAGTGCCCTGGGTGCCCGGTCCGCAAGATCCCCGATCGACACCAGCGCGGCGACCGTGCCGCACAATGGCAAGGACTGGGGCGCAACACTCAACCATTCGTTGAGCGAACCACACTCGTCGGCTTCGACGTGAGAGAGGGCGACATAGCGAAGCTGATCGACCGGCAACACACTAGCGACGGCTTCCCGAACGAGCGGGAACATCTTGCGCGGGCCGGTATGAAACAGCAGCGGCGCATCGTCCGCGATGAGGTACTGGTTGAACGAGAAGCCGCCCGCCCCTGGAATCTGGACTGGCGTGTTGATACGGTAGATGCCGTCGGCAACCTCGCACACATTCGTTCCCGACAGTCGGTTCGTGATTGCCATTCGCCACCCCCGAGGTCTGAAGCAAGGATTGTGGCCAGTATAGGCAGCACGGTGACGCGGTGAGGGCGTTCGGGAACCTGCAAGTCGCCTCGAGCAGTAGGCGCCTTTGCCCGCTGCTCAAATAGGGGACGGCGAATCCGCAGCGCTTATTCCTGCGGCGCCGGCGTCTTTGGCTTGAACTCGCACAGCGGCTCGATCGCGCAGTGCCAGCATTCGGGCTTGCGCGCCTTGCAGACGTAGCGCCCGTGCAGGATCAGCCAGTGGTGCGCGTCCTGGCGAAACTCCTCCGGCACCACCTTCAAGAGCTTCAGCTCGACTTCCAGCACGTTCTTGCCCGGCGCCAGCCCGGTGCGATTGGCCACGCGAAAGATATGCGTATCCACCGCGATGGTCGGCTCGCCGAAGGCCGTGTTCATCACCACGTTGGCCGTCTTGCGGCCCACGCCCGGCAGCGCTTCCAGCGCGGCGCGGTCGCGCGGCACCTGCCCGCCGTACTGGTCGAGCAGGATGCGGCAGGTCTGCAGAATGTGCTTGCCCTTGGTGCGGTACAGGCCGATGGTCTTGATGTATTCGGTCAGCCCTGCCTCGCCCAGCGCCAGCATCTTGGCCGGCGTATCGGCCACCGGAAACAGCTTGCGCGTGGCCTTGTTCACGCCCACGTCGGTCGCCTGGGCGGAGAGCAGCACCGCGATCAGCAGCTCGAACGGCGTGGTGTATTCCAGCTCGGTGGTCGGCGTCGGGTTGTTCTCGCGCAGGGTCTCGAAGATGGCGCGGCGCTTGGCGGGGTTCATCGGCGGGGCGTCAGGGTTGGTCGGCGTCGGGTTTGGCGTTGGAGTCGGCCAGATCGGCGATGCGCTTGCGGCGGGCTTCGGCCTCGTCGATCTGGGCCTGTACGTCGGCCGAGACGTTGGTGACGTTGCGCGGACCTTGCCCATGAGCGGCCATCTCGGCCTGTTTCTGGCGGGCGCGCTCGATGGCGGCGGCGATGATCGCTTTCTTGCGGTCCTGCGCGGCGCGTTCGGCGTCATCGGCGGGCTGCTCGGCGCTCACGGCCGCCAGTTTGGCGGCGGCCTTGGCGGCCAGGCGCGCTTCGTTCTCGGTTTTCTCGCGTGCGAGGCGTGCGTTGCGGAAGACGTAGCGGTCGCGGGCGAGATCGGCCTGCGGTTGGCTCCAGGCGTCCCAGCCGGTGCGCTCGCCGGTGGTCGGGACCATGTCGATGCAGTCGACCGGGCAGGGCGCGACGCATAGGTCGCAACCGGTGCACCAGTCCTCCAGCACCACGTGCATCGCCTTGGGTGCGCCGACGATGGCATCGACCGGGCAGGCCTGGATGCACAGCGTGCAGCCGATGCAGCGTTCCGGGTCGATCACGGCCACGGCGCGGGGGTGCTCAACACCGTTGGCGGGGTCCAGCGCCAGCAACGGGCCCGCAGTGTCGCGGCGCTGGCCGAGCGCCTCGGACAGGCGGCGGATGCCCTCCACGCCGCCGGGCGGGCAGCGGTTGGGCAGCGCTTCACCGCGCTCCATCGCCTCGGCGTAGGGGCGGCAGCCGTTGTAGCCGCACTTGGTGCATTGCGTCTGCGGCAGGAGGTCTTCGAGCCGGTCGGCGAGGGACGGGGCCAAGGAAACCACGATGGTAGGGTCTGTTGACATCTAAAACGTGCGCACGTTGGCCCGAGCGGGGGCCAGATGCGCGAAGGACGCCGCCGCAAAGGGTCATTCCCTTTGCAAGGCGCGCCGACAAGGCAGATGGCCCCCGCTCGGGCCAACCCGGAGGGCAAGGGACAGATGGGCCGCATGGCGTTGTTGTGATCGGCTTGCTTGGCAGACCCAAGCGGCGCCGCCCACGCCTAGCCCTGCGGCCCGTCTGTCCCTTGCGTGCGTACGTTTTAGGTGTCAACAGACCCTAATCGGTTGAATAGCTTGCCATTATCGCCGATTTGCCGCGTGCGCAAGCGGTGCATGCCCTGACCATGCCTGCGGCGGAGCGTCCTTGACCCTATGACATAATCCGTTGGTTCTAACGGATCTCCGCTCCATGCCGTCTTCTCCCGCCGCGCCGCTCGCAGACATCGACTTGCCTGCCGATGCCACCCAGGGCGGTTCTGGCGCGCCGCGCGCACGTCGCGACCCTGCCGGCACGCGCCGCCGCATCCTGAGCGCGGCCATCGAGGAGTTCTCGCGCGGCGGTTTTGCCGGCGCGCGCGTGGACGCCATCGCCCGCCGTGCCGAGACCAACGAGCGCATGCTGTACTACTACTACGGCAGCAAGGAGAAGCTCTTCCTGGCGGTGCTCGAGCACATGTACTTCCGCTTCAAGGAGGCCGAAGAGCAGGTGCAGATCGCGTCGACCGACCCGCGCGAGGCGGTCACCCAGCTCGCCCGCTTCGTCTGGGATTTCTATTACGAGAACCCCGAGTTCATTCGCCTGCTCAACAGCGAGAACCTGCACGAGGCACGGCACCTGAAGACGTCGCCGCACCTGGCGCAACTGGTCAATCCGGTCATCGAGATGCTGCGCGGCGTGGTTGGGCGTGGGCAGCGCGCGGGCATGTTCCGGGATGACGTCGACGTGTCGCGGCTGTATCTGACCATCTCGGCGTTGGGCTACTACGTGCTGTCCAACCGCTACACGATCAGCGCGGTGGTCGGCCGCGACATTGCCTCGGCGGATGAGCACGAAGCGTTCGCGCAACTGCATATCCAGATGCTGCTGTCGTACCTGGAGCGGCCGGCGGCCTGAGTTGACGTCGCAATAAAAAAAGCCTCGCGACTAGCGAGGCTTTTTTGTTTGGCGCGCCTGGAGTCACGCGACGGCCTTGATGCGCGGCGCGTTCTCCTCGTAGCGGCGGATGAAGTCACGCAACTGCGGATACACGTGTTCGCGCCAGCGGCGGCCCGAGAAGATGCCGTAGTGGCCGCACTTGGGTGCGGTCAGGTGCTGCTTGCGCGTCTTCGGGATGCCGGTGCACAGGTCGTGCGCCGCTTCGGTCTGACCGCTGCCGGAGATGTCGTCCAGTTCGCCCTCGATGGTGAACAGCGCGGTGCCCTTGATGTCCTGCGGGCGCACCGGCTTGCCTTCGATCACCCAGGTGCCGTTGGCGAGATGGAACTCCTGGAACACGTCGCGGATGGTCTCGAGGTAGTAGTCGGCGGCCATGTCGAGCACGGCGTTGTATTCGTCGTAGAAGCGCACGTGCTGTTCGGCGTCTTCGGTGTCACCTTCGATCAGGCTCAGGTAGTAATCGTAGTGCGACGAAACGTGCCGGTCCGGGTTCATTGCCACGAAGCCGGCGTGCTGCAGGAAGCCCGGATAGACGCGGCGGCCGTGGCCCGGGTAATTGGCCGGCACGGTGTAGATCACGTTGGTCTCGAACCAGCTGTGC
This sequence comes from uncultured Ralstonia sp., assembly GCA_913056305.1. Taxonomy (GTDB): domain Bacteria; phylum Pseudomonadota; class Gammaproteobacteria; order Burkholderiales; family Burkholderiaceae; genus Ralstonia. The sequence goes on from CAJXMR010000110.1 coordinate 13,318, forward strand.
GACTTGTTGGTCGCCAGCGAGTTGACGGCGGTCGGGCTCTTACGCGCGTCGATCGGGCCGCCCATCATGGTCATGGTGCGCGGGGTCTTCTCGCCATCCGAGGCCATCAGCGAGATGGCGGCCAGCACCGGCACAGTCGGCTGGCACACCGAGATCACATGCAGCTTGTCGGCGCCGATGTGGTTGATGAACTCGCGGATGTAGTTGATGTAGTCCGACAGGTGGAACGCCCCGGCCTCGGCCGGCACCATGCGGGCGTCGATCCAGTCGGTCACGTACACCTTGTGATCCTGCAGCAGCGTGCGCACGGTGTCGCGCAGCAACGTGGAGTGGTGGCCCGACAGCGGGGCGCACACCAGCACCACGGGCTCATCCTTGAGCAGCTTGATGGTTTCCGGATCGTCGGCGTAGCGCTTGAAGCGGATCAGGCGGCAGAACGGCTTCTCGATGATGGTCTGCTCGACGATCGGGATGTCGCGGCCGTTGGACTTGACCGAGCGGATGCCGAACTCCGGCTTCTCATATTCCTTGCCCAGGCGATATAGCAGCTCGTAGCCCGCGGCATAGCGTTGCGAGCCGGGCAGCAGCGACAGCGGGCTCAGTGGGTTGGTGAAGGTCTTGGCGGTGGCTTGGGCCCAGGCCGTCATTGGGCTGAGCAGGGCACGCTGGAATTCGTGGAGCTGGTAAAGCATGGGCAGGACCGATCGGTGGTGGCGAGGGAGCGCAAACGGTTTTCTAAATTATGCACCTGAGGGCATGATACTGCGATGCAGCAGAAACCCTGATACGGAGTGTGAACTCCCTTGTATGATGCGCCCGTGTCAGTCTAGCGAGATGCAACAAAAAAGCGGCCGAAGCCGCTTTTCTTTTTGCAATTGCCCTGCGGGCATGCTGCTTACAGCACGTCGGCGATGGCGTTGACCACGGCGTCGATGTTGTGCGAATTCAACGCAGCCACGCAGATACGGCCGGTCGACACAGCATAGATGCCGTGCTCGTTGCGCAGGCGGTCCACCTGGGCCGAGCTCAGGCCCGAGTACGAGAACATGCCGCGCTGGGCCTTCACGAACGAGAAATCCGTCGCCACACCCTTGGCGGCCAGCTTGTCGACCAGCGCGTTGCGCATCGACTTGATGCGGTCACGCATCTCGCCCAGTTCCTGCTCCCACATCGCGCGCAGTTCAGGGTTGGTCAGCACCGTCGCGACCACCGTGCCACCGTGCGTCGGCGGGTTGGAGTAGTTGGTGCGGATCACGCGCTTGACCTGCGACAGCACGCGGGTCGCTTCGTCCTTGCTGGTGGTGACGATCGACAGCGCGCCGACGCGCTCGCCGTACAGCGAGAACGACTTCGAGAACGAGCTCGACACGAAGAACGACAGGCCGGAGTCGGCAAACAGGCGCACGGCCAGGCCGTCCTGGTCGATGCCGTCGGCGAAGCCCTGGTACGCCATGTCGAGGAATGGGATCAGGCCGCGGGCCTTGATGACTTCCACGACTTGCTTCCACTGCTCGGGCGACAGGTCCACGCCGGTCGGGTTGTGGCAGCAGGCGTGCAGCACGACGATCGTGTTCGGC
>CAJXMR010000111.1 GCA_913056305.1 uncultured Ralstonia sp.
GCGCGGGCGTCGGCACGCGGATGATGTCACCCATGGTGGCCGGGTTCAGGCCCAGATCCGCTTCACGGATGGCCTTCTCAACGGCTTGCACCATCTTCTTTTCCCACGGCTGCACGCCGATCGTGCGTGCGTCCACCAGCGTCACGTTGGCGACTTGGCTGATCGGCACCATCGAACCGTAGTAGTCGACTTGCACGTGGTCGAGCAGACCGGTGTGGGCGCGCCCAGTGCGGATCTTGGCCAGATCCGTCTTGAGAGCCTCAATCGACTTCTGCATCTTCTGCTCGGTATTCTTCTTAACATCGGCGACGCTCATACTTCCTCCGAACGATAACGGCGGCCTTGCCAGACAGGCACCCGGGACACGGCACCGGGTGCCGGCAACGCCAAAAAGACAATAGGCAATTTTACATGGAAGCCGCTCACCAGCGCCATTTGCGTCACACTGGCAAGCGGCCGGAAGGCTGGCGGCCTGCGTCAGACGTGAACCAGCGTGCCCTCGTCCTCGCCCAGGATCACGCGCTTGAGCGCGCCAGGCTTCTGGATCGAGAACACCTTGATCGGCAGCTTCTGGTCGCGGCACAGCGCGAAGGCGGTCGCGTCCATCACCTGCAGGTTGCGCGAGATGGCCTCGTCGAAGGTGATGGTGGTGTAGCGGGTGGCGCTCGGGTCCTTCTTCGGGTCGGCCGTGTAGACGCCGTCGACCTTGGTGGCCTTGAGCACGATCTCCGCGCCGATTTCCGAGCCGCGCAGTGCGGCGGCGGTGTCGGTGGTGAAGAACGGATTGCCGGTGCCGGCCGCGAAGATTACGATCTTGCCCTCTTCGAGCTGGCGAATCGCGCGCGGACGGATGTACGGCTCGACCACTTGGTCCAGGCGCAGCGCCGATTGCACGCGGCCTTCGAGGTTGGCGTGGCGCATGGCGTCCTGCAGGGCCAGCGCGTTCATCATGGTGGCCAGCATGCCCATGTAGTCGGCCGTGGCGCGATCCATGCCGGCCGCACCGCCCGCGACACCGCGGAAGATGTTGCCGCCGCCGATCACCACTGCCACCTGCACGCCCAGCCTCACGATCTCGGCAATGTCGTTGACCATCCCTTCGATGGTGCTGCGGTTGATGCCAAAGGCATCGTCGCCCATCAGGGCTTCGCCGGAAAGTTTGAGTAGAACGCGCTTATAGGCAGGCATGGAGATCCTCGTGACGATTCCTGGTACGGGACAGGAAAAGGGAAAATGCGGGGGAAAATGCGGCCGCGACAGGCGAAGCGGGGGCTTCGCTCATCCCGCAACCTTCTTGCGCGGAAGCCGTCCGGGCCCGATGGCCGGCCGACGCCCGCGCAAGCAGGCTGCACCTGCAAACAGGGCACCTTGCGGTGCCCTGTCTGTTCGGCATTATACGATCGCGCCGATGGGGGAAAGTTGCCCTGCCGGCCTGCGCCGGGGGGCCAATCGCCGTGTCATCGGAAGCGAGCGCAGCAGCATTACGCCTGTTGCTTGGCAGCGGCCACCTGGGCAGCCACTTCCGCAGCGAAGTCGTCCTGCTTCTTCTCGATGCCCTCGCCCACCACGAACAGCGTGAAGCCCTTCACGGTCGTGTTGGCGGCCTTGAGCATCTGCTCAACGGTCTGCTTGTCGTTCTTCACGAACGGCTGGTTCAGCAGCGAGACTTCCTTCAGGTACTTCTGCACGCTGCCTTCCACCATCTTGGCAACGATCTCGGCCGGCTTACCCGACTCGGCAGCCTTCTGCTCGGCAATGCTGCGCTCCTTGGCGATCAGCTCGGCCGGCACTTCGTCCGACGACAGCGACACCGGCTTCATGGCCGCGGCGTGCATCGCCACGTCCTTGGCCGCCACTTCGTCGCCCTCGAACGCCACCATCACGCCGATGCGGGTGCCGTGCAGGTACGAAGCCAGCTTGGTGCCTTCGAAGCGCTTGAAGCGGCGAATAGTCATGTTCTCGCCGATCTTGCCGATCAGGCGGGTGCGCACGGCTTCCACGGTTTCGTCGCCGATCGACAGGGCCGACAGGGCAGCCACGTCAGCCGGGTTTTGCGTGGCGATCAGCTTAGCGACATCGTTGGTGAACGCCAGGAAATCGTCGTTCTTCGAGACGAAGTCGGTTTCGCAGTTCACTTCAACCAGGGCACCGGTGGTGCCGTCGATGAACGAGGCGATCACGCCTTCAGCGGTGATGCGGGCAGCGGCCTTGCCAGCCTTGTTGCCCAGCTTCACGCGCAGGATCTCTTCGGCCTTTTCCAGGTTGCCTTCGGCTTCGGTCAGGGCCTTCTTGCATTCCATCATCGGCGCGTCGGTCTTCGCGCGCAGTTCTGCCACCATGCTTGCGGTAATTGCCGCCATTCTCATGCTCCTTGTTTCAGGTCGTGGTCCGGTCGCGTGCCGAATTTGCCTTCGCGTCTTCGCTCCGCGCCCGTCCTGTCGTCCGGGTTTCATCCGGCCGCCCCACGAAATACGACGCGCGTGGGACATCCGCATGACAACTTTCAAAAAAAAGGGGCGTTTGTTACGCGCCCCTGTCTGGCCATCGGCTTCGGTGCAGGGCACCGGCGTGGCCTGGCGCGCGTCCCGCTCGACTATGCGGCGGGCGCGTGCCTTTTTGTGTCTTAGCCTTCCTGGACTTCGACGAAGTCGTCGCCGCCACGAGCGGCTTCAACCACTTCCTGGACCGCGTTGGCGCGGCCTTCCAGGATCGCGTCGGCCACGCCGCGCACGTACAGCGCGACAGCCTTGCTCGAGTCGTCGTTGCCCGGGATGACGTAGTCGATGCCTTCCGGCGAGTGGTTCGTGTCAACCACGCCGATCACCGGAATGCCCAGCTTGGCAGCCTCGGTCACGGCAATCTTGTGGTAACCGACGTCCACCACGAAGATGGCGTCCGGAATGCCGCCCATGTCCTTGATGCCGCCGATGGACTTTTGCAGCTTGTCCATCTCGCGCTCGAACATCAGCGCTTCCTTCTTGCTCATGGTGTCGGTCGCGCCGGCTTCCTTGGCGACTTCCATGTCCTTCAGGCGCTTGATCGAGATCTTGACCGTCTTGAAGTTGGTCAGCATGCCGCCGAGCCAGCGGCTGTCGACGTACGGCATGCCGGCGCGAGCGGCTTCCTCAGCCAGGATCTCGCGCGACTGGCGCTTCGTGCCGACGAACAGAATGGTGCCCCGGTTGGCTGCCAGTTGGCGCACGTACTTCAGTGCGTCCATGTACATCGGCAGCGTCTTTTCCAGGTTGATGATGTGAATCTTGTTGCGATGGCCGAAAATGAAGGGGGCCATCTTGGGGTTCCAGAAGCGGGTCTGGTGGCCAAAGTGGACACCGGCTTCCAGCATTTCGCGCATGGTCACGGACATGAAATTCTCCAGTCGGGTTAGGTCTAAAGCCGCCTCAGACATCCCTCGCATGCGTTTGCGTTGGACACCCGCGGTGAAGCGGCTCGCGATTTCAAGCGCCACCGGCCACACGGCCAGCGACTGCTTAGCCTGCGATTATAGCGGCAAAAACCCAATCGACTCAAGAGCTTCCATCACCTGCCCGCTCGTCCCGCCGGCAGCATCGAACCCAACCTGAAATGCCCGGCCAGGCAGCTTTGGTGCGATAATTCGTCCTTTAGACACCACATGGCGCCCCAACGCCATTGTGAAGAAAGAGTCACAGCATGGCCGTTACCCTCAAGACCGCCGAAGACATTGCGCACATGCGCGTGGCCTGCCGGCTGGCGTCCGAAGTCCTCGATTACATCACGCCGTTCGTCAAGGCTGGCGTTTCCACGGGCGAGATCAACCGCCTGTGCCACGCCTATATGCGTGACGTGCAAGGCACCGTCCCCGCGCCGCTCAACTATGCGCCGCCGGGCTACCCGCCCTTCCCCGGCGCGATCTGCACGTCGGTCAACGACGTGATCTGCCACGGCATCCCCGACGACAAGAAGATCCTGAAGAACGGCGACGCCATCAACCTGGACATCACCGTCATCACGCCCGAGGGCTATTACGGCGACACCAGCCGCATGTTCATCGTCGGCGAAGGCACGATCCTGGCCAAGCGCCTGGCGCAAGTCACGTACGAATGCATGTGGAAGGGCATCACCATGGTGCGCCCGGGCGCGCGCCTGGGCGATATCGGCCACGTGATCCAGCAGCACGCTGAAGCCGCCGGCTACAGCGTGGTGCGCGAATATTGCGGCCACGGCATCGGCAAGAACTTCCACGAAGATCCGCAGATCCTGCACTACGGTCGACCGGGCACGGGCCTGGAGCTGAAGACCGGCATGATCTTCACCATCGAGCCGATGATCAACGCCGGCAAGCGCGACATCCGCACCATGCCCGACCAGTGGACGGTCAAGACGCGCGACCGCAGCCTGTCGGCCCAGTGGGAACACACGATCCTGGTAACGGAAACCGGCTACGACGTGCTGACAGTATCGGCGCAGACGCCGGCACCGCCGGCCTTTGTGACCGAAGGCGCGCCGGCCACGGCCTGATCCGGGCAAACGCCGGGTTGCCCTCGGCGCGCCGCAGCGTGCGCGCCGATCGATTTCTCTGCAACGACCGGCGCGTTCCGGTCGTTGTTTCATTCACGCTCCACGCATGCATACCGCTGCCGTCGTCACTCCCGTCTCCCCGCGCGACGCGCTGAAAGCCGAACGCGCCTCTCTGTTCGCGCAGTTCGAGCGGCATGCCAACGTCAACCAGCTGGTGACCAAGCTCGCCCGCGCCGTCGACATCGCCCTGGTACAGCTCTGGCAGGACGAACAGATGCCCAGCGACTGCGCGCTGATCGCCGTGGGCGGCTACGGACGCGGCGAGCTGTTCCCGCACTCCGACGTCGACATCCTGCTGCTGTTGCCGCACGCCGTGGACACATCGCTGGAGACGCGGCTCGAAGCCTTCATCGGCCGCTGCTGGGACATGGGGCTGGATATCGGCTCGTCAGTGCGCACCGTGGACGAATGCATCAGCGAGTCGGAGCAGGATGTGACGGTGCGCACGTCGCTGCTGGAAGCACGCCTGCTGACCGGCGACGAAGGCCTCTACCGCACCTTCGAGACGCACTACCAGGGTCACCTGGACGCCGCCGACTTCTTCCAGTCCAAGCTGCTGGAGATGCGCCAGCGCCACGCCAAGTACCAGGACACGCCCTACTCGCTGGAGCCCAACTGCAAGGAAAGCCCGGGCGGCCTGCGCGACCTGCAGGTGATCCTGTGGATGACGCGCGCGGCCGGCTTCGGCTCGAGCTGGAACGAGCTACTGGCCAACCACCTGCTCACGCGCCGTGAAGCCAAGGAGCTGACCGCCAACGAGCGCCTGCTCAAGACCATCCGCGCACGCCTGCACCTGCTGGCCGGACGCCGCCAGGACGTGCTCGTGTTCGACCTGCAGACCCAGCTGGGCGAGGCCTTCGGCTACCGCCCCACGACCGCCAAGCGCGCCAGCGAGCAGCTCATGCGCCGCTACTACTGGGCGGCCAAGGCGGTCACGCAGCTCAACACGGTGGTGCTGCAGAACATCGAGGCACGGCTGTTCCCGACCGAGCTGGACATCACGCGCGCGATCAACGCACGCTTTGTCGAGCGGCAGGGCATGCTGGAGATCGTCGATCCCGACCTGTACCAGCGTGAGCCGACTGCCATCCTGGAAACCTTCCTGCTGTATGAGCAGACCCCCGGCGTCAAGGGGCTCGCCGCCATCACGCTGCGCGGGCTCTACAACGCCCGCACGCTGATGGACGCCAAATGGCGCAGCGATCCGGCCAACCGGGCGACGTTCCTGAAGATCCTGCAGCAGCCGCAGGGCATCACGCACGCGCTGCGACTGATGAACCAGACCAGCGTGCTGGGCCGCTACCTGGTCAACTTCCGTCGCATCGTCGGGCAGATGCAGCACGACCTGTTCCACGTCTACACGGTCGACCAGCACATCCTGATGGTGGTGCGCAACATCCGCCGCTTCGCCATCGTCGAGCACACGCACGAGTTCCCGTTCTGCAGCCAGCTGATGGCGAACTTCGACAAGCCGTGGGTGCTGACCATCGCCGCGCTGTTCCACGACATCGCCAAGGGACGCGGCGGAGACCACTCCGTGCTCGGCATGGCCGATGCGCGGCGCTTCTGCCAGCAGCACGGGCTGGCCCGCGAAGACGCCGACCTGGTCGTCTGGCTGGTCGAGCACCACCTGACCTTGAGCCAGGTCGCGCAGAAGCAGGACCTGAGCGACCCGGAGGTGATCCGCCAATTTGCCGAGGTGGTCGGCAACGAGCGCTACCTGACCGCGTTGTACCTGCTGACGGTGGCCGACATCCGCGGCACCAGCCCGAAGGTTTGGAACGCCTGGAAGGGCAAGCTGCTGGAAGACCTGTACCGCATGACGCTGCGCGTGCTGGGCGGCGCCACCACCGACCCGCATGCCGTGCTCGAAGGCCGCAAGGAAGAGGCGCGCGCCCTGCTGCGCCTGGCCGCGCTGGACGACACCGCGCACGAGGCGCTGTGGAAACAGCTCGACGTGGGTGTGTTCCTGCGCCACGACGCGCGCGACATCGCCTGGTTCACGCGCCACTTCTACAACCGCGTCGACACCACCATCCCGATCGTGCGCGCGCGCATCTTGCCGGCAGGCGTTGGGCTGCAGGTGGCGGTGTATTCGCCCGACCGGCCCGACCTGTTCGCGCGCATCTGCGGCTACTTCGAGCGCCGCGGCCTGACCATTCTCGACGCCAAGATCCACACCACCAAGCACGGCTACGCGCTCGACACCTTCCAGGTGGCCGACCCCGGCACCGGGCTGGTGGAGCCCGGCCACTACCGCGACATCATCACGCTGGTCGAGCACGAACTGGCCGAGCAGATCGCGCGCGAAACCGCCCTGCCCGAGCCGCCGCGCGGCCGCATCTCGCGCCAGTCGCGCAGCTTCCCGATCAAGCCGCGCGTCGATCTGCGCCCGGACGAGCGCGGCCAGTACTACCTGCTCTCGCTCTCGGCCACCGACCGCACCGGCCTCCTGTACGCCATCGCCCGCGTGCTCGCACACCATCGCGTATCGGTGCACAGTGCGCGCATCAACACGCTGGGCGAGCGTGTGGAAGATATTTTCCTGGTCGACGGCTCGCGCCTGACCCAGGACAACAAACTGCAGCTCGCGCTTGAAGGCGAGCTGCTCGATGCGCTCGCCATCTGAGCGCCCAGCCTTACCGGTTTAGATTCATGGCTACTGATTCCGACGATTTCCCGGGCGACGACGACAAGCGCCGCGCCGGTGACCCCACCCAGCCGGCCACGCGCCCGGGTAAGCGCTCCACGCTCGGCGTGCGCCGCGACGACGAGGGCAATGCCGTGCGCTCCACCGGCAAGCCCCTGCGCTCGTCCGACCTGAACCGAGAGCGCCAGCCGCTGCGCCCGTCGCAACGCCGGCCCCAACCGACGGAAAGCGCTGGCAGCAAGCCGCCCAGACCGCGCCCGCCGCGTCGTGACGACGATGGCCAGCCGCCGCGCCGCACGCAAGGCGACCGCCCGCCACGCCGGTTTGACGATGAACGTCCGCCGCGCAAATTCGGCGACGACCAACGCCCGCCGCGTCGCTTCGAGGATCGCCCTCCCCGCCGGTTCGATGACGAACGCCCGCCGCGCAGGTTCAGCGACGATCAGCGGCCGCCGCGCCGCACCGAGGACGGTCGGCCGCCGCGACGTTTCGACGATGAGCGGCCGCCCCGTCGTTTCGAAGACCGCCCCCCGCGCCGGTTTGACGACGAACGCCCGCCGCGTCGCTTCGACGACCAGCGTCCGCCCCGTCGTTCCGATGATGACCGCCCGCCGCGCCGATACGGTGATGATCAACGTCCGCCGCGACGCTTCGACGATCAGCGCCCACCACGCCGCGCCGAGGACGGCCGCCCGCCGCGTCGTTTCGACGATGAACGACCGCCGCGCCGTTTCGAAGACCGTCCCCCGCGCCGGTTTGACGACGAACGCCCGCCGCGTCGCTTTGACGATCAGCGTCCGCCCCGTCGAGCCGATGAGGATCGCCCGCCGCGCCGGTATGGTGACGATCAACGTCCGCCGCGACGTTCTGATGACGAGCGCCCACCGCGCCGCTATGGCGACGACCAGCGTCCGCCCCGTCGATTCGACGATGCGCAACGCCCGCCGCGCCGGAACGATGACGACCGGCCACCGCGTCGTTTTGACGATGAGCGCCCGCCGCGCCGCTACGGTGACGACCGTGCCCCGCGCCGCTTCGACAACGATCGCCCGCCGCGCCGTTTCGAGGACCGCCCGGCCCGCCCGCAACGCCCTGAGCGAGAAGAACGCGCACCGCGCCGCGATGAGGAGCACACACCGCGCACCGCGCCGCAGGCTGAATCGAGCGGCCTGGTGCGCCTGTCCAAGCGCATGTCCGAGCTGGGCCTGTGCTCGCGCCGCGAGGCCGACGAGTGGATTCCGCGCGGCTGGGTGCTGGTCGACGGCGAGCCCGTCACCGAGCTGGGCTCGCGCGTGCGGCCGGATGCGATCATCGAGATCCACCAATCGGCGCGCTCCGAGCAAGGCGAGCGCGTGACCGTGCTGCTGCACAAGCCGGTGGGCTACGTATCGGGCCAGGCGGAAGACGGCTACCAGCCAGCCGCGGCGCTGTTCGTGCCGGAAAACCAGTGGGAGGAAGACCCCACGCGCAAGAATTTCGCGCCATGGCAGCGCAAGGCGTTGGCGCCGGCGGGTCGGCTGGACATCGACTCCACCGGCCTGCTCGTGCTCACGCAGGACGGCCGCGTGGCGCGTCACCTGATCGGCGAGGATTCGACCGTCGAGAAGGAATACCTCGTGCGCGTAGTGTGGCAATCGCCGGAAGGTCCGGTCGAGCACGACATCTCCAAGGTCTTCCCGGAAGAACTGCTGGAGAAGCTGCGCTTCGGCCTGTGGCTGGACGATGAAGAACTCAAGCCTGCCAAGGTGAGCTGGCAAAACGAAGAGCAACTGCGCTTTGTGCTGCGCGAGGGCAAGAAGCGCCAGATCCGCCGCATGTGCGAGCAAGTGGGCCTGGAAGTGGTGGGCCTGAAGCGCATCCGCATGGGCCGCATCGTGCTGGGCGACCTGCCTGTGGGCCAGTGGCGCTTCCTGGGGCCGTTCGAGAAGTTCTGAGGCAGCGTCTGCCTTGTGGAGAAGCCGGCCAGCGCACGCAGCGCTGGCCGGTTTTTTTATGGCTGCGTCAAAGCTGGGGCGCGCGGCACGCGGCGCCGGTCGTATTGGCGGCGGCCGGCATGTCGAACACCGCCTGCGCACCGCAGCGCGAGCCGAACATGCGTGACTGGTCGTGCCCCACGCCGATCACCTCGTGCGCGTGATGGCTGGTCGCATGACGCACGCCTGCGAGGTGCCGCTCGTAGCGCAGGTAGTTGCGCGCGCGGTCGAGCCGCGTCGGGCCCTCCGCCTCGGCACCGCAAGTCTTGTCGAGCACGCGATGGTTCGGGTCGTTGTCATTGCCGCCCACCAGGTAAGTCACTTGGCGATGCATGTACCGCTTGAACAGGGTCTTGCCGTCGATGCCGGCCGCGTACGGCACCATGTCGACCATGCCGTATTTATAGTGGTCGTAGTCCGGGCAGACGCCGATGTCATACAGCGCGAAGCCGTGTCCGCGCGGGCGCTCCGGCGTGAAATACAGGTACGACGACGGATTGGCCACCACGTAACGCAAGTCGATGCCATGCTTGCGGATGCTTTCGTCGACGTTGTTGAGCACGGCGTAGCGGTGCACGATCTGTGCGCCGCCGGAATGGCCGGCCACGGTCACGCGCTTGACGCCGGGCAGCCGCGCCGGATCGGTCGCAAAGGCGATCAGGTCGTCCAGCACCTGCAGCGAACTCAAGCCGTTGTATGGCGCATTGACGGCAGTGAAGCCGCCGAGCCAGCCGTCCGTCGACCACATCGGCATGTTGTCGAAGCCCTTGGCTGTATCCGGCGTGCCGGGAAAGTTGGGGGCGATCAGCAGGATCTCGTCGGGATTGCGGCCGCTGGCCTTGAGCAGTGCCTCGCCAGCAGCGTAGTAGTCGTTGCCGTTACGCTGCAAGCCATGTTGGATGAACACGACTTCGCGGATGCCGCGCAGGTCGCCATCGAGCGGATGATTGGCGTAGACCGGGAAATCGTAGGCGTTGGCGCCGTTGCCCAGGTGGACACGCTGCCACGCCGGCCCCGTGAGCTCCGCGGCCGACGCCGCTGGCGCCGCAGTCTCCGTGGCAGCGGGCGTGCCGGGCTGCGGCCCGGCACAAGCCGCCAGGCCCAACAGGGTCATTGCAGCCAACCCAAGCGCCAACCGGCGCAGCCCCCTCAGTGCATTGCGCTCCATGTCATCTCCGTGGTGGATGGATAACGCACCCGCCCGGTCGTACGGGCGCGTGCCCTGCTGCCGCGATCAGTCGTCGTGGTTGGCAGGCAATTCGGGAAACAGGATTTCGGTATAGCCGAAACGGCTGAAATCCTTCACGCGCATCGGGTACAGCACGCCTTGCAGATGGTCGCATTCGTGCTGCACGACGCGCGCATGGAAGCCATCGGCGATGCGGTCGATGACGTGGCCGTGCGGGTCGTAGCCGGTGTAGCGCAGACGCGTATGGCGCGACACCACGCCGCGCAGGCCGGGCACCGACAGGCAGCCTTCCCAACCCTCTTCCTGCTCATCGGAGAGCGGCTCCAGCGTCGGGTTGATGAGCACCGTCTTGGGCACCGCCGGCGCGTCCGGATAGCGCTCGTTGCGATCGAAACCGAAGATGACGACCTGCAGGTCCACGCCGATCTGCGGCGCGGCGAGCCCGGCACCGCGCGCGGCATCCATCGTGTCGAACATGTCTTCGATCAGCGCGGTCAGCTCGGGGGTGTTAAAGCGCTGCACCGGCTTGGCCACGCGCAGCAGGCGACTGTCGCCCATCTTCAGAATCTGTCGGATCACGCCGCGTCTCCTGGCTGTTTTTGCAACAGCGCGAGCATACCCGCTTCGTCCAGAACCTTCACGCCCAGCTCCTCGGCCTTGGCGAGCTTGCTGCCGGCTTCTTCGCCGGCTACCACGTAGTCGGTCTTCTTCGACACCGAGCCCGAGACCTTGGCGCCAGCCGCTTCCAGCATGGCCTTGGCGTCGTCGCGCGTGAGGTTGGGAAGCGTGCCGGTCAGCACCACGGTCTTGCCAGCAAGCACGCCTTCTTCCGCGGCCTCGGCGGGCATGGCGGCGAGCAGTTCGGTGCGTAGTGCATCGAGCTGCGCCAATTGCGCACGATGGTCGCCAGCGCCCAGCCATTCCAGCAGTGATGCCGAGACGTCGGCCGGCAGCCCGGCCAGTTGCGCGGCATCCGCTGTCGCCAATTGCGCGAGCGCGGGCACCGCCACAGCCAGTTGCTCGCTACGCTTGGCCGTCAGCTTGGGCACACCGAGCGTGGCGTACAGCGCGACCGGCTCCAGCTTCTCGCGCAGCTTGGCGCTGGGCGGCTGCTCGCCTTGCGGCGCAACACCAGCTTCGAGCAAGGCGTCGAGCGCCTGCTGGTTCTTCGGCTCGGCAAAGAAATCGGCGATGGCTTCGGCCACCGTCCCGCCCACGTCCGGCAGCGCCAGCAGCAGCGGCGCTGGCGCACGGCGAATCACTGCCAGGCTGCCCAGCCAATCGGCCAGCGTCTTGGCGGTCGATTCGCCCACATGGCGGATGCCAAGCGCAAACAGGAAGCGCGCCAGCGCTGGCGTCTTGCTGGCCTGGATGCCCTCGAGCAGGTTCTCAGCCCACTTGGTGGCGATCTTGCCGGCGGCCACGGTCTCCGGAGTCACGCCGTCGCGCTCGTCGGCGCGGCGCTTCATCTCGAGGAAGTCGTCGAGCTTGAGCTTGTACAGGTCGGCAATGCCGTGCACGTAGTCCAGCTCGACCAGGTTGTCGATATAGCGCTCGCCCAGGCCTTCGATGTCCATCATGCGGCGGCCGGCAAAGTGGCGGATCGCCTCCTTGCGCTGCGCCGAGCAGAACAGCCCGCCCGAGCAGCGCGCCACCGCCTCACCCTCTTCGCGCACCACGTGCGAGCCGCACACGGGGCAGGCCTTCGGCAATTCGAACGGCGGGTGCTTGGGCTGCTGCTGCGGGTTGAACAGGTCGCTGCCCGGTACGTCCTCCATCGGGCGGCGCTCGAGCACCACGCTCACCACCTCGGGGATCACATCGCCCGCGCGGCGCACGATCACGGTGTCACCCACGCGCACGTCCTTGCGGCGGACTTCGTCTTCGTTGTGCAGCGTCGCGTTGGTGACGGTCACGCCGCCGACGAACACCGGCACCAGGCGCGCGACCGGCGTGATGGCGCCCGTGCGGCCGACCTGCACGTCGATCGCCTCGACGGTGGTCAGCGCTTCCTGCGCGGGGTACTTGTGCGCCACCGCCCAGCGCGGCTCGCGCGTGCGGAAACCGAGTTCGCGCTGCAGCGCCAGTGAGTTGACCTTATAGACCACGCCGTCGATGTCGAACGGCAGGCTGTCGCGCTTGGCACCGATGGCGGCGTGGAATTCAACGAGGCCCTCGCCGCCCTGCACCGCCGCACGCTCCCTGCTGACCGGAAAGCCGAACGCTTGCAGCGCATCAAGCATGCCGGTGTGCGTCCCGGGCATGCCCTGCCAGCCGACCACTTCGCCCAGGCCATAGGCGAAGAACGACATGGGGCGCTCGGCGGCCATCTTCGGGTCGAGCTGGCGCACGGCGCCGGCAGCGGTGTTGCGCGGGTTGACGAAGGTCTTGTCGCCGCGCTCGCGCTGGCGGGCGTTGAGCTTTTCGAAATCGTCGCGGCGCATGTAGACCTCGCCGCGCGCCTCCAGCACCTCGGGCACGGCGCCGTCGATGGGATGCAGGCTCAGCGGGATCTGGCGGATCGTGCGGATGTTCTGCGTGACGTCTTCGCCGGTGGCGCCGTCGCCGCGCGTGGCGGCCTGGACCAAGTAGCCGCGCTCGTAGCGCAGGTTGATCGCCAGGCCGTCGAACTTGAGTTCGGCAGCGTATTCGATGGGCGGGTCGGAGTCGGTCAGCCCCAACTCGCGGCGGACGCTGGCGTCAAAGGCGCGCGCACCGGCGGGCGTCGTATCGGTCTCGGTGCGGATCGACAGCATCGGCACCACGTGCCTGACCGGCGCAAACTCCGGCAGCACGGCGCCGCCGACCCGCAGCGTGGGCGAGTCCGGCGTCTTCAGTTCGGGATGCGCGGCTTCCAGCGCTTCCAGCTCGCGGTACAGCCGGTCGTATTCGGCGTCCGGCACGCTGGGCTGGTCGAGCACGTAGTACTCGTGGGCGTAGCGATTCAGCTCGGCGCGCAGCCAGGCCGCCCGCGCCTCGGGCCGCGTTTCAGATGACGGGCCGGACGCGGGTTCTGCGGTCTTGCTCATGGTGGTTCCGTCAGTGGCTGAACAGGCGCACCGCGGCGCTGGAACCGGCGGGGATGCCGCGCGATTCGAGCTTGTCGTACAGCACCCGCAGATGCTTGTGGATGGCGACGAAGGATTGCTCCGTCAGCGGACGCAGGTTGTCGTCCACCACCTGCGCGCCCATGCGCTGCGACAGCGTGTAGGCGTATTCGCAGACCAGCTTGAACGGCTTGCTGGCTTCCTCGGCCAGCGGCACGTCCAGCAGCAGCGTGATCTGGCGGCCGGCCTTGACGGTCAGGTCGTCGCGCAGGAAGTTGGTGTCGCCAAACTGCAGCGTGAACAGCGCTCGCTGCACGCCGTCGACGCCGGCGTGGTAGCGCGTGAAGCGCGTGCCATCGCGCGAGAGCACGAGGCCGTCCTGCGTGGCCACGGTCTGCACGTAGGCGGCCGACCATGGCGCACCGTCGGAGATCACGCTCACGCCGAGCTGCACGTCGCCCTCGGCGGCAAACGCATCCAGCTCACGCGCGTTGGCAAGGGTCTCGTTCATGTCCGGCAGCTCGGGCACGCCATCGGCCGCCTCCGACAGCGGGTCGATCGCGTTGATGAATTCCGAGAACTCCAGCGCGTTGAGCGGGCCGGTGCGGTTGGCCAGTTGCACGGCCACCTGCAGGTCCAGGTAGCGCTGACCGGCGCGGATGGTCTCCCACGCGTTGGCGGCCGGATTCAGGCCTTCCACGTGGATCTGCTTGGTGCCCGCACGGCGCAGCTTGGCCATGGCCGGCAGCAGGCGATCGCCCGACACCTCGCGCTCGGGGTGCAGCGGGACGATGCAGTCGATCAGCGGATCGATCACGCCGCTGGCCGGCTCCAGCGAACCGGGCGCGGGCTCGGCTGCCTCGTCGGCTTCTGCCGCTTCCAGTGCAGCCTCTTCGCTGGTGGGGGTGAGTTCAGCGCCGATCACGCCGGCTTCGGTCTCCGCGCCACCCGTGGCGGGCACATGCGGATGCGGCGCGAGGCCGGGTTCGAGACGCGGCTCGGCACGGCCGATCTCATCGCGCTCGCCGCCCAGACCCGGCTCGTGACGATCGGTCCAGCCTTCGCCACGCGGCGCTTCGTCGGCCAGCGGGTTGTACGCCTCGGGGCGGCGCGCCTTGCGGATCTGCCACTGGTTGTAGACCACGATCACCAGCACGAAGACGACGCCGGCGCCCAAGAGCGCCATGACCAGGTTGTTGTCCTGCATTTACGCCGCCTCCGCCATGGTCAGTGCGGCATCCATATCCACCGCCACGATCCGGGACACGCCCTGTTCCTGCATGGTCACACCGATCAGCTGTTGCGCCATTTCCATCGCAATCTTGTTATGGGAAATAAAGACGAATTGGGTCTTGTCGGACATGCGCTTGACCATGTTGGCGTAGCGCTCGGTGT
>CAJXMR010000112.1 GCA_913056305.1 uncultured Ralstonia sp.
ATGGCGGCCAGCCTGGCTTCCGGATCATCGAAGGTGGCGATCCAGCGCTGGTACAGCGGCGTGAGCACTTCGGCCGGAATGACCGCGTTGACGCGCACGCCATCCTGCGCCAGCGCTGCCGCCCACTCGCGAGTGAGCGAGAGCTGCGCGCCCTTGGCCGCGCAATAGCCGCTGGTGTTGCCCTGCCCCGTGACTGCTGTCTTGGACGACATGTTGACGATGGCGCCTCGGCTCGCTTTCAGGTGCGGCAGGCACAGGTGCGCCATCACGTAGTAGTGGATGAGGTTCTTCTCCAGCGAGCGCACGAAAGCATCGCGCCCGGCCTCCAGGCCCACGCTGTCGTTCACGCCCGCGTTGTTGACCAGGCCGTCGATGCGGCCGAACTCCGCGATGGTTTCTTGCACCATGCCGCGGCAGTCCACCTCTTGCTCCAGATCGAACTGGAAGAAGCGTGCCTTGGGCTGGCTCCGCATCAGCGCATCTTCAAACTCGGCCGCCATCGGGCTCTTGCCGCAGATGACGGGGATGGCGCCCTCGGCCGCCAGTTGCAGCGAGATCGCCGCGCCAATGCCGGCGGCACCGCCCGTGACGATCACGACTTTGTCTTGCAGATGCAGGTCCATGGTTCAGGCCTTGAATTGCAGGTTGTAGCAGCGGGCGGCGGTGCCGCCCCATAGGTCGGCGCGTTCGGTGGCGCTCAGGCGTTCTTCGGCCCAGACATGCAAAACGTCGTAGACGGTGCCGTACGACGCGGCCAACTGGCACACCGGCCAGTCCGAACCGAACATCAGCCGCTGTGGGCCGAATACATCGAGCGCCACGTCCAGGCATTGCCGGGCGTGCTGGACGTCGCGCACCGTCACGCCCTTGCGCCAATCGGCTTCGGTCAACAGGCCCGAGAGCTTGCAGGCGACGTGCTGCATGCCCTTGAGCGGCGCCAGTGCCGCCTTCCAGCGCGCCATCGCATCGGCATCGCGCGCGAATGCTTCCAGCGGCGGTTTGCCGAGGTGGTCGAGCACCAGCCAGTGGCTGTCGTGACGGCCGCAGAAATCCGCCGCTGCGTTCAGTTGATGGCCGAACACGAGCACGTCATAGGCATAGCCCCAGACCTGCAGCAGCGCGATGCCGCGCGCGAATGCGGGGGCGGACAGGAAGGCCGCCACATCGGGCGCGTCCTGCACCTGGTGGCGAAAGCCGATCAGCTTGTGCTCGCCGCTCAATGCCTCCAGGCGCGCTTCCAGATCGGCGGCGCCCAGGTCTTCCCAGCCGACCACGCCCACGATCCAGTCGTGTGTGTTGGCAAGGTCGAGCAGGAAGCGGGTCTCCTCCCGCTCGCCGCGCGCCTGCACGGCGATGGCCGCATCCAGCCGCTGCGCGCGCAGCTCCGGCAGCAGGTCGGCCGGCAGGCGATCCGCCGCCAGCGCTTCCATGCCGGGGCCGATCCACGGATACGCCTCGGGCCGGTAGCGCCAGAAGTGCTGGTGCGCGTCGATGCGGGAGACTGGCGCGGCCATCGCCTCAGCCCCGGAAGCGGTACTGCTCGAGCGACGCGGGCTTCATCGTGATCGAGAAGCCGGGCGCCTGCGGCGGCAGGTAGGCCGCGTTGCGCACCACGCACGGGTCGACAAAGTGCTCGTGCAGGTGGTCGACGTACTCCACCACGCGCCCTTCGCGTGTGCCCGACACGCAGATGTAGTCGATCATCGACAGGTGCTGCACGTACTCGCACAGGCCCACGCCGCCCGCGTGCGGGCACACCGGCAGGCCGTATTTCGCCGCCAGCAGCAGCACGGCCAGGATCTCGTTCACGCCGCCCAGGCGGCACGCATCGATCTGCACCACGTCGATGGCGCCGCGCATGATGAACTGCTTGAACAGGATGCGGTTCTGGCACATCTCGCCGGTCGCCACCTTCACGGGCGCGATGGCCTTGCGCACCGCGCGGTGGCCTTCCACGTCGTCCGGGCTGGTTGGTTCTTCGATGAACCACGGCTTGGCGAAGCCGAGTTCGCGCACCCAGTCGATGGCCTCGTTCACTTCCCAGACCTGGTTGGCGTCGATCATCAACTGGCGGTCCGGCCCGAGCACTTCGCGGGCGATGGAGACGCGGCGGATATCGTCCTTCAGGTCGCGCCCGACCTTGAGCTTGATGTGGCGGAAGCCGCCGTCGACGGCCTCGCGGCACAGGCGGCGCAGCTTGTCGTCGTCATAGCCGAGCCAGCCGGCGGAGGTGGTGTAGCACGGGTAGCCCTCTTGCTCCAGCGTGCGGATGCGCGCGGCCTTGCCGGGGGCCTGCTTGCGCAGCAGGTCGAGCGCTTCCTCCGGCGTGATGCCGTCGGTCATGTAGCGGAAGTCGATGCAGCGCACGAACGCTTCGGGCGTCAGATCGGCCACCAGGCGCCACAGCGGCTTGCCCTCGGCCTTGGCCCACAGGTCCCACGCGGCATTGACGACGGCGCCGGTGGCCAGGTGGATGGCGCCCTTGTCCGGGCCGATCCAGCGCAACTGGCTGTCGGAGGTGACGTGGCGCCAGAAGCGGCCCATGTCCTCCCAAATCCAGTCGAGGTCGAGCCCTTCCACCAGATGGCGCATCGCCTCGATGGCCGCGCAGCACACCTCGTTGCCGCGCCCAATGGTGAAGGTCAGGCCATGGCCTTCGAGGCCTGGTTGATCCGTTTCGAGAATCACATAGGCCGCGGAGTAATCCGGGTCCGGATTCATCGCGTCGGAGCCGTCGAGATGCTGGGAAGTCGGAAAGCGCACGTCCAGCACGCGCAGGGATCGGATGATGGTCATGGGTATCGTGTTCGGGAATGCGGAATGCTCAACCTTGTGCGCTCACGGTGCGCTGGTGCTGCTCGCCCAGGCCATCGATGCCGAGGCGCATGGTTTGGCCGGCGCGCAAGTAGACCGGCGGCTTCTGCCCCAGCCCAACGCCCGGCGGCGTGCCGGTGGAAATCACATCGCCCGGCTGCAGGCTCATGAAGCGGCTCAGGTAGCTGATGAGGTGCGCGACGCCAAACACCATGGTCGACGTGGAGCCGTTCTGGTAGCGATGCCCGTCCACCTCCAGCCACAGGTGCAGCGCCTGCGGGTTCGGCACCTCGTCGGCGGTGACGAGCCACGGGCCGATGGGGCCGAAGGTGTCGCAACCCTTGCCCTTGTCCCAGGTGCCGCCGCGTTCGAGCTGGAACTCGCGTTCGGAGACGTCGTTGATGACGCAGTAGCCCGCCACGTGCGAGAGCGCATCCGCCTCGGTGATGTAGCGGCCACCCTTGCCGATGACCACGCCCAGCTCGACTTCCCAGTCGGTCTTGACCGAATCGCGCGGGATCTCGATGTCGTCGTCCGGGCCGGTGATGGCGCTGGTCCACTTGCCGAAGACGACCGGCTCGGCCGGTACCTCCGCTCCGGTTTCGGCGGCATGGTCCGAGTAGTTCAGGCCGATACAGATGAACTTGCCGACGTTGCCCACGCAAGGGCCGAGGCGAAGGCCGGCTTGCGGCGAGCCATCGACGATGGGTAGGCGGTTGATGTCGAGTTCGCGCAAGCGGGCCAGCCCTTCGGGCAGCAGCACCGCGCCGCCGATGTCGTCGATCACGCCGGAGAGGTCGCGCACCTGGCCCTGCGCATCGAGCAGGCCGGGCTTTTCCTGGCCCTTGGGGCCGTAGCGGAGGAGTTTCATAGCGTTGTCGTTGTGGACTGCAATCAGTTGGACCAGCCGCCGTCGATCACGCAGCAGGTGCCGGTCGTGAAGCGGGACTCGTCCGAGGCGAGATAGGTGGCCAGCGCGGCGATCTCGTCGGCAGTGCCGACGCGGCCCATTGGCTGGCGCGCGACGAAGGCGGCGCGGATGGTGTCGATGGACACGTTCTGCTCCTGGGCCTGCGTGGCGATGCGCTGCTCCAGCGAGGGGGATTCCACCGTGCCCGGACAGATGGCGTTACAGCGGATGCCGCGCGCAACGAAGTCGGCGGCAATCGCCTTGGTCATGCCAATCACCGCTGCCTTGGTGGCGCCATACACAAACCGGTTGGGCACGCCCTTCACGCTCGATGCGGCCGAGGCCATGTTGATGATCGACGCGCCGCCGTTGTCCAGCATCTTGGGCAGCAGCGCACGCGTGAGCCGATACATCGACGACACGTTGAGTTGCCACGAGAAGGCCCAGTCGTCTTCCGAGCAGTCGAGGATGCTGCCGTGGTGCACGAAGCCGGCGCAGTTGAACAGCGCGTCGAAGGCGGCTTCGTCACGGGCCAGTGCGGCGATCGCATTGGCCTCCATCACATCCAGGCGCAGCGTGCGGATGCCGGGGGTACCGCTCAGCGACGCCAGCGCGCCGTCGTTGATATCGGTGGCGAGCACCTGCGCGCCCTCTTTTGCAAACATCAGGGCGCTGGCGCGGCCGATGCCCTGCCCGGCCGCCGTGACCAGGATGCGTTTTCCTTGGAGTCTCATCGCGTCTGTCTTGGTGTCTTGGTGTGAAGAGGAGTCCGGTTACTGCTGTTCTTCACCGGTGAGCTTGGCCACCATCAACGCGCCGAGGATGATGGCGCCGTAGATGGCCTGGATCCAGAACGACGGCACCTGGGCCAGCGTCAGCAGGTTCTGCACGACGCCCAGCAGCAGCACGCCGCACAGCGCGCCGAACATCGAGCCGCGCCCGCCGTCGAGCGACACGCCGCCGATCACGGCCGCCGCAAATACGGTGAAGATCATCCCGTTGCCCTGGTTGGCGTTGATGGCGCCCACGTAGCCCGTGACCACCAGCCCGCCGATACTGGCCAGCACACCGGCCAGCATGAACACGCCCCAGGTGATGCGGTCGACCTTGATGCCGGCCGCGCGGGCCGCCGGCGCGTTGCCGCCGATGGCATACAGCGCGCGCCCCAGCCGGTGGTAGCGCAGCATGCCGCCCGCCACCGCAAAGGCCACCGCTGCCAACCACACCGAGAGCGGCAGGCCGATGAACGTGGTGCTCGCCAGCGCAAAGAACGGCGCGGGCATGTCGAACAGCGTGCCGCCCTTGGTGGCGCCCACCAGCATGCCGCGCAGCACGATCAGCATGGCCAGCGTGACGATGAAGGCGTTCAGCCGCAGCTTGACCACCAGGAAGCCGTTGATGAACCCGACCACCGCGCCGATGGCGAGAATCGCCAGCAAACCCATCGCCAGCGGCCATTCGGTGCCGAAGCCGCCCGACGCCGCCGGGATCACCAGCATGGCGCCCACCGCCGGCGCAATGCCCACGGTCGATTCCACCGACAAGTCGAACTTGCCCGTGATGATGATCAGCGACTCCGCCAGCACCACCAGCGCCAGCGCAGCCGATGCGCCCAGGATGCTGATGAGGTTGGCCTCGGTCAGGAAGCTCGGGCTGACGAACGCGCCGAGCACGAACAGGATCACGAGCGCGGGAATCAGTGCGAAGTCGCGCAAGCGCGCCAGGTTGAAGCGCGGCGCTCGGGCGGCGGCGTGCGCTTGCGGAGCATTCGCGGCCATGGCATTACCTTTCATTGAGAGTCACTCCTTCTATCGACGCGATCAGGGCGTTGTCTTCCCAGCCCGCCGCGTATGAAGCGCAGACGGCGCCGCGCAGCATCACCAGCACGCGGTCGCACACGCGCAGGTCGTCCAGTTCGCTGCTCACCAGCAGCACCGCCTTGCCTTCCTGGCGCACGCCGTCGACCACCGACAGCAAGGCCTGTTTCGATTTCACGTCCACGCCTGCGGTCGGGTCGATCAGCACCAGCACATCGGGGTCGTTGGCCAGCGCACGGGCCATCACCACCTTCTGCTGATTGCCGCCCGACAGGCCGGACACCGCCTGTTCCTCACCCTGCGCGACCACGCCCAGCTCATGCATCAGCGTCTGCGCCATATGGCGGCGTGGCGCCGGCGCGATGAAGCCGAACTTGCCCAGCAGATGCGGCACCGTCATCGTCGCGTTCTCGCCAATCGACTGGCCGAGCACCAGGCCCTCGTGATGGCGGTCCTTGGGCACGCAGCTCACGCCATTGGCCAGCGCGTCGGTCACATCGCCGGGCTTGAGCACGCGGCCATCGACGCGGATCTCGCCGGCCGTCTGTGCCTTGAGCCCGGCCACCGCCTCGCCCACGCTGGTGCGGCCGCTGCTGGTGGCGCCGGTCAGGCCAATCACCTCGCCGCGCCGCACCTGCAGCGAGACATTGGCGTAGTCCTCGCCAGACAGCTCGGCGATGTCGAGCACCACGGGTGCATCGACCAGCGGCTCGCGATCACGTGCGTCGTTGGGCGCGAGCTTGCCGGCCTCGCCCGTCATCGCTTCGATCAACGCGGTCTTGGGCATCGACTCCACCGGCGACGTGACGATGTGGCGCGCGTCGCGCAGCACCGTCACGGTCTGGCAGATGTCGTAGATCTCCTGCAGGTGGTGCGAGATGAAGAGGAACGTCACCCCGCTGCGCTGCAGCTCTTCGATGCGGCGGAACAGGCGCTTGATCTCGTCGCCGTCCAGCTGCGCGGTCGGCTCGTCGAGGATGATGAAGCGCGCGCCGTACGACAGCGACCGCGCGATCTCCACCAGCTGGCGCGCCTCCACCGTCAGGTCGGCGGCGCGCATGTCTTCGTGCACGTCGATCTGCCAGCTGTCGAGCAGCGCGCGGGCTTCGCGGCGCAGCGCGCGCCAGTCGATCCACCCGCGCTTCGTTGGCTGCCGGTTGATGAAGAGGTTCTCGGCCACCGTCAGCTCGCGCACAATGGTCGAGTGCTGGTACACGCAGGCGACGTGGCGGCGCCAGGCCGCGCTGTCCGACACCGGCGGCGCGGCCTGTCCGTTGAACAGGATCGCGCCGGTGTCGGGCTGGCGCAGGCCCGTGAGCATCGACACCAGCGTCGACTTGCCCGCGCCGTTGCGGCCGACCAGCGCGTGCGACTCGCCTGGCATCACTGCCAGGCTCACGTCGCGCAGCGCCAGGGTCGAGCCGAACTGCTTGGACAGCCCGCGCGCCTCGACCATCGGCACAGCTTCGATGGGCTTTACTGCTGGTTGGCCCATAGCGCCTTGTCGTCCACGTTCTGCTTGGTCACCACGGGCGCCGGAAGCTGGTCTTCCAGGATGCCCGGCGAGACCTCGATGATGGTGCTGCCGTGGTCGGTCGGGCCCACCTTGAAGGTCTGGCCGGCCAGCGTGGCCTTGATGTAGTACAGGCCGTACTTGGCGTAGAGATCAGCCGGCTGCGAGATGGTCGCGTCGATCTCGCCCTTGCGGATGGCGTCGTATTCCTGTGCGATGCCGTCGTTGCTGACCACCACGATGTGCTTGGCATCACCGGCCGGGAACAGCAGGCCCTTGCGGCGCAGCGTCTGCAGCGTGGGCGCGAGGTACACGCCGCCGGCATGCATGTAGATACCCTTCACATCGGGGTTGGCGGAGAGCAGGCTGTCGAGCGCGGCCGCAGCAGCATCAGACTTCCAGCCGGCCGGAATCTCCAGCACCTTCAGGTTCGGGAAGTCCTTCATGCAGGTGCGGAAGGCCTCGGCGCGGTCACGGCCGTTGACGGAGGCCAGGTCGCCCATGATCTGCACCACCTTGCCGGCCTGCACGTGCTGGCCGATGTACTGGCACGACTTGGTGCCGTAGGCGCGGTTGTCGGCACGCACCACCATCGCCACCTTGCCCTTGGTCGGCGCCACGTCCACGGCCACCACCGGCACCTTGCGCTGCTCGGCCAGATCCAGCGCACGGCTGATGGCGGCCGAATCCAGCGGCGCCACCACCAGGCCCTTTGCACCCAGGTTGATCAGGTTGGAGATGTCGGTGATCTGCTGCGCCGGGTCCTGGTTGGAGTTGACCGGTGCCAGGATGTCGACGCCCAGCGTCTTGGCCATCTTGGGGATGTAGCCGTTGTACGACTGCCAGAACGGCGACGTCAGCAACGGCAGGTTGACACCCACCTTGGTGCCATCCACGGCATAGGCCGCGCCGGCGCACAGGGCACCGGCTGCTGCGGCCACGGCCAGCCGCGTGGTCAGACTACGTTGGGAAAATTTGGGAAAGCGCCCGCCAAACGCGGGCTTGCTGCGTGAAGCTGCCATTGTGTTGTCTCCGGTGTGCGAGTTTGAGAACTGCATCTGTGTCTGATGCGCGCCTGGCACTTCCCGTCACGCTCATCAGTGAATGTATTATTCATATTTGAATGCGATTGCGTCAAGAAATGTGTCGCCGGGGTTTTCCCTACTGAACCCAGGCGCAATCACCGGCCATTTGTGATTGACGGGACACCGCTTTAAGATTCAATGCCGTATGGACAAAGACACCCCCTCCTCCGCCGACACCAGCGCCGACCGCTACCGGGCCCCCGCGCTGGACAAGGGCCTCGACATCCTCGAGCTGCTCTCCGAATACCCCGATGGCCTCACGCGCGCCGAGATCGTCAAGGCGCTCGGCCGCAGCGCCAACGAGATCTACCGGATGCTGGAACGTCTGGTCGCGCGGCAGTACGTGACGCGCTCGGCCGGTGGCGACCGCCACGCGCTAAGCCTGAAGATGTTCGCGCTGGCGCACCGGCATCCGCCCGTCAACCGGCTGGTCACGCAAACCATGCCCGTGCTGGATGCGTATGCCCGGCAATCCGAGCAATCCTGCCACCTGGGCGTGTATGACCGCGGCAACGTGCTGGTGCTCGCGCAGGTGCCGGGGCCCGGCACGTGGGGCCTGTCAATCCGCCTGGGCGCCCGCGTGAGCCTGCTCGACACCGGCTCAGGCCACGTGCTGCTGGCCTGCCAGAGCGAGGAGCGCCGCGCCCAGATGCTGGCCGAGCACATCGCCGTGGAAGGTGAAGTGCCGATCCCAGCCGAGGAGCTGGAGCACACGCTGCAGCTCATCCGCACGATGGGCTACAAGCAGCGCGAAAGCCTGCAGTCGTTCGGCGTGATCGATATCTCGTGCCCGATCCTGGGGCCGGATGGGCATGCGCTGGGGGTCCTGACCTCGCCCTATATCCGACGGATCGACCGGCATGTCGGGCCATCGCTGGATGAGGCGCGGGCGTTCCTCGTGCATGCCGCGCACGAGCTGTCACTCAACCGGCAGCAGCGAGACGAGGACTGAGCCGCTCGCCTAGGCGGCAAACAGGTGCTGCACCATGAAGTCCACAAACACGCGCAGCTTGGGCGAGAGATAGCGGCTCGACGGCCAGAGGATGCGGAACGTGCCCTGGTGCTCGACATGCGCATCGAGCACCGTCACCAGCGCGCCCGAGGCCAGTTGCGGGCGGATCGCGAAGTCCGGCAGACATGCGATGCCCTGGCCTTTCTCCGCCAGGTAGATCAGCGGCTCGATGGTATTGACCACAGCGGCCGCCGGCAGATCGGCGCTACGCACATCACGCAGGGGCCATGGTTCCAGCTTGTTGCTGGTCGCAAAGCGGTGCTGCAGGCAGGCATGCGAGGCCAGATCGCCTGGCACCTGCGGCACGCCCCGCTGCGCAAGATAGTCTGGCGACGCCACCAGCATCAGCCGGAACGTGCCGAGCATGCGCGTCATCAGGCGTGAATCGCTGACCTCGCCGGCGCGCACCACGGCGTCAAAGCCCTCGTCGATGATGTCGACGAGCCGGTCGGTGAAGTCCAGGTCCAGCTCGATGTCCGGATACGCGCGCATGAAGGCGGACAGCGTCGGCATCATCAGCATGCCGACCAGCGGCAGGCTCACGCGCAGCTTGCCGCGTGGGGCACCGCGCGTCTGGGCCAGCTCCATCTCGGCCGCCTCCACCTCGCTGAAGACGCGGCGGCAGCGTTCCAGGAACAGCGCGCCCTCCGGCGTGAGCGTGATCGTGCGCGTCGAGCGATGAAACAACCGCACGCCCAATCGCTCTTCCAGCCGCGCCACGGCCTTGCCCACCGCCGATGACGACACGCCGAGCTGCCGCCCAGCCGCAGTGAAGCTGCGTGCATCGGCAGCCAGCACGAAGGCGTTGAGCGATCCGAGGTTATCCATCCGCAATCCCGATTTAAGACATATATGTCCAATGTGTTCGGAACTATAGCCAGATTGTCTTGAGTGGTGTGTCAGTCCTATCTTGTTGCCATGCAACAACCGAACCACCGAGGCTCACACCATGAACACGACAACCGCACTCCCCAACCCATCCGCGCTTCCCGAACGCGACCGCCTGCCATGGCCCGGCCTGCTCGCGCTCGCCATGGCGGCCTTCATCACCGTGCTGACCGAAGCCCTGCCCGCCGGCCTGCTGCCGCAGATCGGCACGAGCCTGGGCGTATCGACCTCCTTGGTCGGCCAGTTGGTTACGCTGTACGCCATCGGCACGCTGGTCACCGCCATTCCGCTGACGACCGCCACGCAGGGCTGGCGCCGCAAGCCGCTGCTGCTCACGGCAGTTGCGGGCTTTGCCATCGTCAACACCGTCACCGCCGTGTCGACCAGCTATGCGCTGACGCTCGCTGCGCGCTTCTTTGCCGGCGTGTTCGCGGGGCTGCTGTGGGCGCTGGTCGCCGGCTACGCGGCGCGCATGGTGGCCGAGCGCCTGCAGGGCCGCGCGATTGCGGTGGTGATGGTCGGGATTCCGCTCGCGCTGTCGATGGGCATTCCGGCGGGCACGTTCCTTGGCGCCTTCGTCGGCTGGCGCGTGGCCTTTGGCGTGATGAGCGCGCTGACGCTCGTGCTGATCGGCTGGGTGGTCGCCAGCGTGCCGGACTTTCCCGGTCAGGCAGCGGGCACACGCCTGGCGCTGCGCAAGGTCTTCCTGCTGCCGGGTATCCGCTCGGTGCTGTTCGTGACGCTGGCCTACGTGCTCGCGCATAACCTGCTGTACACGTACATCGCCCCGTTCGTGGCGCCGGCCGGCATGGCCGATGCCATCGATACCGTGCTGCTCGTCTTCGGCATTACCGCGCTGGCCGGCATCTGGATCACGGGCGTGCTGATCGACCGCTGGCTGCGCGAACTGGTGCTCGCCAGCACTGTGCTGTTCGGGCTGGCGGCCGTGGCGCTGGGCGTGTGGGGCGGCGTGCCGATGGTGGTCTATGCGGGCATCGGCGTGTGGGGGCTGGCCTATGGCGGCGTCGCCACGCTGTTCCAGACCGCCTCCACCAAGACCGCCGGCGATGCCGCCGACGTGGCGCAATCGATGATCGTGACGGTGTGGAATGTCGCGATTGCCGGTGGCGGCGTGCTGGGTGGCGTGCTGCTGGACACGCGAGGCGCGGGCGCATTTCCATGGGCAGTGGTCGCACTGCTGGTGCCGACGCTGGTGGTGGCCTGGCGTGCGCGCGGCCATGGGTTTCCGCCGGCACATCGTGCCTGAACCGGCTACCCAGGCACCACCGCTTGCAGGATCAGGAACACCCCCGCCCAGGCCGCGATGGCACCCACCCCACGGGCGACGCGCTGACCGGCCGGGGCCAGACGTTCGAGGGTGATGGCGGCGGCAACGACGGCCATCGCCCCCAGGTCCATCACCCCCACGACGAGCAGCACCCCCGTCAGACCCGCGCAAGAGGCTGCGCAGTGGAGGCCGAGACGCAAGCCGTGTCGCCACGCCGTACTGACATCCGCCGACAGCGTCCGGCCTGACCCCAATGCCTCGCGGCAGTGGGCCAGGTGGCGCGCCTTCCAAGCCGTGAACTGGAGCGCGCCGGCCGCCAGGACGACCAGTCCGGCTGCGATCGGAGCCGCGCGTGCCAACACCGGCCACTGCATCTCGAGCGCCGCCAGCGCGACGCCCAACGCAAAGGCAACCGCGCCCAACACGGTCCACACGAAGAAGTACCCCGTGCCCACCAGCGCCGTCAGCCCAGCCAGACGCGCTCCGCCTACCTGCCCCACGGCCCCGCGATAACGCCGCAGCATCGGCACCAGCGATGGCAGCATCATCGCAACCATCATCACCGTCCACATGCCGAGGAACGATGCGGCGAGGCCCAACCACGTCTGGCCGCACATCTGCATCCAGGCCATCGACATCGTCCAGCCGCCTGGCATGGGCATCCCGCCCATGGCCGACATCGACGTGCACCACGCAACCGTCGCCACTGCGCAGCCGACGCAGAGCAGTGCCGAGACGCCGAGGAAGCCGCGCTCGGCCACTGCACGCGTGCGGGGAGCCTCAGCGCGGGCTGTACTCGTCATGGCGGCGCCACCAGACACCCGCTTCGTTGCGGCCCAGCGGTGCGCGATCGAGCCACTGGTATGCGCCCCACAGGCCATCCAGCCCGCGCGCGTAGGTGGAGTACGTGTGGTACACGACGCCATCCTCCAGCACGAACGCACTCATGCCGGGCCGGTCGCGCACGTAGGTGGGCGCATCGGTGCCGCACATGGTCGCGAACTCGACCACGGGCTCGGGCAGGTCGGCAGCGTCCATCACGTGGCTGCCGCGCCGGTAGTTGTAGTCGGCGGTGCCTGCGCGCTGCTGCTCCTCCGAGATCGACACGTTGAAGTCGTAGTTGAAATCGCTGCCGACCGACGACACCCACGGGAACGTCCACCCCATGCGCTGCCGGTACGCCAGCAGCTTGGCCAGTGGCGCGCGCGACGCGGCGAGCAGCGTGACGTCGTGGTTGGCCAGGTGGGTGACGAAGCCATCGAAGCCGTCCGCGATCATCGAGCACGACGGGCACCCGGCCTTGTAGTCGGGCCCGAACATGAAGTGATAGACCAGCAGTTGCGAACGCCCCGCAAAGAGATCGGCGAGCGAAGCGCTCCCTGCCTCGGTTTCAAAGCGGTACGTCTTGTTGATCTGGACCCATGGCAGCGCCTGGCGGCGGCGCGCCAGCTCGTCGCTGCGCCGCGTGAGTTCCTTCTCCGCTGCAAGCAGCTCGAGCCGCTCGGCCAGCCAGGCTTCACGGGTCGCGGTGGTGTGTGTTGCGGTCATGCTTGCCTCCGTTCGGGTGGATAGTCGTGTGCTAGATTAGGCGCCGACCTCGAACGGTGGGAGTGACAAGTGTGGCGGGATTCGGATGGACTCACTGATCACGGCCGCAGCCCGCGCGCTCGCGGCGGGTGACCCATTCGGAGCGCTGAACCGCGTCGCCCTGCGCGACGATGCCCCGGCACTCGCGCTGCGCGGCATCGCCATGGCGCAGCTTGGCGACCTCGCCCGCGCGAAGGCGCTGCTGCGCAGTGCGGCACGCGCCTTCGGATCGAGAGAAGCCCTTGCCCGTGCCCGCTGCATCGTCGCCGAAGCCGAAGTCGCGCTGGCCTCGCGTGACCTGGGCTGGCCGGAGAAGACGCTCGACGCCGCGCGGGCTACGCTCGAAGCGCATGGCGATCATGTCAATGCCGCGCATGCGCGGTATCTCGAAATCCGCCGCCTGCTCCTGATCGGCCGGCTGGACGAGGCCGAGCGCGCATTGACCGTACTCGAACCAACGCGCCTGCCTGCGGCACTGCGGGCGGCGCACGCGCTGGTCATCGCCGGCATTGCCATGCGCCGCGTGCAGGCCCAGGCCGCGCGCGTAGCCCTGGTCAACGCTGAGCAGGCGGCTCGCCAGGCCGGCATCCCAACCTTGAGCGCAGAAGTCCACAACGCCATCCTCACCCTGGACGCCCCCGCTGCCCGCCTGCTCTCGCGCGGCGATACGCGGCTGCTCCGGCTCGAAGACGTGGAAGCGCTGTTCGCGTCCGATGTGCTGGTCGTCGATGCCTGCCGGCTTGCGGTGCGGGATGCGGATACCGTGGTGCCGCTGGCCACACGCCCCGTGCTGTTCACGCTGGCCCGCGCGCTGGCCGAAGCCTGGCCGGGCGACGTGCCGAGAGACACGCTCATCGCCCACGCCTTCCGCACCAAGCACGCCGACGACTCGCACCGCGTGCGCCTGCGCGTCGAGATCGGCCGGCTGCGCACGGCGCTCAAGGCGCTGGCGGATGTGAGCGCCACCCGGCACGGCTTCGCGCTGCAACCGCAGCATGCGCGCGAGATCGTCGTGCTGGCACAGCCGGTTGAAGCGTCTTACGCCGGCGTGCTCGCCTGCCTGGCGGATGGGGAATCGTGGTCCAGCTCCGGGCTTGCACTCGCGCTTGGCGCCAGCCAGCGCACCGTACAGCGCGCGCTCGACGTGCTGGCGGAAGCCGGCAAGGTGCAGTCGTTCGGGCGCGGCCGCGCGCGCCGCTGGATGACGCCGCCGATGCCCGGATTCGCGACCACCTTGTTACTCCCGACGCCGCTGCCGAGTGACTAGGATAGAGACTCCACAACCGAACCCGAGCGAGTGCAAACATGAAACGATCGACGGCCGAAGTCGTACGCGAATATGGCCCGTTCCCGGGCGTTGACCAGGTGGGTGGTGTGACGTACGACGGCCAACACGTCTGGTTTGCCGCCGGCAGCCACGTTCAGGAACTCGACCCCGCCAGCGGTCAGACGCTGCGCGCGCTCGACGTGCCCGCCCACGCCGGCACGGCCTTCGACGGCCAGCACCTGTTCCAGATCGCCGAGGACCACATCCAGAAGATCGATCCACAAACGGGCAAGGTGCTCGCCACGATTCCCGCGCCGGGCGCCGGCGGCGACTCCGGCCTCGCCTGGGCCGAAGGCACGCTGTGGGTCGGGCACTATCGGGAGCGCAAGATCCGCCAGATCGATCCACAGACCGGCGCGGTGCTGCGCACCATCGAGTCGAACCGCTTCGTCACCGGCGTCACCTGGGTCGACGGCGAACTCTGGCATGGCACCTGGGAGGGCGATGCGAGCGAGCTGCGGCACATTGACCCCCGCACCGGCGACGTCCTCGAACAGATCGAGATGCCGCCCGGCGTGGGTGTGTCAGGGCTGGAGTCGGATGGGGGCGATCAGTTTTTCTGCGGTGGCGG
>CAJXMR010000113.1 GCA_913056305.1 uncultured Ralstonia sp.
ACAAGCTCGATATCTTCACCAACGGCACGGTCGAGGTGCAGGACGAGGGCAGCCAGCTGCTGTGCCAGTTGCTGGCCCCCAAGCGCGGCGAGATGGTGGTCGACTTCTGCGCGGGCGCGGGTGGCAAGACGCTGGCGATCGGCGCCGCGATGCGTTCGACCGGGCGGCTGTACGCCTTTGACGTGTCGGAGAAGCGCCTGGCCAACCTGGGGCCCCGCCTGGCGCGCAGCGGTCTGTCCAACGTGCATCCAGGCCGTATCGACAGCGAACACGACGCCAAGATCAAGCGCCTCGCCGGCAAGATCGACCGTGTGCTGGTTGACGCACCGTGCAGCGGGCTGGGCACGTTGCGGCGCAATCCCGATCTGAAGTGGCGTCAATCCGCGCAGGCCGTGCAGGAGGTGTCGATCAAGCAGCACTCGATCCTCGCGTCTGCCGCGCGGCTGCTGAAGCCGGGCGGCCGCTTGGTCTACGCGACTTGCAGCGTGCTCGCGCGTGAGAACCAGCAGGTGGTCGAGCAGTTCCTGGCCGAGCACCCGGACTTTGCGCTCGTGCCCGCCGGCGAGGTGCTGGCCGCGCAGAAGATCGCGCTGGAGATGGGCCCGTACCTGGAGCTGTATCCGCACCTGAACCAGACCGACGGCTTCTTTGCCGCCGTGCTGGAGCGCCGCGCGTGAGGTTTGGCCGGCTGAGTCTGGCGCTGGCGGCGGTGCTTGCCTTCAGCGCGGGCAGTGTCGCCCTGGCGCGCACCACGCCGCCGGTGCTGCCCGCCAAGGGCACGGTGCAGGCCGCCTTCACGCCTGAAGACGACATCGAAGGCCTCCTGGCCGACGCCATCGACCAGGCCCGCCAGCAGGTGCTGGTGCAGGCCTACCTGCTGTCGAACAAGGCGATCACGCGGGCGCTACTGGCGGCGCATCAGCGTGGAGTGGACGTGCGTGTGCTGGCCGACCGCGAGCAGATGATGCGCTCGGGCGGCAGCCGCATCCCGGAAGTCGCCCGCGCGGGCATCCCCGTGTGGCTGGAGGTGCGCTACAAGAACGCGCACAACAAGGTCATCGTGATCGATGCGCACGGCGCGCATCCGGTGCTGGTGACCGGCAGCTTCAACTTCACGCAGACCGCGCAGCGCGGCAACGCCGAGAACGTCCTGATCGTGCGCGGCGACGCCGATCTCGCCCAGCGCTACGCCGCCAACTGGCAGAAGCACGTGGGCGATGCGCTGCCGTACCGAAGCGAATAACCCAAGGATTCAATGACTGGATTGCCGTTCAACCTGCCGTTCAACCATCTCGCGCTGGGCCACATGATCGACGACCTGATCGGCGATCTGGGCGGCCCGCGCTTCATCTGGCAGCTCGTCGTGCTGGTCTTGCTGCTGGGCGTGGCGTGGCTGGCGGCGCGGCCGATCGCGCGCCGCCTGCATGCGCGCCATGAGGGCGACTCGTTCGCCCTGCGCTTTGCCTGGTCGAGCCTGGAGCGGGCAATGTTCCCGCTCATCGGCTGGCTGCTGGTGCTGGCCGCGCGCTATGCGCTGGTGGGCGTCCTGCCGATCAGCGTGTTACGACTGGCTGCGGTGCCGCTGTTCGGCCTGGCGGCGCTGTATCTGGCCTTCTACGTGCTGCGTCGGGTGCTGTCCGGCAATGACGATCTGCACGGCATGCTGGCGCTGGTCGAACGCGTGCTGACCACGCTGATGTGGATCGGCATGGTGCTCTACGTGGTGGGCTTGCTGGGCGATGTGGTCGATTTTCTGGAGAGCATCCAGTTCTCGCTGGGTGGCAAGCAGAAGATCAACCTGGCGGCCATGCTGATGGCGGTGGTGTGGATCCTGCTGACGGTGCTGGTGGCGATGTGGTTCGGCTCGTGGCTGGACAGCCGCCTGATGCGTGCCACCGCGCTCGATGCCAACCTGAAGGTGGTGCTCTCACGCGTGGCGCGCGCGGTGCTGCTGCTGGTGGCGCTGTTGCTGAGCCTGTCGCTGGTGGGGATCGACCTGACCGTGCTGTCGGTGTTTGGCGGGGCGCTGGGCGTTGGCCTCGGCTTTGGCTTGCAGAAGATCGCCAGCAACTACGTGTCGGGCTTCATCATCCTGCTCGAGCGTTCGCTCAAGCTGGGCGACCAGATCACGGTCAGCAGCTACACCGGCATCGTCACGCAGATCCGCACGCGCTACACCGTGGTGCGCAACGGCGATGGCGACACGCTGGTGCCGAACGAGCTGATGGTCGCGCAGGCCGTGCAGAACCACAATGAGCGCGGCACGGTGCGGGTGGCCGTGCGCGTGCAGGCGTCCTACGCGGCGGACCCGGAGACGGTGATCGCGCTGCTGGTGCAATGCGCCGAGGGCATCCCGCGCGTGCTGACCGACCCGGCGCCGGCGGCGTTCATGGCGCTGTTTGCCGACAGCGGCATCGAATACGAGCTGGGCGTGTGGATCGCCGATCCGCACAACGGCAAGCTGGGCGTGCAGTCGGACCTGAACCGGGCAATCTACCGGGCATTCAAGGCCCATGACATCAGCATTCCGTATCCGCGCCGCGAAGTGCAGCTCGTGAGTACGTCCGGAAGTGACTGGTGCACCCCTCCAGAAGCGCCCACACCATCCGCCTAGCACTGCCCGGGGCGGAACGATCACGCCTTGTTTTGGGTCAAATTGGCGGTTTTCCCCCATGGTGTAGAGGGGGCATTCGGTTAAAATGCTGGATGCTCCCACGAAGGATCAGACGGCTCCCGTCGCAATGGCAATGGCCTTGCGGCATAGGGCCGCACGACATTGAAATGCGCCGGGGCGGAGGGCACTGTGCGAGCGCGGCAACGCGCCAGCCCATGTGATGCGCAAGCGGATGCCCGACATCCGACACCCCCGCCAGACCGACCCCCGCCGTCGCGTGCGTGCGACACCGGGAGGCCCCAGCAAGCAGCGCCGCTGATCCCGGCATAGGCTGCTTCCATCACCCGAGTTGACCACGGAGAACACTTTGATCGACTCCATTTTGAATTTCCTCGCCAACGGCACCCTGAACTGGGCCTGGTGGCAGATCCTGATTTTCACGCTGGTGGTGACCCACATCACCATCGCCAGCGTCACTATCTTCCTGCACCGTTGCCAGGCGCACCGTGCGCTGGACGTGCACCCGATCGCCGGGCACTTCTTCCGCTTCTGGCTGTGGCTGACCACCGGCATGGTGACCAAGGAGTGGACCGCCATCCACCGCAAGCACCACGCCAAGTGCGAAACCGAAGACGATCCGCACAGCCCGCAGACGCGCGGCATTCGCAAGGTGCTGCTGGAAGGCGCCGAGCTGTACCGCGCCGAGTCGAAGAACAAGGAGACCATCCAGAAGTTCGGCCACGGCACGCCGGATGACTGGATCGAACACAACCTGTATTCCAAGTTCACGTGGCAGGGCGTTGGCCTGATGCTGATCCTGGACGTGCTGATGTTCGGCGCGATCGGCCTGACGGTGTGGGCGGTGCAGATGCTGTGGATCCCGATCCACGCCGCCGGCATCATCAACGGCCTGGGCCACTTCTGGGGTTACCGCAATTTCGATTGCGAAGACGCGTCGACCAACGTGTCGCCGTGGGGCATCATCATCGGCGGCGAAGAGCTGCACAACAACCACCACACGTATGCCACGTCGGCCAAGTTCTCGGTCAAGTGGTACGAGTTCGACATTGGCTGGGGCTACATCCGCGCGCTGGAGATCGTCGGGTTGGCGAAGGTCAAGAAAGTGGCGCCCAAGGCACGCTTTGGTGATGTGAAGCCGGTCGACCAGAACACGCTGGAAGTCATCATCGCCAACCGCTACGACGTGATGGCCCGCTACGCCAAGACCGTCAAGGCCGCCTACCGCCAGGAACTGGCCAAGCTGAAGGAATCGCGCGACGTCGAATACCGTGCGCTGAAGCCGGCCCGCAAGTGGTTCCACCGCGACGAAGCCAAGCTGGGCGCGCCGCAGCGCGAACAGCTCTCGCAAATCGTGTCGGACTACTCCGCGCTGCATACCTTCGTGGAAATGCGCCGTGAGCTGGGCGCACTGTGGGGCCGCTCGAACGCCTCGCGCGAGCAACTGCTGAGCCAGCTGCAGGAATGGTGCAAGCGCGCCGAGGAAAGCGGCATCCATGCGCTGCAGGAATTCGCTGTGCGCCTGCGCCGCTACGCCTGATCCGGCTGTTTCATAGGTGAAGCCCCGCTCCGCAGCGGGGCTTTTCTTTTGGGTAAACTATCCCAATTCACAATTTCGATAGGCCGCGACTAAGCATTGCGGCATGAGTCCTCCTCACACGCCGTCCGTGTTCTTGCTGCGCCACTTGCTCGGCGCCCGCACGGACGGGGAGACCATCATGAATACCCACATCAAGACGGTTGAATTCGAGCGCCCGGATATGCTTGCCGAGGCGCAATCCGGGGCCAGTTGCGTTGCCCATGCCTGGGCCAAGGTGCCGCCCGTGCTGTCGCGCGAAGAGCGTGATGCACTGAAGGCCCGCATCAAGCGCCTGCTCAAGGAACGCGGGGCCGTGCTGGTCGCGCACTACTACGTCGATGCCGACCTGCAGGACCTGGCCGAGGAGACCGGTGGCTGCGTGTCGGATTCACTGGAGATGGCGCGCTTCGGCCGCGACCATGCGGCCAAGACGCTGGTGGTGGCGGGCGTGCGCTTCATGGGCGAGACCGCCAAGATCCTCAGCCCGGAAAAGACCGTGCTGATGCCCGACCTGGACGCGACCTGCTCGCTGGACCTGGGCTGCCCGCCGGACGCGTTCGCCGCCTTCTGCGACGCGCACCCGGACCGCACCGTGGTCGTCTATGCCAACACCAGCGCTGCCGTGAAGGCGCGCGCTGACTGGATGGTGACGTCGTCCATCGGCCTGAAGATCGTGCAGCACCTGCACGCACAGGGGAAGAAGATCCTGTGGGCGCCAGACCGGCACCTGGGCAGCTACATCCAGAAGCAGACCGGCGCCGACATGCTGCTGTGGCAGGGCTCGTGCCTGGTGCACGACGAATTCAAGGGCGTGGAGCTGGACCTGCTGCGCGCCGAGTATCCGAACGCGAAGATCCTCGTGCACCCGGAGTCGCCGGAATCGGTGGTGGCGCAGGCGGATGTGGTGGGCTCGACCTCGCAGCTGATCGCGGCGGCGCAGTCGCTGTCGGCGCAGGAGTTCATCGTCGCGACCGACAACGGCATCCTGCACAAGATGCGCATGGCTGCGCCCGGCAAGCACTTCATCGAGGCGCCGACCGCCGGCAACAGCGCCACCTGCAAGAGCTGCGCGCACTGCCCGTGGATGGCGATGAACGCGCTCACCAACCTGGCCGAGGTGCTGGAAACCGGCCGCAACGAGATCCACGTCGATCCGGCCATCGGCAAGCAAGCCGTGGTCTGCATCGACCGCATGCTCGACTTTTCCGCGCGCGAGAAAGCCGCGGTCCGGCCGCAGGGTGACCTGGCGGCCAATGCACAACTCTTCCAAGGAATCGGTCCGGCATGACGGCAACCCAGATGAGCGCGACGGGTGTAACCACGGCGCAGGCGATTTTCGACAGCTTCGGCCCCGCGCTGCGCGACGCGCTGGCCGCCAACGTGGCCACGGCCATCGCCGAGGATGTCGGCACGGGCGACCGCACCGGTCTGCTGATTCCCGCCGATCGCAATGCGCGTGCGCGCGTGATCGTGCGCGAGGCGGCCATACTGTGCGGCACGCCATGGTTCGAGGCGTGCATGCGCGCAGTCGACCCGACGCTGCGCGTGACATGGCGCCAGCAGGAAGGCGACCGCATGGCGCCGGATTCGGTGGTGTGCGAGATCGAAGGTCCGGCGCGTTCGCTGCTCACCGCCGAGCGTCCGTCGCTGAACTTCCTGCAGCTGCTCTCCGGCGTGGCGACCGCGACGGCGCGCTATGCCGAGGTCATTACCGGCACGCGCGCCCGTGTGCTCGACACGCGCAAGACGCTGCCGGGCTTGCGCCTCGCGCAGAAATACGCGGTACGCATTGGCGGTGGCGAGAATCAGCGCTTGGCGTTGTACGACGGCATCCTCATCAAGGAAAACCACATCGCCGCGGCGGGTGGCGTGACGGCGGCCTTGCGCGCGGCGCAGGCGCTGAATGCCGGCGTGCCGATCCAGGTCGAGGTGGAAACGCTCGCGCAGCTCGATGAAGCGCTGGCGGCGGGCGCCACCTCGGTGCTGCTCGACAACTTCGATACGCCCGCGATGCGCGAGGCCGTGCGCGTGACCGCAGGCAGGGCGCTGCTGGAGGTGTCCGGCGGTGTGAACATCGACACGATCCGCGCGTTTGCCGAGACGGGCGTGGATCGTATCTCCGTCGGCGCGCTCACGAAGGACGTGCGCGCGACCGATTATTCTCTGCGCATCGTCGAGTAAGGTCGAATCAGCCTCAGCGCTTGCGCGCAATCTGCCGATGGGTCGGCTGCATGACCGTCGGCAGCGCCTTGGGTAGCGTCTCCGGGTAGTCGCGCGAGAAATGCAGGCCGCGGCTCTCATGCCGTGACAGTGCACTGTCGACGATCAGCGAAGCGACCTCCACCAGGTTGCGCAGCTCCAGCAGGTCATGGCTGACGCGGAAATTGGCGTAGTACTCGGCAATCTCCTCGCGCAGCAGGGCGATGCGGTGCTGCGCGCGTTCCAGCCGCTTGTTCGTGCGCACGATGCCGACGTAGTTCCACATCATGCGGCGCAGCTCGTCCCAGTTGTGCGAGACGACGACTTCCTCGTCGGCGTCGGTCACGCGGCTTTCGTCCCACGCCGGCACGGGTACCGTGGTCGGCGCCGAGGTCGGCTGGGCGAGGATGTCCTCCGCCGCGCCGCGCCCGATCACCATGCATTCCAGCAATGAGTTGCTCGCCAGCCGGTTGGCGCCGTGCAGGCCGGTGTAGGCTGTCTCGCCCACCGCGTAGAGCCCGGCGATATCGGTGCGGCCGAGGTGGTCGGTTACCACACCGCCGCACGTGTAGTGCGCGGCCGGCACCACCGGAATCGGCTCGCGCGTGATATCGATGCCCAGCTCCAGGCAGCGCGCCAGGATGGTCGGGAAGTGTTCCTTGAGGAAGGCCGGGCTCTGGTGGCTGATGTCCAGGTAGACGCAGTCCAGGCCGCGCTTCTTCATCTCGAAGTCGATGGCGCGGGCGACGATGTCGCGTGGGGCCAGCTCGGCGCGCTCGTCGTGCGCGGGCATGAAGCGCGTGCCATCGGGCAGGATCAGCTTGCCGCCTTCGCCGCGCACGGCTTCGGTGATCAGGAAGGACTTGGCGAACGGGTGGTACAGGCAGGTCGGGTGGAACTGGATGAACTCCATGTTGGCCACGCGGCAGCCTGCGCGCCACGCCATGGCGATGCCATCGCCGCTGGCCGTGTCCGGGTTCGTCGTGTAGAGGTAGACCTTGCCCGCGCCGCCGGTGGCCATCACGGTCTGGCTGGCGGTGAGTGTCTTCACGCGACCGCTCGCGCAGTCAAGCACGTACAGCCCGTGGCAGCGCATGCCCGGCTGGCCCAGCTTCGCATCGGTGATCAGATCGACCGCGAAGTGGTCTTCCAGCAGCGTGATGTTCGGGTGATTGCGCACCTTTTCCACCAGCGTGGTCACTACGGCATGGCCGGTGGCGTCTGCTGCGTGGATGATGCGGCGGTGGCGGTGGCCGCCTTCGCGCGTGAGGTGGAAACCGAGTTCGGCCTGCTCGTCGCGCGTGAAGGGCACGCCGTGGCCGATCAGCCATTCGATGGCATCTCGCCCGTTCTCGACGATGTAGCGCGTGGCGGCTTCATCGCACAGGCCGGCGCCGGCGATCAGGGTGTCGTCGACGTGCTCGTCATGGCTGTCGCCCGAATCGAGCACCGCGGCGATGCCGCCCTGGGCCCAGTCGCTGGCGCCTTCCGGCAGGGTGCGTTTGCTGATGACGACCACGCGACGGTGGTCAGCGAGGTGCAGGGCGACGGTCAAGCCCGCCAGGCCGCTGCCGACAACGGCAACATCAAAATTCATGGGAGCGCAGTGCGAGGAACGCAACCGCGCTAGCACAGTCGCGTGTCAATCGGAAAGAGAAGCAGTGTACACCGCGGCTCGCGTGCTGCGGCGGGCAACAAAAAACCCGCCATCGGGCGGGTTTCTTAGTGTCGGTCGTGCCGACGGAAACAAGACGTGCAATCGCGAGGATTACTTGATCTTGGTTTCCTTGTAAGCGACGTGCTTGCGGGCGACGGGATCGAACTTCATGATCTCCATCTTTTCCGGCTTGGTGCGCTTG
Source organism: uncultured Ralstonia sp. (assembly GCA_913056305.1). Taxonomy (GTDB): domain Bacteria; phylum Pseudomonadota; class Gammaproteobacteria; order Burkholderiales; family Burkholderiaceae; genus Ralstonia. The sequence goes on from CAJXMR010000113.1 coordinate 8,270, forward strand.
TTCTTGGTGGTCGTGTAGAAATGACCCGTACCTGCGGTCGATTCCAGCTTGATCTTGTCGCGTCCGCCTTTGCTGGCCATGATGAACTCCTAGTTAGACTTCGCCGCGTGCGCGCAGATCCACGAGCACTTCGTCGATGCCTTTTTTATCGATCAGGCGCAGACCGGCGTTCGAGACGCGCAGGCTCACCCAGCGGTTTTCGGATTCGACCCAGAAGCGGCGGTTCTGCAGGTTCGGCAGAAAACGGCGCTTGGTCTTGTTGTTTGCGTGGGAAACGTTATTGCCGACCATCGGCGCTTTCCCGGTCACTTGACAGACGCGTGCCATGGAGCACTCCTAAACTCTTGATTCGGTTGGCTACAGTTTGCGACCGGGCGCTGGGACCAAACCAAGCGCAGCGCCACTGTAGAGGTGGGACTTCAGCGAAACGCGGATTATACACACAAAACTGCTGAGAAATCAAAGGGATCGATGGATTGCCGTTGGGCACGGCACGGTGCGGCGTCAGCGCTACATCTTGCCGTGTTCCAGAAAGCCGTAAACCGTGGTGCGGCCAACGATCATGTGATCCAGGACCATCACGTCGAGCAGCGCCAGCGCGCGGCACAGCTCCCGGGTCAGGACGATATCGGATTCGCTGGGCTCGGCGTGGCCGGTGGGGTGGTTGTGCGCGAGGATGACTGCGGCGGCGTTGTGGTGCAGGGCGCGCTTGGCGATCTCCCGTGGGTAGACGCGGGCCTCCGTCAGCGTGCCGCGAAAGAGTTCTTCCCAGGCGATCAGCCGGTGCCGCACGTCCAGAAACAGGCATGCGAACACCTCGTGCTGGCGGTGGCCGAGCGTCAGGCGCAGGAAATCCTTCACGCTCTGCGGCGATTCGAAGGTCTGGCCGTGCGTCATGTCTTCCTTGAGCGCGCGCCGGGCCACTTCCAGCAGGGCGTGCAACTGCGCGTACTTGGCCGGCCCCATGCCGTTGATGGACGAAAACTCCTGCTGCGACGCATGGCACAGCCGCCCGAGCGAGCCGAAATGTGCCAGCAGCTCGCGCGCCAGATCGACGGCGCTTTTTCCGGGCACACCCACGCGCAGGAAGATCGCCAGCAGTTCCGCATCCGACAGCGCGGACGGGCCGTGGGCCAGGAGTTTTTCACGCGGCCGCTCGTGCGCGGGCCAATCAACGATTGCCATATATCAAGAAGCGAGGGAATTGGGCGCGGCGGCCGATGTGCGGCGCTCGCCGCGCCAGCGACCGGGGGAGGGGCTGACGTACAATAACGGGTTACTTTTTGGTCAAGCAGGTTGAGCGTGCAAACTTTGGTGAACGAGGCGCCGGCGGACGGCGCAGGCAAGGCGGTTGGGCCGGATTCCTTTCTGACGCTGCACTACCGCGTTGCCTTGGAGAACGACACGGATGTCGTCACCACCTTCGGCGACAAGCCGGCCACGCTGCTGCTTGGCCAGGGCCAGCTGGCGCCGACGCTGGAGCAGGCGCTGTTCGGCATGCGCGAGGGTGAGCGCACGACGTTCCGCCTGGCGCCCGAGCACGCGTTCGGCCCGCGCAATCCGGAGCTGCTGCAGCGCGTGTCGCTGGTCACGCTGCGCGAGAACTCCTCGTTCGAAGAGGACTACCAGCCGGGCGACCTGGTCGAATTCAATGCGCCGGGCGGCGGCAAGTACGCCGGCGTACTGAAGGAGGTCGGCGAGACCTCCGCGCTGTTCGACTTCAACCACCCGCTGGCCGGGCAGACCATCCTGTTCGAAGTCCAGCTGATCGGCATTCTGTAATGAGCACTCCCGTGAACGCGCCTGTCGATCCCGTCACCCTGGCCGATGCAGAAGTCCTGCTCGCCCAGCCGCGCGGCTTCTGCGCCGGTGTGGACCGCGCGATCGAGATCGTCGAACGCGCGCTGCAGTTGTTTGGCGCGCCCATCTACGTGCGCCACGAGATCGTGCACAACGCCTATGTGGTGAGCGACCTGCGCAACAAGGGCGCGGTGTTCGTGCAGGAGCTCGACGATGTGCCGGTGGGCGGTACGGTCATCTTCAGCGCGCACGGCGTGTCGCGCGCGGTGCGCGAAGCCGCCGAGGCGCGCGGCTTGCGCGTGTTCGATGCGACCTGCCCGCTGGTGACCAAGGTACACGTCGAGGTCTCGAAGATGCGCTCGCAGGGCTTCGAGATCGTCATGATCGGCCACAAGGGCCATCCCGAGGTGGAAGGCACCATGGGGCAGGCCGATGACGGCATGCTGCTGGTTGAATCGGTCGACGATGTGGCGCATCTGGTCGTCAAGGATCCGACGCGCCTGGCGTATGTCACGCAGACCACGCTGTCGGTGGATGAGACGCAGGAGATCGTGGCTGCCATCAAGGCGCGTTTCCCGGCCGTGCACGAGCCGAAGAAGCAGGACATTTGCTATGCCACGCAGAACCGCCAGGACGCCGTGAAGTTCATGGCGCCGCAGGTGGAGGTGGTGATCGTGGTCGGCAGCCCGAACAGCTCGAACTCCAACCGCCTGCGCGAGTTGGCCGAAAAGCTGGGTGTACCCGCCTATATGGTGGATACGCCCGAGCAGGTGAAACCCGAATGGGTGGCCGGCAAGCGTCGCGTGGGTCTGACCGCGGGCGCGTCGGCACCTGAAGAATTGGCGCAGTCGATCGTCGATCGGCTCAAGGCGCTGGGTGCGCGCAACGTGCGTCCGCTGGAAGGCATCCAGGAAAACATGTCCTTCCCCCTTCCGAGGGGGCTTCAAATCGATTGAACGGCATTATGTAAATGCCCACTTAATAATTTGCACGCGTTCGGTGCGCACAATTGCGGTGCATCAATCGCTTTTGCGGCTATCACGGCCACTCTTTGACGAGAGTGGCCGTTTTATTTTGTGCATCGCAAAAAAGGTTGCTGCCGATGTGCCTTGAGACGCTTGAGAGTGCGCCCGGCGTCTCGCCTAGGCAAGTTGTTTCCACTGCTCTGGCACGGTTCTTGTTAAACCCCTTTGCCATTCGCGTTTGCCTGCGCGAAATCACCCGTTTTTGTGCATTGGGGAAAGCCCGTAAATGGGCGTAATTACGGCAAAAATCGTTGTTGCGACGCGTATTGCATCCGCAAAAAAAGGGGATACAATGCGCGCGTTTCAAATTGAAACAATCGGCGCAAGGGGAGCGACCGGGAGGCAGGTCTCTCTCTTTGCTCTTGCGAGATCTAGGAGATCATTCATGCAAATTCAGCTTGCCAAAGTTCTGCCGCTTGCGGCTGCCGTGGCACTTGTAGCAGCCTGCGGTAAGAACGAGGAAAAGCCCGCAGACCAGGCTGCTGCGCCTGCTGCAACGTCGGCTCCGGCCGCCGCTGCTGCTGGTGGTGGTGAGACCGTCATCAAGATCGGTCATGCAGCACCCCTGACGGGTGGTATCGCTCACCTGGGTAAGGACAACGAAAACGGCGCACGTCTGGCCGTGGAAGATGTCAACAAGGAAGGGCTGACCATCGACGGCAAGAAGATCAAGCTGGAACTGGTGGGCGAAGATGACGCCGCCGACCCGAAGACCGGCACTGCCGTTGCGCAGAAGCTGGTTGACGAGAAGGTCGTCGCCGTCGTGGGCCACCTGAACTCGGGCGTGTCCATCCCGGCTTCCAAGATCTACAGCGATGCTGGCATCACGCAGATCTCGCCGTCGTCGACCAACCCCGACTACACCAAGCAAGGCTTCAAGACGACGTACCGCGTGGTTGCAACCGACGCGCAGCAAGGTCCGGCACTGGCGAACTACGCCGCCAAGACCCTGGGCGCCAAGAGCGTGGCCATCGTTGACGATGCCACTGCTTACGGCAAGGGCCTGGCCGACGAGTTCGAGAAGACCGCGAAGGCGACGGGCGTGAACGTGGTGGCACGTGAAGCCACCAACGACAAGGCCACCGACTTCAAGGCCATTCTGACCAAGATCAAGGGCAAGAAGCCGGACGTGATCATGTACGGCGGCATGGACGCCACCGGCGGTCCGTTCGCCAAGCAAGCCAAGGAACTGGGCATCACGGCCAAGATCGTTGGCGGCGACGGCGTGTGTACCGACAAGGTGGCCGAACTGGCCGGCGACGCCATCGACAACATCGTCTGCTCGGAAGCGGGCCTGGCGCTGTCGAAGATGGAGAAGGGCGCGGACTTCGAGAAGAAGTACCAAGACCGCTTCAAGACGCCGGTGCAGATCTACGCTCCGTTCACGTATGACGCTGTGATGGTCATCGTCGACGCCATGAAGCGCGCGAACTCGGTCGACGCCGCCAAGATCCTGGCTGCCATGCCGGCAACCAACTACAACGGCGTGATCGGCAACATCGCGTTCGACGAGAAGGGTGACCTGAAGCAAGGTTCGATCACCCTGTACAACTACAAGGACAAGAAGAAGACTGTTCTTGACGTTGTGAAGATGTAATCGAAGGGCGCTTCTTATTGCGATTTGCCCTTGAAAACGGCACCGCGCACACCCTTGCGGTGCCGTTTTTTATAGCCTCGCCAGTGAAACAAGGCCCTCACCATGGGCGCGTCGGCAGGCCGCTTACCAGCAACCCCACCTTACCCATCCGATTGATCGCATACCTTGCGGGCGCGCCATCCCGTCGCCTACAACAGAGCAAGGCATAGCAGGAGCTGTTCTCATGGATATCTTTATCCAGCAGATCGTGAACGGTCTGGTGCTCGGCAGCATTTACGCGCTGATCGCACTTGGCTACACCATGGTCTACGGTATTCTCGGCATCATCAACTTCGCCCACGGCGACGTCCTGATGATCGGCGCAATGGCTGCGCTGACCGCCATCAACTTCCTCCAGAAGTTCTTCCCCAACCTGCCTGACTGGATCACGCTGATCCTGGCACTGCTGTTTGCGATGCCGGTCTGCGCCATCGTGGCATACACCATCGAACGGGTCGCCTACCGACCGCTGCGCAACGCGCCGCGCCTGGCGCCGCTGATCACCGCCATCGGCGTGTCGATCGTGCTGCAGACCCTGGCGATGATGATCTGGTCGCGCAACCCGCTGACCTTCCCGCAGCTGCTGCCGTCCAGCCCGATCGATATCGGCTCGACGGGTGCGACGATCACCGGCAAGGAAATCGCCATCATCCTGGTCTCACTGGCCGTGATGATCGGGCTGACGCTGCTGGTCAACCGCACCAAGCTCGGCCGCGCCATGCGCGCCACCGCCGAGAACCAACGTGTGGCAGGCCTGATGGGTGTTAACCCGAACTTCGTCATCTCCGCCACCTTCATGATCGGCGCTGCCATGGCAGCCGTCGCAGGGGTGATGATGGCCACCAACTACGGCAATGCCCACTTCTACATGGGCTTCATCCCCGGCCTGAAGGCGTTCACCGCCGCAGTGCTGGGCGGCATCGGCAACCTGGCGGGCGCCATGGTGGGCGGTGTGCTGCTCGGCCTGATCGAGGCTTTGGGTGCCGGCTATATCGGCGACTTGACTGGCGGTGTGTTCGGTTCGAACTACCAGGATGTCTTCGCGTTCATCGTGCTGATTGGCGTGCTGCTGTTCCGCCCGTCCGGCATCATGGGCGAACGCGTTGCGGACCGTGCATAAGAAGGGGAGCGCCATGACTGAAACTGCAACCGAATTCAAAGCGCCGGCGAAGACGCGTGCCGCGCTTCTCGGCTTCTTCATCCTCGCCATCTTCGCCCCGTTCATCGTGGGCGCCATGGGCGGGAACTACTGGGTGCGCGTGCTGGACTTCGCACTGCTGTACATCATGCTGGCCTTGGGCCTGAACATCGTGGTGGGCTTTGCCGGCCTGCTCGACCTGGGCTACATCGCGTTCTACGCGGTGGGTGCCTACATGATGGCGCTGCTGGGCTCGCCGCACCTGACCAACCAGTTCGAGTGGATCCATCAGCTGTTCCCGAACGGGCTGCACCTGCTGATCTGGTGGGTGGTCCCGCTGGGCGCGGGGTTGGCGGCGTTGTTCGGCATCCTGCTGGGGGCGCCGACGCTCAAACTGCGTGGCGACTACCTCGCCATCGTGACGCTGGGCTTCGGTGAGATCATCCGGATCTTCATGAACAACCTCGACCGCCCGTTGAACATCACCAACGGTCCGAAGGGCGTCAACCTGATCGAACCGGTCAAGCTGTTCGGCTTCGACTTCTCGAAGCGCCACGACATCTTCGGCATCCACTTCGAACCGGTGCACATGTACTACTACCTGTTCGTGCTGCTGGCGATGGGCATCATCACGGTGTGCCTGCGTCTGCAGAACTCGCGTATCGGTCGTGCATGGGTGGCCATCCGCGAAGACGAGATCGCCGCCAAGGCGATGGGCATCAACACCCGCAACATCAAGCTGCTGGCGTTTGCCATGGGCGCGTCGTTCGGCGGTGTGTCGGGTGCGATGTTCGCGTCGTTCCAGGGCTTCGTGTCGCCGGAATCGTTCG
>CAJXMR010000114.1 GCA_913056305.1 uncultured Ralstonia sp.
CAAACGCCTCGGCGCCTTCGGAGGTAAACAGCACGTGTTCGCTGCGCTCCATCACCGCGCGCGCGGCCAGGATCGGGTTGCGCACGCGCTTGACGCAAGTGACGGCGCCGGCTGCCAGCGTGGCGCCGTCCATGATCGACGCATCCAGCTCATACGTGCCGGCATGCGTGAGCACGGAACCCTTGCCGGCGTTGAACAGCGGGCACTCTTCCAGCAAACGCACCGCTTCGGTCACGGCGTCGAGCGCGCTGCCGCCCGCAACGAGGATGCGTTGGCCTGCCGCCAGGATGTCGTTGAGCGCCTGCTGGTAGGCGGCTTCCTTGTCGGCGTCCATGGCCGAGCGGGTGATGGTGCCGGCGCCGCCGTGAATGGCGAGGATGGGTGTAGGCATGTGCGTTGGCTTGGGAATCAGTTGGCGGCCGAGCCCTTGCGGGGGCGCCGGGCAGGCTTATCGGCGTCGGCACGGTGGGCCGCCTCTGCGTTGGACACCGGGGCAGTGCGCGGTACCTGGCCGGCATGCAGCCATGGCAGGACAAACGCGGTCAGGTTTTCCGCCGACTGCAGCGAGTGCGACGAGCGATGCGCCACGGCCCCGCACAGCGCCTCGATCATTGCCGTGACGGCGGTATCGGAGTTGGCCGAGAACTGCCGGCTCGGGCGCGCATAGAGCGACACGTCGGCCAGCGGCGCCAGCGGCGAGGTCGGGCCGTCGGTCAGCGCCAGGATGCGGCCGCCGCGCTCGCGCACGCGCTGCGCCAGCGTGATGGTGTCCGATGCATAGCGCGGGAAGGCAATGGCGATCAGCAGGTCGTCCGGCGCAATCTTGCGCACCTGACGCGCCGCATCCGACGCCCCGCCCGGCTGCGACACCGACAGCACCGTGTCGCAATACAGGTCCAGCCCATGGCGCAGCAGCCCGGCCAGGTAACCGCTGGCGCCAAAGCCCACCACGTAGATGCGCGGCGCAGCCAGGATAGCGTCCACCGCACGCTCGCAGGCGGCGGGGTCGAGCATGCGGCGCGTGGCATCCAGGTTGGCGATGTCTTCATTCAGCGAGGCGGCGAAGATCTCCGCGCTGGAGGCCGGGCGTGCCAGTTCATGGCGCAGCTTCTCGACCGGCGCGAGCGTCGCCTCGAAACCGCGCACGAGTTCGGCCCGGAACTGCGGAAAGCCCTCGAACCCCAGCGCATGCGCAAAGCGGTTGGCGGTGGCCACCGACATGTTCACCGCCTCGGCAAACTCGTCGATGCGCATGGTGGCCGCCCGGAACGGGTTCGCCAGCACGTATTCCGCCATGCGCTGGTGCGCGGGCGTGAGCGTGGCGAGCGCTGCCGCGATGCGCTCGGACACGGTCGCATCGGCAGCAAATGCCGCTTGCGAGTCTTCCGTACGCTTGCTGGTGGGTTTCGCCATGATCCGGGGCTGTGAAAATTTGATGTAAATGTATTTACACGAACACCACAAGTAAAGAAAAAAACTTTCACAGAGGCCTATGGTTTTCCCTAGGTCGAAAGCGTCTGCACAGACAGTGGGCCTGCCCGGCTCCCTCCTAGTGCCATGCACCACCGCAGGCGCCAGGATCGTGCGCCGCAGCACGCTACAATCGCACCCTTGTCCGGTTTCCTTCAGCGTAGTTTTTCGTGATCCGATTCGACGACCTCGTCCTCCAGCGCGGCACCAAGGTGCTCTTCGACCACGCCACGGCCACGCTCAACCCCGGTGAACGGGTGGGCCTGGTCGGCGTGAACGGCAGCGGCAAATCCACGCTGTTCTCCATGTTGCGCGGCGAGCTGCACGCCGATGGCGGCGAAGTCGCCATCCCGCCCACGTGGCAGGTCGCCCATGTGGCGCAGGAGACACCCGCCGTCGACCGCAGCGCGCTCGACTACACGCTCGACGGCGACCCGCGCCTGCGCGACATCGAACGCCGCCTCGCCGATGCGGAAGCGGCCCACGACGGCCACGCCCAGGCCGAAGCCCACACCGCCTTTGCCGACGCCGACGGCTACACCGCCCCGGCCCGCGCGCAGGCCCTGCTGCTCGGCCTCGGCTTCACCATGGCCCAGACCACGCAGCCGGTGACCAGCTTCTCCGGCGGCTGGCGCATGCGCCTGAACCTGGCGCAGGCGCTGATGTGCCCGTCCGACCTGCTGCTGCTCGACGAACCGACCAACCACCTGGACCTCGACGCCGTGGTCTGGCTGGAAGACTGGCTCTCGCGCTACCCCGGCACGCTGGTGATGATTTCGCACGATCGCGAATTCCTCGACGGCGTGTGCAACGTCACGCTGCATATCGAGCACCAGAAGCTCAAGCGCTACGGCGGCAACTACACACAGTTCGAGACGCAGCGCCTGCAGCAGATGGCGCTGCAGGAAGCGTCGTATGCGCGGCAGCAGAAGCAGATTGCGCATCTTGAGTCGTTCATCACGCGCTTTAAGGCCAAGGCCAGCAAGGCTAAGCAGGCGCAGAGCCGCGTCAAGGCGCTGGAGCGCATGGAGCGCCTCGCGCCGGTGCATGCGGCTGCTGGCTTCTCATTCGAATTCCGCGAGCCCGATGCGGCGCCGAACCCGATGCTCACCTTCGAGGGCGTCGACTGCGGCTACCCCGGCCCGAGCGAAGATGCACCCATCACCATCCTCAAGCACCTGACGTTCTCGATCCAGACCGGCCAGCGCATCGGCCTGCTGGGCGCGAACGGTCAGGGCAAGTCGACGCTGGTGAAGACGCTAGCCGAGACCCTCGCGTCGCTCTCAGGCAGCATCCGACGCGGCAAGGGCCTGCAGATCGGCTACTTCGCGCAGCACCAGCTGGAGACGCTGGACGACCACGCCTCGCCGCTGCTGCACCTCGCGCGCCTGGCGCCCGACGTGCGCGAGCAAGAGTTGCGCGACTTCCTCGGCAGCTTCAACTTCCGCGGCGACATGGCGACCTCGCCCATCGCCCCGTTCTCCGGCGGTGAGAAGGCGCGCCTGGCGCTCGCACTCATCGTCTGGCAGCGCCCCAACCTGCTGCTGCTCGACGAGCCGACCAACCACCTGGATCTCGACACGCGCGAAGCGCTGACCATGGCGCTCGCCCAGTTCGACGGCACGCTGATCCTCGTCTCGCACGACCGGCACCTGCTGCGCGCCACGACCGACCAGTTCCTGCTGGTCGGCCAAGGCACCGTCGCCCCGTTCGACGGCGACCTGGACGACTACCGCGACTGGCTGCTCAAGCAGGCCGCCGCCAAACGCGCTGCCGCCAGCGCGCCAGCCACACCAGATGCCAATGGCGATGCCCCCGCCGTCAACCGCCGCGACCAGAAGCGCGAGGAAGCCGAGCAGCGCCAGCGTCTGAATGCGCTGCGCAAGCCCCTGCAAAAGAACGTCGACGCCATCGAGAAACGCATGGCGCCGCTGCAGAAGGAAAAGGCCGACATCGAAGCCTTCCTCGCCGATGGCGCCGCGTACGAAGACGCCAACAAGACGCGCCTGATGGAAGGCCTGCGCCGCCAGGCCGAGCTGAACACTGAACTCGACCAGCTGGAAGAACGCTGGCTCGATCTGCACGAACAACTCGAACAGATCAATTAAAAAGCCGGCACGTCCGGCCCAGGAGACCTCGCTGATGCCTTCCCCGTTGCCGGACACCGCCACTGCCACACACCAACCGCTCGCCGGCGTGCGCGTGCTCGACCTGACGCGCTTGCTGCCCGGCCCCGCTGCCACGCGCCACCTGGCGGATCTCGGCGCGGAAGTCATCAAGATCGAAGATCCCGGCCCCGGCGACTACGCGCGCGACATGCTGCGCACCTCCGCCGACCGAGCCGCCGATCGCCCGAGCCTGTTCTTCCGCTCGCTCAATCGCGGCAAGACCGAACTGCGGCTCGACCTCAAGCGCGAAGAAGACCGCGCCGCCCTGATCGAACACGTCCGCCACGCCGACGTGCTGATCGAGAGCTTCCGCCCCGGCGTGATGGCGCGCCTCGGCGTCGGCTGGGAAACGCTGCGCGCAGCCAACCCGGCGCTGGTGATGTGCTCGATCAGCGGCTACGGGCAGGACGGGCCGCTCGCGCAGGCGGCAGGCCATGACATCAACTACGTCGGCTACGCGGGCATGCTGGATCAGCTCACCACCGTTGACGGCACACCCATCGTCCCCAACGTGCAGATCGGCGACCTGCTGGGCGGCGCGCTGACGGCCGTGGTCGGCATCCTGGCTGCGCTGGTGGACGCGCACGCCACTGGGCACGGCCGCCACATCGACGTGTCGATGACGGACTCGGTGTTCGCGCACAACCTGATGGCGTTCTTTGCGGTGGGCATGCGCGGCCAGGCCAGCCGCGCCGGCACCGACCTGCTCAACGGCGGCGTGCCCTGCTACGGCGTCTATCGCACGTCGGATGACCGCTTCATGGCGGTCGGCTCGCTGGAGCTGAAGTTCTGGCAGACCCTGTGCGACGTGCTCGGCAAGCCGGAATGGAAGGACAAGCACTGGGCTTGCGGTCAGCGTGTTGGCGGCGACGAGGCACGCGCCCTGCGCGACGAACTCACGGTGCTGTTCCGCACCGCCACGCAAGCCGAATGGACTGCGCGCTTTGCCGACGCCGATTGCTGCGTCACGCCCGTGCTGCGCATGGAAGAAGCCCTGCAGCACCCGCTCTTTGCCGAACGCAACAGCGTGGTGAAAGAGAACGGCGAGCCCGTGCAGCTCGCCCTGCCGCTACGGTTTGCCGACTGAGGCGGCGCGATCGCGCGCGTCCAGTGCGTCGAGCAGGCGCGCGGCGTCTTCCAGCTGGTGCTGGCTGAACACGCGGATGCCGTGCTCGCGCAGCAGCGCCGCCGTCACGCCCTCGCCGGGCTGGAGCTGGCTGGAGAACGAACCGTCGTAGAGAAAGGTGGAGCCGCAGGATGGGCTGCGCTCGGTCAGCACGGCGACTTGCACGCCGGCTTCCCGCGCGGCCTCCAGGGCACGTTGCGCACCCTGTACAAACGCTTCAGTGACATCATGGCCGTGGTGCTCGACCACGCGGGCCGCACCGCGCAGCACCGCCGCGCCACCGCCATCACCGTGGATTTCCGCCGGCAGGCGCGGCACCGGCAGGCCGCCGGCCATCTCGGGGCACATCGGCACGACGCGCCCTTCCATCTGCCAGCACGCCAGGATGCCACCCTCGGTGGCCACCGTGCCGCCGTCGTAGCGCACCGGCTGGCCCAGCAGGCAGGCGCTCACCAGCACACGTTGCATGACTGGCAGGGCCCGCTCAGCGACGCTCGCGGCGGATCATGCCCACCACCAGCGTCAGCGCCAGGATCACCATCCAGATCAGCGACCACGCCGGGATCGACAGGCCCAGCACCGGCGGCAGCGGCGCGGTGCACAGGCCGTCAGATTCGAACACCTGCGGCAGCCATTTGGCTGTGGGGAGCGCATTGACCCAGTTCTCGATCGGGTCGATGCCGCAGCTGGCCTTCGGATTCAGCAGCAGCGACACGTGATACCCCGCCACGCAGATGCCGCCCAGCGCCGACAGCATCCCCAGCCCATGCCACAGCAGGCGCGTGGCCGACGACAGCGCCGCCAGCAACGAGAACACGCCGATGCCAATAAAGGCAAACCGCTGCAGCACACACAGCGGACACGGCTGCAGGCCCTCCACGTGCTGCAGGTACAGCGCATAGCCGACCAGCCCGAAGGAAATCACAGCAATCAGCAGGAAAAAGGCGCGCGAATTGGCTTGCATGGGGGCGTCGAGATCAAGAGAAAAGTTGGCGGATTATCGCACCGCGACGGCGCCAGCACGTTCAACTGGCGCCGCCAATGATGTTTCGAAAATTTGAACCATTAGGCGGCCTCCAGCCCGCGCACGCGGTCAATGGCCTGCTCGATGCGCTCGACGGCGATCACCTCCAGGCCATCGATCGCCTGCTTGGGTGCGTTCGACTTCGGGATCACGGCGATCGAGAAACCCAGCTTGGCGGCTTCCTTCAGGCGCTCCTGCCCGCGCGGCGTCGGGCGGATCTCGCCCGCCAGGCCGATCTCCCCAAACACCACCAGCCCACGCGGCAGCGGCTTGTTGCGCATTGACGAGTGGATCGCCAGCAGCACGGCCAAGTCCGCCGCCGGCTCAGTGATCTTCACCCCGCCCACGGCATTGAGGAACACGTCCTGATCGAAGCACGCGATGCCGGCGTGCCGGTGCAGGACCGCCAGCAACATTGCCAATCGGTTCTGCTCCAGGCCCACGGCCAAACGACGCGGGTTCGGCACATTGGCTGTGTCCACCAGCGCCTGGATCTCCACCAGCAGCGGTCGCGTGCCCTCCTGCGTCACCAGCACGCACGAGCCCGGCACCACCTGCTCATGCTGCGAGAGGAACAGCGCCGACGGATTCGCCACGCCGCGCAGGCCACGCTCGGTCATGGCGAACACGCCCAGCTCGTTGACGGCGCCGAAGCGGTTCTTGAACGCACGCACCAGCCGGTACGCCGAATGCGTATCGCCCTCGAAATACAGCACCGTATCGACGATGTGCTCGAGCACGCGCGGCCCCGCCAGCGCGCCTTCCTTGGTCACGTGACCGACGAGGATGGTCGTCACGTCGAGCCGCTTGGCGATGCGCGTGAGCTGCGCCGCGCATTCGCGCACCTGCGCCACCGACCCCGGCGCCGAGGTCAGCGCCTCCGAATACAGCGTCTGGATCGAATCGATGACCACCACCTCGGGCTTCTCGATCTCGATGGTCGCCTGGATGCGTTCGAGCTGGATCTCGGCCAGCAGCGCGAGGTTTGGGCTTTCGATGCCAAGGCGCCGCGCCCGCAGCGCGATCTGCGCGCCGGACTCTTCGCCGCTCACATACAGCACGCGACGGCTGGTCGCCAAGTTGGACAGCGCCTGCAGCAGCAGCGTCGACTTGCCGATGCCCGGATCGCCGCCGATCAGCACCACGCCGCCACTGACCAGGCCGCCGCCCAGCACCCGGTCGAACTCGTCGATGCCGCTGGAGAAGCGCGGCACGTCCACCGCGTCGATGTCCGACAGCTTGCGCACGGTGGCGCTCGATGCCAGCGACTGGAAGCGCGCGCCCGCACCCGACGTCGGCTGCGCCACGGTTTCCACCAGCGTGTTCCACTGCTGGCAATGCGGGCACTGCCCCGCCCATTTCGGCGACGTGCCGCCACACTCGGTGCACGTATAGACCGTCTTGCTCTTGGCCAAACAACCCCCTGCTTGTGGCCGCCGCGCACCGAGGGTGTCGGGCAGCCGCTTGATCTTCGTATTGCGTGTATTGCGCGAAGTGCGATGGTGCTCAGGCTGCCTTGCCGAGCGAACTGCCGGCCTCGCCCGCCTCGGCGGTGCCGACCGGTTCGACCGTCACCGGCACACGGGGCGCCAGCGCACACATCAGCTCATAGCCGACGGTGCCGGCGGCATGCGCGACTTCGTCGATCGGCAGGCCTTCGCCCCACAGCGTGACCGGCGTACCGACACGCGCGTTCGGCATGCCCGACACATCGACGGTGATCATGTCCATCGACACCCGGCCCACCGTGTGCGTGCGCACGCCGTCGACCAGCACCGGCGTGAACTGCTCGCCCCAACCCGGCGCATGACGCGGATAGCCGTCGGCATAACCGCAAGCGACCACGCCGATGCGCATCGGACGCTCCACCACGAAGCGCGAGCCGTAGCCGATGGTGTCGCCCGGCTGCAGGTCCTGGATGGCGATCAGCTCGCTCTTGAGCGACATGGCCGGCATCAGGCCAGTGCCTTCGATATCGGAGGCGAGGCCGGTCGGCGACGCGCCGTACATGATCACGCCCGGGCGCACCCAGTCGCGATGCGCCCTCGGGTGCCACAGCGTGGCAGCGGAGTTGGACAGCGACGCCTCGCCCGGCAGCCCCAGCGTGGCCTGCTCGAACGCCTCCAGCTGATGCTCGATGCCGCGCGGGCTGTCAGCATCGGAGAAGTGCGTCATGTGGGTGATGGTGCCGATGCCGGAGATGGTGCGGGCACGCTCCCACGCGGCGCGGTAGGCAGCGGGCGTGAAGCCCAGGCGGCTCATGCCCGTGTTGATCTTGAGCTGCACGCTGATGGGCCCTTTCAGGCGCGCCAGCTCGAGCATGCGCAACTGCTCTTCGCAATGGATGGTGGTGGTCAGGCGGTGCTGCTCGACGATGACAAGGTCTTCGGGTTTAAAGAAACCTTCGAGCAGCAGGACCGGCCCCTGCCAGCCGAGCTGGCGCACGCGGACAGCTTCGTCCAGGTCGAGCAAGCCGAAGCCATCGGTCTGGCGCAGGCCTTCATAGGCGCGCTCGATACCGTGGCCGTAGGCATTGGCCTTGACGACCGCCCACACGCGCGAGTTGGGCGCGTGGCGGCGGGCCACCTGGAGATTGTTGACAAGTGCGGGGCCGTGGATCACGGCATGGATAGGTCTTGGCATGACGGCGAACCTGCAAATAGGAGCGATGACACGCTTGTGGCGCGCATCGGTGCTGCAATGCAATAAATGTGCGCGGGCTGGTGCGCCCGGCCGCACGCAACAAGCGTTCTATTTGACCACAGGACGCCCACAGGTTCGCGAAGTTGAGCAAGCGCTGAAAAGAAAGTGCGCCGCCGTCACCGGGAGCGCACACGTTTCATGTTATAAAGCCGTTCAATTTAGGCATGGGAAAACATAGGTGATGCGTTGGCAGCATAAGGAAAGTCGGGCGCTGGCCCCCGCTTCGTGCACGCTGGCGTCACTCGTTGTCCAACCATGAATGCAGGCGAGCACACATCACGCTCCGGGTGGAACATCATGCCCGGCCGCCTGTCTGTCAAGATTCCCGCGGTTGACCGGCGTTGCGTGCCGGCTCCGTCAAAGGGAACCCTAGCAAGGGGGGCCTGCGCGGTGCCCGGCCAGAACGCCGGCGCCTCGCCCATGCGCACCGCGCGGCCGGTCAGCCGCGGCAGCGCATTGCCGGCCGCCCTCGAGAACGTCTTCCGCATGCCGGCCACCCGCCCGCATGCCTTGAAGACGGCAATGGCACCGTGGTCTACGGGGACGAATTCGAAAGTATGAAGAAGGGCTTTTACATCATCATGGCGGCGCAGTTTTTCTCGTCGCTCGCCGATAATGCGCTGCTGATCGCGGCCATCGCCCTTCTGACAGAGATGCACGCACCGCAGTGGATGACCCCGCTGCTCAAGCTGTTCTTCGTGCTCTCTTACGTTCTGCTGGCGGCCTTTGTCGGCGCCTTTGCCGACTCCATGCCCAAGGGCAAGGTGATGCTGATCACCAATGCCATCAAGCTGGCCGGTTGCGGGGTCATGCTCACCGGTGTGCATCCGCTGCTCGCGTATGGCGTGGTCGGCTTTGGCGCGGCGGCATATTCGCCCGCCAAGTACGGCATCCTGACCGAGCTGCTCCCCGCCGAGAAACTCGTCGCCGCTAACGGCTGGATCGAAGGCCTGACGGTCGGCTCGATCATCCTCGGCACGGTGCTAGGCGGCGCGCTCATTTCCAAGCATGTGTCGTCGTGGCTGCTGTCGTTCGACATCCCGGGGCTGGAGTTCATCGACACGCCGGCCGAGGCGGCCATGCTGGTCATCATGGTGATCTATCTGATCGCGGCGCTGTTCAACACGCGCATTCCCGATACCGGCGCGCACTATCCGCAGCAAGAGAAGAATCCGGTGCGTTTGATCTCCGAGTTTGCCGACTGCTTCAACGCACTGTGGCGCGACAAGCTGGGGCAGATCTCGCTGGCGGTGACGACGCTGTTCTGGGGTGCCGGCGCCACGCTGCAGTTCATCGTGCTGAAGTGGGCGGAGCAATCGCTGGAACTGAACCTGTCGCAGGGCGCCATCCTGCAGGCCGTGGTGGCCGTGGGCGTGGCGGTCGGCGCCATGTCTGCCGCCGTGAAGATTCCGCTGCGCCGCTCGCTGGACGTGCTGCCCGTGGGCGTGGCGATGGGCGCGGTGATGATGCTGATGGCGTTCTACACCAAGCACACCATCCCCGAGGTCACCTTCCATATTGCCGGCATGAACCTGCCGCTGTACATGCTGATCGCCTACGTGTTCCTGATGGTGGTGGGCGCGATGTCGGGCTTCTTCGTGGTGCCGATGAACGCGCTGCTGCAGCACCGCGGGCACGTGCTGCTCTCGGCTGGCCACTCGATCGCTGTGCAGAACTTCAACGAGAACGTGTCGGTGCTGCTGATGCTGTGCCTGTACGCACTGCTCGTGAAGCTGAACGTACCGGTGAGCGTGGTGATCGTGTCGTTTGGCGTGTTCGTGTGCGTGACGATGGCGCTGGTGATGCGCCGGCATCGCCGCAATGAGAAGGTCTATCACACCGCCGAGCTTATCGGCGAGGATAAGCACCACTGAACCCGCACCGCTAAGCGTTGCCGCGCACCTCGCCAAGGAGCCACGCGCGGAACGCCGCCACCTCCGGCCGTCCGGCCGAGGCCCTCGGATACACCAACCTATCGCTGTAGTCGAGCGGGCGCCTTCTTACTTGCCGCCGTGCTCCGCATAGACCTTGCGTGCGAGGCACAAGTCCTCCCACGCGCGCGCCTTGTCGGTGAGCGTGCGCAGCAGGTAGGCCGGGTGATACGTCACCACCACTGGCACGCCTTCCACCTCGTGCACCTTGCCGCGCAGCTTGCTCACGGGCGTCTGTGTCTGCAGCAGCGTCTGCGCGGCAATGCGGCCGAGCACCACGATCACGCGCGGCTTGACCAGCGCGATCTGGCGCTTGAGGTACGGATCGCACATCGCCACCTCGTCCGGCTCCGGATCGCGGTTGCCGGGCGGGCGGCACTTGAGCACGTTGGCGATGAACACGCCCTTCTCTCGCGACAAGCCGATGGACCGCAGCATGCTGTCGAGCAGCTTGCCGGCCTGGCCGACGAAGGGCTCGCCCTGCTTGTCCTCCTGCTCGCCCGGAGCCTCGCCGATCAGCATCCATTCGGCCTGTCGGTCGCCGACGCCGAAGACCGTGTGCGTGCGGCGCTCGCACAGCTTGCACGATGTGCAGTTGGAGACGGCACCTTCGAGCTCCGCCCAATCGAATGCGGCGATGCGCTGCGCGCGCGACAACGTGCCATCGCTGGGAGCATCGGCCAGCGGCGCCTCGATATGTGCAACAACGGGCTCCGGAGCCGCTACCGCAACCTCGGCCGCGACCGGTTCGGCGAGCGCAGCCTCAATGGCTTCCGCTTCGACCGGCTCAGCGCCGCGCAGTACCCATTCGGTGGAGACGCCCAGCGCCTCAAGCATCCGCGCTCGTCTGTTCATGCTGCCTCCACGCCGCTGGCCTCGCAGGCGATGCGCATGACGAGCGCATCCTCTCGCGTGCTGTTCTCGGCCGGGTAATAGCGCTTGCGTCGGCCGATCTCGGCAAAGCCGACGCGGCGGTACAGTGCGATCGCCCCAGCATTGGATGGCCGCACCTCCAGCAGCAGGCTGCCGAAGCCATGCGCCAGCGTGAGCGCCACCGCCGCGCGCAGCAGCCAGCGGCCCAGGCCCTGCCGCTGCCAGACCGGCGCCACGGTCACGTTCAGCAGGTGCATCTCGTCGACCACCGGCATCAGGATCAGGTACCCGGCAACCGCGTTGCCGCCGTCGCGCAGCACGATGCCCAGGTGGCCCGATTTGAGCGAATCTTCGAAGTTGCCCCGCGACCACGGGAAGGTGAATGCCGCGTGCTCGATCGCCGCCACCTCGACCAGGTCCAGCGCGGTCATGCGCTCAACGCGCCAACCGGTGGGCAACGGCATCTGCGTGGCCACGCTGGCGAGGGCCTTGTCGATCAGGCTCATGCGCGAGCACCTGCGGCGGCCTTGGCCTGCTGCACCGCCTGGCGTTCTTCGATGGTCAGTGCGACCTTGTCTCGCACGTACAGCGGCGCCGCGTCTTCCGGGCGCACCGTGTGGCCTGCCGCCAGCAGACGCAGGCCGAGGGTGACGATCTCGCGCGCGTGTGGCGCCACCTCGGGCAGCACGGCGGCAGCGCCGGTCGCAACGCTCAACTGATCGGCGAACACAATCGCCGCATTGCCGGCCAACCAATAGGGCTGCGACGGTGCGGCGACGGTCTGCGGCCCGCTCACCTGGATGGCCGACAGCGCATGCCAGCCGGTGGCATCCTGCCCCGTGTCGACGGGCACGAAACTGGCCCAGTAGCATTCGTCCATCCGCGCATCGAGCGCAACGGTGACCGCCGTGCCGGCCGGCAGCGACGCACGCGTCTGCTCGGCGCACGCCACCAGGGAATTGACCGGGACGACCGGCAGACCGGCACCGAAGGCAAGCCCCTGCGCGACGCCGCACGCCGTGCGCAGCCCGGTGAACGAACCGGGCCCGGCGCCGAAGGCGATCGCCGCGCAATCGGCCAAGGCGATGCCAGCCTCGGCCAGCAATTCACCGGCGGCCGGCAGCACGCGGCTGCTGGAGCGCGGGCCAGCGTGCTCATGACGGAACAGCGTGCGCGTGCCGTCACCAAGGGCGACGGAACAGAACTCGGTGGAGGTATCGAAAGCAAGAATCCAGGGCATGGCGGCATTGTACCGGCTGGTGTGGCGCCTGAGCCCGCCAAGCGGCGGCAGCGCACGCAGAAAACCGAAGGCATCCTCGAATTCAAACGACCCGGCCACCCCACCCCGACGCTATCATCGCCGGACCATTGTTTTTCCAGCCGGGAACCATCATGAGCGACTTGCAAGCCCGTTTCGACCAAGCCCAAATCGACGTCAAGGGCCTCTCCGAGCGCCCCGCCAACATGACGCTGCTGCGCCTGTACGCCCTCTTCAAGCAAGGCGCCGAAGGCGACGCCCACGGCGACAAGCCGGGCTTCACCGACATCGTCGGCCGCTACAAGTACGAAGCGTGGGAAGGCCTGAAGGGCACCTCGCAGGACGACGCCAAGCAGAAGTACATCGACCTGGTCGAAGAGCTGAAGAGCGGCGCAACGACCTGAGCGTCGACCGCCACACGAAGAACCGGGCCTCGCGCCCGGTTTTTTATTGCGCGGCCGGCACGGCGGACGGCACCTCGCGCCGGCGCATGCGCCAGGCGGCCACCACCGCCAGCGCGCACAGCGTGCCGAGGAAAATGAAGGTCTCGTCGAAGGCCAGGATGCGCGCTTCCGGGTCGACCGCCGCACCGTGGATGGTCTCGATGCCGCGCGAGGCCAGCCGCCATTGCAGGAAGATGCCGGTGGCCGACACGCCGATCGCCCCACCCAGCTGACGCAGGAAATTGACCGCGCTGGAGCCCTGCGGGATCAGCGTGAAATCGACGCCGCGCATGGCGCCCAGGCTCAGCGACGGCAGCACGAAACCCAGCCCGACGCGTCCGATGATGGCGATGCCGATCAGCAGCAGATAGCTCGTGGCACGCGTGTTGGTGGCCATCAGGAAGAAGGACAGCGCCAGCGCCGCCAGCCCGCACGACACCAGCCGGAACGGCTCAACACGGCTGGTCAGGCGCCCAGCCAGCAC
This sequence comes from uncultured Ralstonia sp., assembly GCA_913056305.1. Lineage (GTDB taxonomy): Bacteria > Pseudomonadota > Gammaproteobacteria > Burkholderiales > Burkholderiaceae > Ralstonia. The sequence continues at coordinate 13,481 of CAJXMR010000114.1, forward strand.
GATGGTCACGGCCAGCACCAGCCCGGCCGGCAGCAGCACCAGCCCCGCGCGCGACGGCGCATAGGCCAGCGCGACCTGCATGTACACCGGCACCAGATACGTCGAGCCGTACAGCCCCGCCCCGTAGATGAAGGCCACCACCGCGCCCATCGCGAATTGCCGGTAGCTGAACAGCCGCAGGTCCAGCAACGGGGATTCCACCCGCCGCTGCCAGAACACGAAGCCCGCCACGCACACGACCGACACCCCCGTCAGCGCAGCACCGTGCACGACATCGCTATGCAACGCCACCAGCCCGTTGAGCAAAGAGACCGTGGCCCCGCCGATCAGCAGCAGACCACGCCAGTCCAGCGGCTTGGGCTCGCCCGCCATCGACGAGTTGATCGCCATGAAGCGCCGCGCCATCGCCCAGCCCATCAACGTGAAGGGCAGCACCACGAAGAAGATCGAGCGCCAGCCGAACAGCTCGACGAGGAAGCCGCCCACGCTCGGCCCCACGGCCGGCGCCAGCACCACGCCAAAGCCGAACAGCCCGAACGCCTTGCCCTGCTCCCGCTCCGGAAACACGCGCAGGATCAGGATGTTGGGCAGCGGCTGCATGATGCCGGCAGCGATGCCCTCCACCACCCGCATGGCGATCATCACGCCGTAGTTGGGCGACAGCCCGCCCGCCAGGCCGCCCAGCCCCAGCAGCAGCAACGCCCCGATGAAAGTGCGCCGCAGCCCGAAGCGCAATAGCAGCCAGGGCGTGAGCAGCATCGACAAGGTCATCGCCACCATGAAGCTCGCCGACACCCACTGCGCGCGCTCCTGCCCGAGCACGAAATGCCGGCTCAGGTCCGGAATCGCCACGTTGACGATGGTGGCCGAGATGACGGACGACACCGCGCCCACCATCAGCGTCAACAGCACGAGCCATTTGAAGCGCTCGCCGTAACGCGCGCGCAGGGCCTCCAGGGTGGGCGTGAAAGTCGTCATGGTCTCGTTCTAGTGTTGTGTGAGACGACGGGGACAAACCCGGCCCAGCGCGTCCTCCACGCGCGAAGCCAGGCGGGATGCGTCAGCCGAGCCGGCCGGTGGCGGCAATCTCGCGGATGCGCCGCACGGTGTCGATATCGGCTTCGCGGTAGGCGGATTTGACGATCTCGGCGTAGCGCGTGTCGCCGGTTTCATCG
>CAJXMR010000115.1 GCA_913056305.1 uncultured Ralstonia sp.
CGTTGTCGGCGTTCTGCTTCACGATCGAGGTCAGCTCTTCCATGCTGGATGCCGTTTCCTCCAGCGACGAAGCCTGCTGCTCGGTGCGTTGCGACAGGTCCGCATTGCCCGCGGCGATCTGCTTGGTGGCGCTGGCGATCGAATCGGACCCAGTGCGCACCTGCCCCACCATCTGCTGCAGGCTCGCCTGCATCGACGCGACGGCGTGCATCAGGCGTGCGGTTTCATCCTTGCGGCCGGCGGCAGTTTGCATGTCCATGCGGGTGGCGAGGTCGCCCGAGGCCATGCGCTCGAACACCTGGATAGCGCGCTCCAGCGGGCGCACCACAGTGCGGCCCAGCACCCCGCGCGCCACCACCGACAGCACCAGCGCCGCCAGCAGCAGGCCGCCGGAGAGCCACACGCTCGTCGCATAGCGCGACTGCGAGTGGTCGAAGCGCGCCTGGCCATAGCCGAAGCGGGCCTTGACCAGTGGCTGCAGTGCGGTGTCATAGGCGATGAACAGCTGCGGCACCTGGGTGGTGTTGAGATCGCGGTAGGTGGTCAGGTCGCTGCGCTCCAGCGCGGCAATAGCGGGTTCCAGCGCGGTCTTGACGAACTTGCTGCGGGCGGCGTCGGCGGCCTGCAATTGCGCGCGGTCGGCGTCCGGCACCGGCAGCTTCATGAACTCGGCCCAGGCGTCATTGGCAGAGTTGACCATGGTATGGGCATCCGCCAGCAGCTTCTTCAGCTCGTCCGGCGACGACACCGAATCGAAGTTGGTCAGGTGAATCCGTGCCCACAGCAGGTTGATGGTGTCCTTGGCCAGCAGGTCGAGACCCTTGGCATCTTCCAGGTACACCGCGCGCAAATCCGCGTTGGTGGCGCGGCCGTTGCCGATGCCGGCGGCTCCCACCGCCGCGATCATCACCGCAAAGACGGCGACCAGGATCGTCAGCCGTGTGCGAATACTCGTGTCCATCCAATTCCACATCGTGTGTTTCCCCCGTTTTGACATTGATGGGCTGAGGCGCGGCCTTGGCGCGCCCGTCTGTCCACACCCATTTCACTCCCAAAGGACATATCGGCGGCGCGCGGGAGAAATGGAGGGCGGTTCCGCGAATGACCGGGATACGCCGTAAGTGATACGGAAGACTCCGAAAAGCGCGCCTGGACGCACCCATCGTGGGCCGGCAGCATTAAAATTGGTGCTGTCCCGCCACGGTGGTGGTGGGCAATCACGCTAACCGGCTGCGGCACGCAACGTCGTGCGGCGCCGCTTTCAAGGGGAACGAGATGAAGAAACTGATCGCACTGCTGGCCCTGGGCTGCGCCGTCCTGGCGGGCTGCAACACAATGGCCGGCATGGGTAAGGACATCCAGTCCGGCGGCCAGAAGCTGGAGAACGCTGCCGACAACACCAAGCAGAAGATGTAATCCGATCGGTTGGGTGGACGCTGTCCGGCCCGACCGGTCGCAAGAACGCCGCCTCGCGCGGCGTTTTTTGTGGGTGCCGCCGATCGGCGTTGCACCTGCTCTGACCCGGCTTTGCACTGTTTTGCTACCGTCCATCGACAGCACGGCGGCGGCGCGTCAGCATCCTGCGTTTCGCCCGGGCAGGCCGCTGTGCTCGTCCGAAACCCATGGGCGCAGCGGCGGGCGCTATGTCAGAATGCCCGCATTGTCGTGTGCCCGGCCGCGCTTGCACCTCCATCCCCGATGCCGACCAGTACCACCGCATTTGCCACCTTCCTCTTCCTGGTCCACTGCGTGGGCGTGCTCGCCGCCGGGCATGCCGTCCTGACCGTCCGCACCTCGCAGGGGGCCATCGCCTGGGCCATCTCGCTGGTCACGTTGCCCGAGTTCACGCTGATCCCGTACCTGATCTTCGGGCGCAGCCGCTTTGATGGCTATGTCGATGCGCGGCGCTTCCACAACGCGCGCCTGCGCGAGATCACGCTCTCCGACGACTGGCGCCGCCTGCGCGACCATGAATCGGCCGTGGTGGAACCGCACCACGCCTGCATGCGGGCGCTGCCGCAACTGACCGGCCTGCCGTGCCTGTCGCGCAACCGGGTGCGGTTGCTCGTCAACGGCGCCGAGACCTTCGACGCTATCTTCGCCGCCATCGCCCAGGCGCGGCAGGTGCTGATCGTGCAGTTCTTCATCGTGCACGACGACGCGCTCGGCCAGCGCCTGGCCGAACTCCTGCTCGAGCGCGCCCGCGCCGGCGTGCGCGTGTACTTCCTGTTCGACAGCATCGGCTGCCACGCCCTGCCCGGCCACTACGTGCACCGGCTCGAAGACGGCGGCGTGCACGCGCGGCCGTTCTCCACGCATGCGGGCTTCGTCAACCGCTTCCAGCTCAACTTCCGCAACCACCGCAAGCTGGTGGTGGTGGATGGCGAGTGCGCCTACGTGGGCGGGCACAACGTCGGCACCGAATACCTGGGCGAGAAGCCGCCGCTCTCCCCCTGGCGCGATACGCATATCGAGATCGTCGGCGCAGCGGTGATGGATCTGCAGCTGACCTTTGCCGAAGACTGGTACTGGGCCGCGCGCGAAGTGCCGCAGCTGATCGTGCCGAAAACGCGCCCGCCCGAGGACATGGTCTGCCAGGTGGTCGCCAGCGGCCCGGCCGACAAGCAGGAGACCTGCTCGCTGTTCTTCATGGAAGCCATCCAGTCGGCGCGCAAGCGGCTGTGGATCACCACGCCGTACTTCATCCCCGACGAGGCGGTGTTTGCCGCGCTGCGCCTGGCCGTGCTGCGCGGCGTGGACGTGCGCATCCTGATCCCCGCGCGGCCGGACCACCACGTCGTATTCCTGGCCTCCACGCTGTACGCCAACCACGCGATCCGCGCAGGCGTGAAGATCTACCGCTACCTGCCCGGCTTCCTGCACCAGAAGGTCGTGCTGATCGACGACGAGGCCGCCGCCGTGGGCAGCGCCAACCTCGACAACCGCTCGTTCCGCCTGAACTTCGAGCTGATGGTCATGACCGCCGACGGCCGCTTCGCCAACGACGTGGCGCAGATGCTGGAGGCGGACTTCGCGCACGCCACGCGCATCGGCCGCGACGAATACGAACACGCCCACCCCGTCCGCCGCGTGATCATGCACGTGGCCAAGCTGTTCGCGCCGATCCTCTAGGGTCTGTTGACGTACCAATGCGTACGCAAGGGGCTACACCATGCGCCGGATACCAAAGCGCTGCACCCGGCGGCGCCACACCAGCCCGAAGTACGACCCCTGCATCACCAGCATGGCGATGAAGCCTGCCGGATAGGCCACCCAGATGCCATCCGTGCCCAGGGTGCGCGAGAACACCCACGCGGTCGGCACCTCCACCAACGCAATCGCCACGATGGAGATGGCGGTGGGCGCCAGCACCGTGCCGCTGGCGCGCATCACGCCAGAAAACACACTCGCCATGCCAAACACGACCGAGCTCCACAGCGAGATGTGCAGCAGGCTCTGCGCGATGTCCAGGACCGGCCCACTGGCGGTAAACCAGCCGATCACCGCGCGCGAGAACAGGGTCGCCAGCAGCACCAGCACCCCCGTCACCACCAGGTTGAGCACGAGCCCGGTGCGCGCGATGGCGTCGAGGCGGTCGACCTTGCCCGCGCCGATGGCCTGCGCGCCGAGGATGGACGCGGTAATCGCAATCGACATGGCCGGGAACTGCACGTAACTGATGATCTGCGTGCCGGCGCCGTAGGCGGCGGTGGCATCCGAGCCGAAACCGTTCACCAGCGACAGCAGCGCCAGTTCCGCCAGCGAGATCACCACCAGCTGCACGCCGGTCGGCACGCCGATGCGCAGCACCTTGCCGAGCAGGCGGGCATCGATCCACAGATGCCTCAGCAGCACCGCATCGGGCGCGAGCGGGTGGTTGCGGCGACGCAGATACCACGCCAGCCAGGCCAGCGCCGCCAGGAACGACACGATGGACGCCACCGCGCCGCTGACCACGCCCAGTTGCGGCAGGCCCAGCCAGCCGTGGATGAGCGTGGGCGTGAGCACCGCCCCCACCGACGTCGAAAAGATGAGCGTGCGCAACGGCGTACGCGTGTCGCCCACCCCGCGCAGCATGGAGGTCGCCAGCAGGAACAGGAACAGCCCGGGCATGGCGAAGAGCATCACGCTGGCATAGCGCGTGGCTTCCGGCAGGATGTCCGCCGGGGTGCCAAGCCAGACCAGCAGGCTGCGCGCGAACGGCCCACCCAACAGCGCCACCGCCAGCCCGGCCAGCACGCCCACCGACAGCGTGGTGCCGGCGATGGTCTTGACCGCCTCGCGCTGGCCCGCGCCCCAGGCCTGCCCGATCAGCACCGCCGCCCCCGAGCCGAGCCCGATGATGAAGGCGATGAAGAAGAACAGGATCGGAAAGAACGACGAGGTGGCCGCCAGCGCCTTCACGCCCAGCAGATGCCCGACGTAGACGTTGTTGAGCGTGCCCGACAACGATTGCAGGATGTTGGCAAGGATCAGCGGGCCAAGGAATGCGAGAAAGGTCCGCCACAGCGGACGGGGGACCGCAGCGGGAGCCGCAGTGGTTGTAGTCGTGCTGCTCATACGGTTTGTTGTCCTTCTTCTTGTATGGGTGTTGAGGAGACTGCCGCGTCGAACGCACGCCGGGCCAGCCCGCGCGCGTGTTCACGCACGTCGGTGGGCCAGGGTTCGGTGCAAGCGGTAAAGCGTTCAGCGTCGGCGGCAAACAAGGCGCGCAAGGCGTCCTCGTAAGCAGGCGCATTGCCCGCCATGGCCGACAGGAAGCGATAGGCCACGTCAGTGGCGACGCGCTGGCGGTCGCGAACCTCAGTGGCACGGCGTGCGACGTCGACCAGCTTACGCAGCGTAACCGATGCCCCGCCCGGCTGCGAGGCCAGCCATTCCCAATGGCGCGGCAGCAGCGTGACCTCGCGCGCGGTCACGCCCAGCTTCGGGCGGCCGGGGCCGCGCGGTGCCGCGGGTTCTTCAGCAGTTTCGGGAATGGAGGGTGCTGGGAGCCTGGCCAGCACGTCGTCGATCGTGCCACGCAGGTCGAGTTCGATGACGCCGCTGGTGGCGTCGTCAAAGACGAGTACGGCGGCATCGGCATGGCGGTCGACATGGGTTTTGACCGCCTGCGCGACGTCGCGCAGCGCGCCGGCGGCGATGCGCTGTACGCCGGCAAACGCCGTGCAGGTGATGACCGATGCGGGATGCATGAACAGGCTCCTGGGAAACGAGAGGAGCCGATTCTATCCGGGTTAAATTAGAACCGCAATATTGCCCGGGTAAATTATGTAGTAAGTCCGGAACGCCTCAGGCGGCCTCCTCCACCGGCACCCGCGTTTCCGCCAGCAGGCGTTTGAGTTCCGGCACGCACGAGCCGCAGTTGCCGCCCGCCTTCAGGCACGCGGTGATCTCGCCGGTCGACTGCAGCCCCTGGGTGCGGATCGCATCACAGATGGTGTTGCGGCCCACGCCGAAGCACGAACACACCGTCGGGCCCACGTCCGCACCGGCGGCGATGGGCTGGCCGAGCAGCACGGCGGCACGGTCGAGGTCTTCCAGGCGCTCCTGCGCGAACAGCCCCGCCAGCCAGTTGCGCGACGGCAGGTCCGGCCGCGGCGACAGGAACACGCAGGCCTCGATGCGGTCGTCCACCACATGCACGGCGCGATAGACGCGCGCGGTGGTGTCTTCGTATTCGAGCCAATCGGCGTGTGCATCATCCACGCCGAGCAGCTTGCGCGCCCAGTCCTGCACCGACCCCAGATGCTGGCGCCCTGCCAGCTCGTAGCGCACGAACTGCTTGCCCTGGATGCGCGTCCACCACGTCGCGTCATCGGTATCAAGCGCGCGGCGCGACAGCACAAAGCCGTGCCACGCCACGTCGAACGGCTCGACCATCACCGGCGTGTGCTTGAACTCGGGCTCGCCGGAGACCGGATCGACCACCGGGTTGACCACCGCCCCCACGCGCGCGTCGGAGGCGAACTGGCCGTTCCAGTGGATCGGCACGAACACGCTGCCGCGCGCGATGCCGCCGCTCATGCGCACGCGCGCCACCACGCTGCCCCAGCGCGACGACACGCGCGCCAGGTTGCCCTCGCGGACGCCGGCCAGCAGCGCGTCCTGCGGGTGCAGGTCGACGAAGGGTTCGGGCACGTGGTCAGCAAGCTTTGGCGCGCGGCCGGTGCGCGTCATGGTGTGCCACTGGTCGCGCACGCGGCCGGTGTTGAGGATGAGCGGGTAGTCGCCGTCGGTCGCGTGCACAGGTGCGCGGGCCGGCGTCGGCACGAAGCGTGCACGGCCGTCGGCGGTGGCGAACCGGCCATCGCTGAACAGGCGGGCTTCGCTGCTGCCCGACAGCGTGACGGGCCACTGCACCGGCGTCATGTCGTTGTAGGCATCCCGGTCCAGCCCCGTCAGGCCGCCCAGGTGGAAGGCCCGGCGCACGCCGCCAGCGTCATTGGCAAAAGCGGACAGGCGCGCGTGCTCGTCGAACACCTCGTGCGTGGCCTTGAAGTCGAAACCGTCATAGCCCATGCGGCGGGCCACGTCGGCGATGATGTCCCAATCAGCGCGCGCCTCGCCGGGTGCGGGCAGGAAGGCGCGCTGGCGCGAGATGCGGCGTTCGGAATTGGTGACGGTGCCGTCCTTCTCGCCCCAGCCCAGCGCGGGCAGGACGATGTCGGCCAGCACCGTGGTGTCGGTCGCTTCCACGATGTCGGAGGCGACGACGAGTTCGCACTTGGCGAGCGCGCGGCGCGCCTGATCCGCATCGGGCAGGCTGACGACGGGGTTGGTGCCCATGATCCACACCGCCTTCACGCGGCCGGCTTCGATGGCTTCGAACAGGTCAACCGCCTTCAGGCCCACCTTGTCGGCCATGCGCGGGGCGTTCCAGAAGGTCTGCACCAAGTCGCGGTGCGCAGGCTCGTGCAGCTCCAGGTGCGCGGCCAACATGTTGGCGAGGCCGCCCACCTCGCGGCCGCCCATCGCATTCGGCTGGCCCGTGATGGAGAACGGCCCCATGCCCACACGACCGATGCGGCCCGTGAGCAGGTGGCAGTTCATGATGCTGTTGACCTTGTCCGTGCCCGCCGACGACTGGTTCACCCCCATCGAGAACGCGGTGATGGTGCGCTGGGTGTCGGCAAACCAGCTGTAGAACGTGAGCAGGTCATCCAGCTTGAGCTTGCAGGCGCGGGCGACGGCTTCCACATCACCGCTGTCGGCATCGGCGGCGCCCAGGGCGTCGTCCAGGCCATTGGTGTGCAGGTCGACGAAGTTGCGGTCGATCACGCCACGGCGCGCGAGGAACGACAGCAGGCCGTTGAACAGCTGCACGTCGGTGCCGGGCTTGACGGGCAAGTGCAGGTCGGCCAACTCGCACGTGGCGGTGTGACGCGGGTCGATCACCACCAGCTTCATTCCGGGGCGCGCCTCCTTGGCGCGCACGATGCGCTGGAACAGGATCGGGTGGCACCACGCGGTGTTGGAGCCGACCAGCACGATCAGGTCCGCTGCTTCCAGATCGTCGTAGCAGACCGGCACGAGGTCTTCGCCAAACGCGCGCTTGTGCCCCGCCACCGCCGACGACATGCACAGCCGCGAGTTGGTGTCGATGTTGGAAGAGCCAATGAAGCCCTTCATCAGCTTGTTGGCGACGTAGTAGTCCTCGGTCAGCAGTTGGCCTGAGACATAGAGGGCCACGGCATCGGGGCCGTGCTCGTCGACGATGCGGCGGAAGCCCTGCGCGACGGTATCGAGCGCGGTGTCCCACGACACACGATGCAGCGGCGCGACGGGCGCGTCCACGTCATGCGTGCGCTCGCGCATGGCGGGGTACAGCAGGCGGCCGTCGAGACTGACCGTCTCCCCCAGCGCCGAGCCCTTCACACACAGGCGCCCCGCGTTGGACGGATGCGCCGGATCGCCCGCGATGCCGACAGTGCCATCCACCTGCGGAGTCGCCAGCACGCCGCAGCCGACGCCGCAGTACGGGCAGGTGGTGCGCACAGCCTCGGTGGCCGGAAAGATGGGGATGGTCGTCATCGTCATGGTTAGGCCCTCGTCTTCAGGCAGCAACGGCCTCGCAGAGCGCGCGGCCGAATAGCAGGCGCTGGCGGATCGGCGTGATGGGGGTCTGGCGCTGAATCAGGTCGAAGTACCACGGGCCGTCGGCCACGTCGCCGTAGAGCACCGCGCCGACCACGCGCTCGTCCTTGAGCACGAGGCGCTTGTAGACGCCGCGGCGCGGGTCGCGCAGGACGATGTCTTCGGTGCCGTCGCCGCCGATGAAGTCGCCGGCGGAGTACAGGTCGACGCCCGTGACTTTCAGCTTGGTCGCCGTGGCCTGCTGGATGTAGCGGCGATGGCCCGCTCCGGCCAGGTGCGCGGCGCACACGCGGGCCTGGTCCCAGATGGGCGCAACGAGGCCGAAGGTCGCGCTGCGGTGCTGCACGCATTCACCCACGGCGTAGATGCGCGGGTCATAGGTTTGCAGCGTGTCGTCGACGATGATGGCGCGCTCGCAATGCAGGCCGGCGGCGCGTGCCAGTTCGATGTTCGGGCGCACGCCGGCGGTCATGACGACGAGGTCGGCGGGGATCTCGCTGCCGTCCTTGAAGCGCACGGCGGTCACACGATCCGTGCCGATCAGTTCGGCGGTGTGCGCGCCGAGCAGGAAGCGCAGGCCCTTGGCCTCCAGCGCCTGCTGCAGCAGCTTGGCAGCAGGCTTATCGAGCTGGCGCTCCATCAGCGTGTCGGGCAGGTGCACCACGGTCACGTCCATGCCCTGGCGCATCAGGCCGTTGGCCGCTTCCAGGCCGAGCAGGCCGCCGCCGATGACGACCGCATGGCGATGGTTGCGCGCGGCTTCCAGCATCGTCTCGACGTCCTGGATGTCGCGGAAGGCGATCACGCCCGGCAGCATGTGTCCCGGCACGGGCAGGATGAACGGGCGCGACCCGGTGGCGATCAGCAGGCGGTCATAGCGCATCTCCACGCCGTCGCGCGAGCGCAGCGTGCGGCGCGGCCGATCGATGGCTACCACCGGGTCCCCCGCGTGCAGCGTGATGCCGTTCTCGTCGTACCAGGCGCGCGTGTTGAGCATGATGTCGTCCACGCGCTTCTCGCCCGCCAGCACCGGCGAGAGCAGGATGCGGTTGTAGTTGCCGTGCGGCTCCTCGCCAAACACGGTGATGTCGTACAGGTCCGGCGCCAGCTTGAGCAGCTCCTCGACCGTGCGCATGCCGGCCATGCCGTTGCCGATGACGACGAGCTTGGGGCGCACGGACGTGGCAGTCATACGCCCACCCAGATGCGTCCGTTCTCAACCTTGGTCGCGTACGCATGCACCGAGTTGGCCGGCGCCTCCAGGCATTCGCCCGTCGCCAGGTCGAAGTGCTGCTTATAGATCGGCGAGGCGACGACGATGCGCTCGCCCAGGTTGCCGACCAGCCCGCGCGAGAGCACGGCGGCATCGGAGTTCGGGTCGTAGTTGGCGATGGCGTACACGTCCTGCGGCGCCGCATCGGCCACATGAGCGGCGACGCGAAACACGGCCACTTGCTCATCGCCCACCAGCGCGCACACGCCGGTGTTGGGCACGATGTCATCGAGGGCGCAGATGGGGGTCCAGCGGGATGCTTGCATGATGGTCTCCTTCTCTGGTTCAGGCGGCTTCAGCGACAACGGGGATGCGGACCGGGCGCTTGTTGCTGCGCTCGTCCAGCGTGGCCGGGCGGATCTGGCCGCGCTCTTCGACAAACACGACGTTGGCATCGCCCGCCTCGCTGTTGACGAAGTGGCGGAAGCGCTTGCGCACCTCGGGGTTGGTCACGGCGGTCTTCCACTCGTCCTGATAGGTGTCGACCACGTGCTGCATCTCGGCTTCGAGTTCAGCGGCGATGCCGAGCTTGTCGCCCACGATCACGTCCTTCAGGTAGTCCAGGCCGCCTTCAAGGTTGTCGCGCCAGGTGCTGGTGCGCTGCAGGCGGTCCGCCGTGCGCACGTAGAACATCAGGAAGCGGTCGACCAGCTTGACCAGCGTGGCCTGGTCCAGATCGGCGGCCAGCAGTTCGGCATGGCGGGGCTTCATGCCGCCGTTGCCGCATACGTACAGGTTCCAGCCCTTCTCCGTGGCGATGATGCCGACGTCCTTGCCCTGCGCTTCCGCGCACTCTCGCGTGCAGCCCGACACGCCAAACTTCAGCTTGTGCGGCGAGCGCAGGCCCTTGTAGCGGTTCTCAAGAGCGACGGCAAAGCCGACCGAATCGCCCACGCCATAGCGGCACCACGTGGAGCCCACGCACGACTTCACCGTACGCAGCGATTTGCCATACGCATGGCCCGACTCGAAGCCGGCCGCGATCAGCTCTTCCCAGATCAGCGGCAGCTGCTCCAGACGCGCGCCGAACAGGTCCACGCGCTGGCCGCCGGTGATCTTGGTGTACAGGCCGTACTTCTTGGCGACCTGGCCGACGGCGATCAGGCCGTCCGCCGTCACCTCGCCGCCCGGCATACGCGGCACCACGGAATACGTGCCGTCCTTCTGGATATTGGCGAGGAAGTAGTCGTTGGAATCCTGCAGGCCGGCGTGCTCGGTCTTGAGCACGAAGTCGTTCCAGCAGGAGGCCAGGATGCTCGCCACGGCCGGCTTGCAGATGTCGCAGCCCATGCCGTGGCCGTGCGCTTCCAGCAGCGCCTCGAACGACTGGATGCGGCCCACGCGCACCAGGTGGTACAGCTCCTGGCGCGAATACGGGAAGTGCTCGCAAATGTGGTTGTTGACGGCCAGGCCCTGCTTCTTCATCTCGGCCTTCATCACCTGCGTCATCAGCGGCACGCAGCCGCCGCACGAGGTGCCGGCTTTCGTCGCGTCCTTGAGCGCGCCCACGGTGGTGGCGCCCCCGCACACGGCTTGGCACAGTGCACCCTTCGACACGTCGTTGCACGAGCAGATCTGCGCGGCGTCGGGCAGCGCATCCACGCCCAGCGCCGGGCGCGCGTTGCCGTCGGCCTGCGGCAGAATCAGGAATTCAGGCGCCTCCGGCAGCTCGATGCGGTTGAGCATCATCTGCAGCAGCGTGCCGTATTCGGTGGCGTCGCCCACCAGCACACCGCCCAGCAGGTACTTGCCGTCTTCCGACACCACCAGCTTCTTGTAGATCTGCTTGCGCTCATCGGTGAACTGCACGCTGCGGCTGCCCGGGGTCAGGCCTTGCGCATCGCCCAGGCTGGCGACATCCACGCCCATCAGCTTGAGCTTGGTGCTCATGTCGGCACCGGTGAAGGAGGACTCCTCCTCCGCCGCCAGGATCTGCTTGGCCGTGATGCGCGCCATCTCGTAGCCAGGCGCGACCAGGCCGTAGACCTTCCCGCCCCACAGCGCGCATTCACCAATCGCGTACACGTCCGGCGCCGAGGTGCGGCACTCGGAGTCGATCACGATGCCGCCGCGCTCGCCCACTGCCAGGCCGCACGCACGCGCCAGCTCATCACGCGGGCGGATGCCGGCGGAGAAGACGATCATGTCGGCGTCCAGGTGCGTGCCGTCGGCAAACTGCATGCGGTGCTTGCCTTCCACGCCGTCGACGATCTCCACCGTGTTCTTTTGCGTGTGGACCGTCACGCCCAGGTCTTCGATCTTCCGGCGCAGCATGCGACCGCCGCCGTCGTCCACCTGCATCGCCATCAGGCGGCCAGCAAACTCGACCACGTGGGTCTGCTCCAGCTTCATGTCGCGCAGGGCCTTGGCGCATTCCAGGCCCAGCAGGCCGCCGCCGACCACCACGCCAGACTTCGCGCGCTGGCTGCATTCGAGCATCGCTTCGAGGTCTTCGATGGTGCGGTAGACGAAGCAGTCTTTGCGGTCCTTGCCGGGAATGGGCGGCACGAACGGCGACGAGCCGGTGGCGATCACCAGCTTGTCGTACGGCAGCACTTCGCCGGTGGAGGTGGTCACTTGCTTGGCGGCCAGGTCGATGGAGGTGGCGCGGGCGTTCAGGCGCAGCACCACGTCGTCACGATCGAAGAAGCCCGGCGCGACCAGCGAGAGGTCTTCGGCGGTCTTGCCGCTGAAGAATTCCGACAGGTGCACGCGGTCGTACGCCGGGCGCGGCTCTTCGCACAGCACGGTGACTTGCAGGTCGTGGCCCGGGGCATGCAGCAGGCTCTCCAGGAACTTGTGGCCCACCATCCCGTGGCCGATGACGACGATCTTCATGGTCATGGCGATGTCTCCTTACGCGTTGCCGGCAGCCGCCAGCGTGTTGTCATACAGCGCTTGTTCGCGCGCCTTGTGTTCTGCCGAGAAGCGCACTGCCACGGCGCAGATGGCGGAGATCGCCACCAGCACGCCCAGCACCGACAGCGTCTGCTGCGTGTCGCCCAGGCCCTTCATCAGGAACCCGGCCGCCACCGCACCTGCGTTACCGCCCGCGCCGATGATGCCGGCCACGCCGCCGAGCGCACGTCGGTCAATGAACGGCACCAGCGCATAGGTCGAGCCGCAAGCCATGTGGGTGAACAGGCCGAAGCCGAGCATCGCCAGCACCGCCAGCGTGACGCTGCCGGCATGTGCGAAAGCCAGCAGGCCCAGGCCCTCACCCAGCATCAGCAGGCACAGCAGTTGGGTGCGGCCATCCAGGCCGCGGCGGCGTGCCACGCGGTCCGACACGATGCCGCCCAGCGCGCGGGCAAACAGCGCCAGCAGGCCGAAGCTCGCGGCTGCCATGCCGGCGGCCGACAGCGACAGGCCAAAGTGATCGACGTAGTAGGTGGCGGCGATGTTGTGGATGAAGATCTCCACGCCGAAGCACGCGCCGTAGGTGATGAACAGCAGCCACACGCGGTAGTTGCCGGCGGCGGTCACGAAGCTGCCCCAGCCACCCTTCTTGCCGCCCTCGATGGTCTTGCCGGCGGCGCGCAGCTCGGCGTAGTTGCCTTCCGGGCAGTCCTGCGTATAGCGCCAGTACAGCGCCGCAACGATCAGCATCGCCACACCCGGCACCACCATGGCCAGGCGCCAGCCCATGCTCTGCGTGACGCCCAGCATCACGATGGCGGTCAGCAGCAGCGGCATCGTGCCCTGCGCCACGCCGCCGCCCGCGTTGCCCCAGCCGGCCGCCGCCGCGTTGGCGGTGCCCACCACGTTGGGCGCGAACATGACCGAGGTGTGGTACTGCGTGATGACGAAGCTCGCGCCAATCGCCCCGATCGCCAGGCGGAAGAACAGGAAGGCCTCGTAGCTCTGCGCCGTTGCCACGCCCAGCACAGGGATGGCGCCGAGCACCAGCAGGCCGGTATAGGTCTTGCGCGGGCCGAAGCGGTCGCACAGCGGGCCGACAATCAGGCGCACCAGGATCGTCACCGCCACCGCCGCGATGTTGATGTTGGCGATCTGTCCGGGCGTGAGGTGGAACTCACCCTTGAGCACCGGCATCAGCGGCGCGCAGGCGAACCATGCGTAGAAGCACACGAAGAACGCCAGCCACGTCAGATGGAAGGCGCGCATCTGCGGCGTGCGCAGGCTGAACAGATCGATGCGGGTGGCTTTGCCGGTCATGTTGAATCCCACTCAGGAGCCGCGAAAAAAAGAAAGGCGTCCGAGAACCAGGCACTAGGCCAGGTTCTGGGACGCCGTTGTCCAAAAGCCCCGGGCACCAGGGCTGTCACCACGAAGAGCGGATCGCCATTGACCCGCGCAATGGTGCTACGCAACAGGTGTGCCAGGGCTGCAAAGCGTTGATCTATCGCGGTTCTGGGCGAAATTGCCAGGGGGATGTGCTTCGCGCCGGGGCGGCATCACGCACGATTTCGGTGCGAAGGCGGTTCGTTATGGTGCGGTACAGCAAATACGCCGGGCGCACATGTGGCGCCATCGGCGCATCACGTGCGGGCACCGTGGGTGCGAGGTGATGAGGCGTCAGTACCCGTGCGTGACGAGCGACAGCACGGACAGGTCGGGATGGGTGCCGTCGATGATGCTGCGTCCGACGTGCACGGCTTCCTGCATGGCCTCTTCCGGGCTGTGGAAGCTGTCGTCGCCGTCGGCGTGGAAGGTCACCACGTGGCCGGGCAACGCAGGATCGGCGCCCGGATGGCACACGTAGCCGGTGTAGGTGTAGCGCGTGTTGTCAGCCCGGGTCGGGCTGGGCACCACATGAATCTCGAACCCTTCGTAGAGTTCTTGCGGTGGGGACGGCTGGTCAGACATGGCGGTCTCGCTTCGCCGCGCCGACGCATGTGGCGTGGCTTCGTTGTCCTTGTACCAACCAGTCTAGGTGATGGGGTGTGCAGCGAAATCCGGCGGTTCGGATGATGCCGGCCAGGCCCCACCGGGAGCGCTGGCCGCGTGCGCGATGGCTACCCGCGTTTGATGAGCCGGATCACGAACAGCAGGATCACCGCGCCGATCACCGCCGTGATGATCGACCCGATCCAGCCCCCGCCCAGGGAGATGTGCAGCACGCCCGCCAGCCACCCGCCAATGAACGCCCCGACAATGCCGACGATGATGTCGACGATCAGGCCGAAGC
The DNA here is from genome assembly GCA_913056305.1 of uncultured Ralstonia sp. Classification (GTDB taxonomy): domain Bacteria; phylum Pseudomonadota; class Gammaproteobacteria; order Burkholderiales; family Burkholderiaceae; genus Ralstonia. The sequence goes on from CAJXMR010000115.1 coordinate 14,523, forward strand.
CGCCGCCCTTGACCAGCATGCCGGCCAGCCAACCTGCCACTGCGCCAATCACCAGC
>CAJXMR010000116.1 GCA_913056305.1 uncultured Ralstonia sp.
AGCCGCCGCGAATCAACGCATCGCCGCGCCGCACTAGGCGGCGCACGCGGGCGCGCAAATCGCCATCGGCGTGCCAGTCGGCGGCCACGGCATCGGCGCCGAACAGTCCTTCGGCCACGTCGCGCAAGGACGCGCCCGCCAGGGTGGCGTCGAGCGCCTGCAGGGTGTGCAGCTCCAGCAGCGCCGCAGGGGGCGGTCGGGGGCGAGCCATCGGCGCTGGCGTGTCAGGCACGTGGGTGGCCCCACGGCCACGGTAGGCATGGGCCACGGCCATGCCGTCCTCAAGGCCAGGCGCCAGCGCATAGCGCTGGCAAAGGCCGGGGCTGCGCGCGATCAGCGCCAGGCCCTTGCCGTCGTGGAGCAGTTGCTTGTGGCCGGGAATGCGCCAAAACGCGAACGGCTCGGCATCCGGTGGCGGATCGGCATCGGGGTGAAGCTGCACCACGGCCTCATGGCCGGGGAGCCAGGCCGGATGCGCGTCACGCGCGTCCAAGGCCGGGTCTTCCAGCAGACGCAGGCCCCAGCGATGCGCAGCCTCATGCATTGCTTGTGCTTGGCGATGACGGCGCAGCCAGTCGAGCCGGTAGTCGGGATGGCGACGCAGGTACTCCCAGGCCAGTGCGAGCGTGTCCAGGCACAGGACGTAGAGGTAGGCGGCGGTCGGATACCAGTGCGCGAAGTGGTGCGGCTCGGCCATGACGCAAGCTCCCGTAGAGCAGGACGGCCGTCACCGGTTTCACACGCAAACGTCACCGCATCAAACTTGCATCCAATCGTGAATAAGCTGGTAGATTGGTAACTTGCGTGTCAAGACGAAATGCATCGGATGGGTTGCATGGATCGTCTGAATGCGACGGTGGCGCGCGAGGACATACGCGCCTCCTGCGATATCCACCGTGCCCGATGCCACGGCCGGCATCATGACCGATTGCGCCACGATGGCACCGATTTGGTGCGATAGTGCGGACTAAGACCGGACGGGTCTGGAGCAAGACCGAAATAGTCTCAATGCGCCCGGCTTGGCCTGGGCGCGAACGGCTCAATCGAGGATGGAGCCGTTCTCCTGGGCCAGCCGCAGGTACTCCGACAACGGGCGCACCGCCCGGAAATACCGGTCCCGCATCACGGGCTGTTTGCTCGGCCCGACGATGGATGCGAGGTCGGACAGCTTGATCTCGCCTAGCTCGGGCATGCCGATCCCCAAGTCGATCAGGCCATGGGCCGTATCGCCGTCGGCGGGGTCGAGCGACACCAACAGCCAGGTGGCGTGTGCATCCGGCGTGAACAGCCGCACCACGGGCAGCGGGTCGATGACCCGGCCAGCGGCGCGGGCTTGGCCGTGTTCCAGCAACAGCCTGCGCTCGTCCTCGGTGATGAGCTGGTTCATGGGCGTCCCCTCATTCGCACAAAACCGCCGAAGCGTGAAAGCGCAAAACCGCATTGGCGGGTTTGTGGAAAGGCACGGATGCGGCTTTGCGCTTCTGTGAGAAGCCGCAGATACGGATTTCCGTAAAAGCACAAAAGCGGCAGGCAGGCATAGTTGAACACTATAGATTGTAGCCCTATAGGGCGCAATCGGCTGTCATCTTGGATTTTGGGGAGATCCAGGGTTGGCAGCGAAACATACATTGTCGGAGGCACTAAAGACCATCAGGAAAGCGCGTGGATTGAGCCAGGAGGCGTTCTCCGACGTGTCCAGCCGCACCTACATGAGCACGCTGGAGCGCGACCTCAAAAGCCCCACCCTGAACAAGCTGGCCGAGCTGTGCGAGGTCATGGAGGTGCACCCGCTCACGCTGCTGACGCTGGCCTATGCCGGCGACGACCTGCAGCAGGTTGATCAGCTTCTGGTGCAGGTGCGCCAGGAGTTGGAGACTGTGGCGAAGAAGAGTGACACGCCATAGCGTGCGACGTTGCTGGCGTGGCCGATCCGGCTCAGCCGGTTCGGGGACTGCAGGGGCGCCAAGCATCGCGCGGCGGGGATAGGCCACAGGGCTTTCCCCAGGAGGCAAGCGAAGCGCGCAGCGCCGCAGGCGCGAAGGCGTGAGGGATTGAAGCCGAATGGCCGTGACGGCAAAGACGGCACGGGGCGTAGCCCGAAAGCCCGGCGGCGCTATGCGCCGACACGCCCAGGCCGTTCCAGATTTCTAAGCAGGAAACGCGGACATGCCTCTGATGAAATGGGCGCGGCCCTACGCTGCGAGGTATGCACGCGGCAAGCCGAAAACCGCTGGTGATTCCCGCGCACGGCGGGCGCTACGGCTTGCAGGCCCATACGGGCCTGCCATTACCGGGCGGGAAGCCCGGTCACGTCAACGCCGCCGTCTGAGCTGCCGCGAGGGCGGCGGCGTGCCGATTCGGCTGGTGGCCTTGAACACCGGGCGCGGCCACTGCCGCGCCCGGATTTTTGCGTCCACCGCGCCCAGGACGGAACGGCCTGGGCGCGGTGCTGATCGCGGTTATTCCTTCGTCTCGATGAGCCACCACACGGCACGCGGCAAGGCGCGGCCCGTGATGGGGTGAATGTCGGTGAGGTCGGCGCAGGCCGTCCAGCCCGAGGGCGGGCGGTAGCCGCGCACGTCGCCATCGCCGTTCCAACGGCGGGCGCGTACCGTGCCAGCGGCGTAGATCGCCGCCATGCGCGGGCGGCTAATGGTGGTGCGGGTCATGGGGCTTCTCCTTCCAGCGAAGCGCCCCGGTCGAGGCCGGGGCGCTTGCCTTCGGCGCGGGTCAAGCGGCCAGCGCCTCGGCGGGTTCATCCGCTATTGCCTCGGCATCCTCCGGGGCGTTCTGCTCCGGGCCTGCCTCTTGCGCGGCGTCCTGCGGGCCTGCGGCCTCGAAGATGGCGGGCATCCAGCCCGTGCCATCGGCCAGCCGCTCGGCTTCGCTGGCAATGTCGGCCTTCTTCAACTTCGCCAGCCGGTTGGCCTGCTCGGGTGCGTACTCGCCCACGGCATCCAGAATCACGGCCTTGGAAACGTGCTTGAAGTAGCCTTCTGCGGTCGGCTTCCACCATGCGGCCATGTCGAGGCCCACGGCCTGCGCCAGTTCCTCGCCGGGTTGCTGCACCGTGGCGCGGGGCGTCACCACGTCCACCGTGGAAGCCACGCACACGGCCAGCAGCCGCACCAGTTCATCTTGCGACTTCGCCAGCAGCGCGGCGAACAGTTCGGCGCTGTCCTCCGGCAAGGCTTCACCTGCCACCTGTTGCAGTTCGCGCAGCGCCACGGCAGCGGGCGATTCCGGCCAGTCCGGGGCCATGCCTTCCAGCCGGTCTTGCACCGTGAGGCGCACGCCGAGCGGCAGGCCATCGCCGTAGGCGTCGGGCTGCAAGACAGTCTGCACCATGCCATGCACCAGCGCGGCCAGCGCGACGTGCGGATGCCGCGCGACTTCGATTTGCAGCGCCGCCGTGCGGTGGGCACTCAACCGCTGCGCCAGCCGATCGGACAGGCTCGCGGCCTTGGGTGCGTCGTCGGCGTCCTCGTGCTCGTCGTTGGCGGCTTCGCCTTCGGTGTTGCCGAAACCGCGCCGCAGCTTTTCCAGCGTGCGCAGCGCCTTGGCCTCGGCTTCGCGCAGCAGGCCGCGATGAATAACGGCCTCGCCGTTGCGGTCGATGGTGACGATGGCACCGGCCACCTCGCGCACCTCGGGAGCGTAACCTTGCAAGGCGTCCTCCGCGTCTTGTAGTTCGCCGACCACCTGATCGCGCCGCTGTTCCAGTTTCTCGGCCTTGGCCTCGTCCTCGGCGTCGCAGGCTTCTTCCAGCTCGGCGTCGATCTTTTCGAGGCGGCTTTCCAGCGAGGCGATGCGGCGGGCCTCGCGGCTGGTCGGCTCACGGCGGTGGCGCGGGGCGTTCTGGAACGCCTGCCGTTCCTCGTAGGCCAGATGCGGCACGGCCTCCACCCATGCCCAACCCTCGGCGCGCACGTCCTCGGCCAGCGTTGCCAGCTTGTCGCGCACCAGCGTTTCCAGCACTACGGTATCGGTCAGGTAGGTTCCGGCATCGCCTTCCGCGAACAGGTCGCGGCGGATGCCGCCGCCTGCCTGCCGGTAGGTGTTCAGTCCGACGAAGCGCACCAGCGCGTGCGCGGCGTCGATTTCGCGCTCGGTCAGGCGCTCGCGCAGCTTGGACGGGCTGCGCTGCCATTCCGGCGCACCATAGAACGCGGCTTCCTGCGCGGCGTGGTCGTCGGTGATGGTCAGGGCCATCAACTGTTCCAGCGTCACGCCACTGGCGCGATAGTCGGCCATGAGGCGCGGCGAGACATTCGCCAGCTTCAAGCGGCGCTGCACCACCAGCGGGGACACGCCGAAGTCGGCAGCAATGTCCTCGATGGGGCGTCCTTCCTTGACCAGCGCGGCGAAGGCCGCGAACTGGTCGGCGGGGTGCATGTTCTCGCGCTGCACGTTCTCCGCAAGGCTGACGGTGCGGGCGGAAGCGTCGGCCACCAGCAGGCACGGCACTTCGTAGTCGGCGGGAATGCGCTTCTTCTTCGCCAGCAGCTTCAAGGCGGTCAGGCGGCGATCGCCGGCCACCACCTCGTAAGTCTCGCCATCGGCGGAAAGGATGACGATGAGGTTTTGCAGCAAGCCGATGCGGGCAATGCTCGCGGCCAGTTCGGGGATGGACAGGCGCGGCATCTTGCGGGCGTTGCGCTTGGAGCGGCGCGGCAGCAACTGCGAGAGCGGAACCAGAATCAGGTTCTTGGACGGGTCGGCCATTTCCAGCGGGGCGGCGGCTTCGATGGCGACGGCTTCGGTTTTGAGTACGGCGTTCATGGTGATGACTCCTTGCGGTTGGGATGCAGCAGCGAGAGAAGCGGCAAGGGCTGCTGCCTGCCCCTGCCGCGTGGGGATTCAGGCTTTCAACTGGCGCAGGCCATCGGCCAGCAGCCACAGGGCGCGATTGAGGCGCACGCTTTGGTCGATGCCCTGCACGGGCCGGGTGGTCTGGCGGCGGCCATTCGCGGCGCGGGCGGACAGGCCGCCTTTGGTCAAGTTCTCCTGCGTGCGGTTGAACACGCTCCACAGGTCGCGGCGGTCGTCGTCGTGGCGGCGCGGCATCAGGATTTGCGATTCCGTGATGGGCGCGGGCTTGTCCTCGTCGTACTTCAATGCCAGCGCAGCGCGGGCGAACACTTCCGATTCCCCGGCGTCGAGCGTGATGGCGCGCATGGCATCGCGGGATTCCTGCGCCCGGTCGAAGCCGTGCAGGACTTCGTAAGCGCCTTCGATGACGTGCCCCGCTACGTCGCCCTTGTGGGGAACGCGCACGTTGGCCACGGTGTCGCCGCAGACAAGGCCATTGCTGCAAACGAAGCGGAACATCCCGGCCAGCATCTGATAGCTGCTAGTGCCGTCATGGGAGTTCAGCAGGATGATTTCGTTGGCCTCGCGGCCGTTGATCTGGCTGGCGTGGCGCAGCCGGATCATGTGCTTCGTGTAGTCGCGGCGGTCGTCGTGGCGCACGCGGGTTTGCGTCACCATGAAAGGCTCGAAGCCTTCCCCGCGCAGTTCTTGCAGCACGGTCGCGGTGGGGATGTAGCTGTACCGCTGCGAGCGGCTTTCGTGCGGGGCGTCCGCGAAGATGGACGGGGCCACGGCCCGGATTTGGTCATCGGACAAGGGACGTTCCGAACGCAGCACCGGGGAACGGGAAGCGAAGCGGGATGCGAGTTGCATGGCATTTCTCCTGACAAAGAAAAAAGGGTTTGCTGTTCACCGCACACCGGATTCCTAGATTCGGAAGCCCAGCCTTTCGGCTGTTCGGTGCGGTCGGCACGAGGAACCCGGTTGGCCCTGTTGCCACCGTCTTTCCTGAGTTCATCGCCCGCGACGGTCAGGAGCGCGCGAACGGGTGCCGTCAAGGAGGCAAGCGCAGGGTTGGTGCGGCCCGCAGGCGCAGCCGAGGACACGGCCCTGCGCGCCTTGACGGCACACGGGCGCGGGCTACAGTCGCGGTGAAGGTGATGAAGTCAGGGGAGACGGCTGGACATGGCAACGGCCCCTCAACACGCCGACCGCACGGCAAGCGAAGCGCGCAGGCCCGGATCTAGGAATCCGGGCCGGAGGCGTCAGCCGAGCGGAGCGAGGGAACGATGGAAGCCCATCAGGGGCGAGACGCCGCAGGCGGCTCGATGCGCAACGCGCACGACAGCGCGACCGGCCACGTTTCTTGGCCGGGGACGCACAGCCTTCAAGGCTCGATGCACAAGCTCATGCGCCAGTCATCGGGAAACAGGTTCGACAGCGACTGCCGTGGTCTGGCCGATCCGGCGCAGCCGGTTCGGCGGTCTTTGAGGGGCGCCAAGCATCGCGCGGCGGGGATAGCCCGCAGGGCTTTCCCCTGGAGGCAAGCGCAGCGCGCAACGCCCCGTCAGGGGCACTTAGGCATCACGCCGAGTCGTCAGGACGCAGGCTGGATTCCGCAACCGGCATCCAAGGCGAAGTCGAGTTCAGGTAGTAGCGCCTGCCACGCGCATACAGCCCCGAAGGCTCGGTAGGCTGGTAGAACCCGGTGACGCGGCGCCGGAACTGCGCGCCAAACTCGTTGGTGTAGATCACCGCGTCGCCGATCTTGAAGCGCAAGGGCTGACCGTTCTCCGGCGCGAACGGCTTGAGCGCATCGTGTTGCGCCGTGATTTCGATGATGTAGTCGTGATGGCTGCTCATGGCATTGATCTCCTGCGAAGGTTGGGAAAGCGCAAGGAGCGCCTTGCGGCGCTCCAAGGGCTGGTTCAGACGACGACACGCCCGACCAACCGGGCATCGCGCGCGTAGGCGCTCAACCGCTTCTCGGCGCGGAAAGACAGGTCGCGCTCGATCGGCAGGCCCAGCCTGCCGCGCACGGTCGCCAGCTCGCCCAGGCTGACCCAGCCGATTTCCGGCATCCCCAGGCCCAGGTCGCAAAGACCAAAGGCGTGGTCGTGGTCATCGGGATCAATCTCGGTCAGCAGCCAGGTCGCGCCGGCATCCGGCGTGAACAGCTTGACGACGGGTGCCGGATCGAAGTCCGGGTTCTCCAAGGATTCGCGGCCGTTGGCCAGCAGCACGATGCGCTGCTCGTCAGTGATGAGTGCGTTGTTCATGGTGAACTCCTGAAAGGTTGCCGGGCGGAATTGCCCGACCCTTCCGGGGCACGGCGCAGCGCAAGCAGTCAGGGGTCAACGACGGCCGCCAGAACGCAAGCGCCATCGGCGCGCAGCCCTTGACGGCGAGAACGCCGTGGCACGATGAAGGGGACAGCAAGACCGCCTCCCTCGCACCTCCACGCACGCGGTTTTTGGCAAGCGAAGCGCGCAGGCCCGAATAGCAATCCGGGCCGGAGGCATCAGCGATGTGAAAGGCGGGCAGTTCTTAAATGCGCGCCCAGTCCCGGTGCAGATCGTCAACGATCATGGGATGACGGTGCCCGCCTCGGTCTGCATGTTCGCGCAAGTGAGGATGATCTGGCGGTAGATCAGGGTGATCGTGGGCGATGTCGGAAGAATCACTAGCGGGCCAGAGCCACAGCGCCAGTCCCACTCCGACAAGACCAATCAGCGACATGATGATGAAGGTCGATTGCAGCCCAAAGGCAGCGCCGAAGCGACCGGCCAAGGGATAGCAAATGAGCCAACACGCATGGGAGAGGGCGAATTGCGCGGCAAAGACCGCGGGGCGATCCTCGGGGTGAGCGGAGCGGCGCAACAGCCGGCCGGAAGGTGTTTGCGCCACGCTGTAGCCGAAGCCGACCACCAACCAGATCACCACCAGAACGGCATATGTCGGAATCATTGCCCCGGCTGCCGTTCCCACAACCAGCATCGTCGCTCCCGCAATCATGACAGGCCGATCAGCAATCTTGTCGAGCAGGCGAGGCAGCGCGAAGGCCGCAACCATCGACCCGCCTCCGAAGGCCGCCAGCGCCCACGCTACCTCGGATTCGCCCAGGCCGAAGCGTGCCTTCACGATGACCACCGTGTTCACGATCACCATTGACCCCGCTGCTGCCACCGCGAGGCTGATCGCCAGCAGACCCCGAAGGCGCGGCGTGGCGAGGTAAATGCGCGTGCCCCGCGTAGTGCGATCCCATATGCCACGACGCGGGCCGGGAACGGTTGTGGGAAGCCTCACGCTGACCACAAGCGCGGCTGACACGAGGAAGCCGAGAACCGTTCCGGCAAACAGGTTGTGGAAGCTGATGACCGTCAGTAGCGCGGCGGCCAGCATCGGGGAAATCAGGCTTTCCAAATCGTAGGCCAGCCGGGAAAGCGACAGTGCTTTCGTGTACTCGTCTTCGTCGGGAAGGATGTCCGGGATAGTGGCTTGAAAGGTCGGCGTGAAGCCTGCGGACGCCGCCTGCAAGACGAAGATCAGCAGATAGATTTGCCAGATTTCGCTGACAAAGGGCAGGCAGAGCGCAACGGATGCTCGTACTAGGTCAAGGGCAACGAGCAACGACCGTCGCGGCAGCCGGTCGGCGAACGCCTGCGCGACCGGGGCGACTCCGACATAGGCCAGCATCTTGATTGCGAGTGCCGTCCCGAGTACCGCGCCGGCATTCGCCCCGGCCAGATCGTAGGCAAGCAGGCCAAGGGCCACCGTCATCAGGCCGGTGCCGACAAGCGCAATCACCTGAGCGGCGAACAGGTGACGATAGGTACGGTTCTTCAGGACGGAGAGCATCGGCGGGCCTCAGAGCAGTTTGGTCAGTGCCTTCATTTCGGTCAAAACGGAGTCTTCGTCATGGGCCAGGCAATGGTCGATGTGGTCGTGGATCAGGACGCGCTTTGCGGCCGTCACCGCGCTTTCCACCGCCGCGAGCTGGCGGGCGATGTCGAGACAGGATTCGCCACTTTCGATCATCCCTATGACGTGCCGAAGATGACCATCGGCGCGTTTCAGCCGCTTCACGAGATCGGGATGGGTTGAGTGCTTGTGTGTCGCGTTCATGTGGCAATTGTATCCCCCCTGGGGGGATATGAAAATGTGCGCCGCCCGCGAAGGAGCGACGCACCGAAGGCCGCACGACGCAATCAGCCCGCCGCCGGCGCTGTCATCGACTGCAACTGCTCGATCACGCCAGGCTCAACGAACACGCAAGCCTGCTCGTCCGCGATCGGCACGTTGAACACCTGCGCGAACACCGTGCGCCGCAGATGGGCCAGCCGGCCGGTCCGGTATGCCTGCTCGGGCTTCATGCGCCCGCCAGCCTGCGACCCGCTGCGCTGCGGATCGCATTCGACCAGCGCGACAAAGCCATCGTCGGCCAGCTTCTGATGCTCGGGGCACAGGCCCCAGCCGGTCGCCGTGTGGCGCTCCATGCTCGCGCGCAGGCGCTTGTCCAGCAGGATCGCGCCGGTGTCGAACGCCGTGCCGCAGACCAGGCAAACGTGCTGTTCGAGGGAAACGTGTGATTTGTCGTTCATGACGGTTCTCCGGTTGCAAGGGCGGAATTGCCCGGAACCGTCGCCCTCACGGCGCAGCGCAGCAGTCAGGGGTCGCAGACGGCCGCCAGGACGCAAGCGCGCAAGGCGCGCGCAGCCCTTGCACGGCGAGAACGCCGTGATACGGTGAAGGGACACAGCAAGACCGCCCCCTCACACCACCCCACGCACGCGGGTTTTTGGCAAGCGAAGCGCGCAGGCGCGGATCAGCGAGCCGGGCCGGAGGCGTCAGTGATGGAAGCCCGACAGGGGCGAGACTCGCGCAGCGAGGCTCGATGCGCAGCACGACAGCGCGACGGCGGCACGCCGGGACGCCCGACTGCTTGAGACAGGACTACTCGTTGTCGGTCTTGCGCTGCTCGATCTGCAACCGCGCCCGTTGCGTTGCTTGTTGCAGCCGCTCCACCAGCACGCCCCTCGGCGGCAAGGCGGTCAGGTACTCGGCGACGTGGATGCCCGACTTGTCCAACTCCAGCAATTCGATCTGCTCGCGCTTCTTGCCGGTGCAAAGGATGATCCCCAGCGGCGAGGCTTCCTCCGGCTCCCGTTCGTGCTTGTCCAGCCAGCGAAGATAAAGCTCCATCTGTCCCTTGAAAGCTGCCTTGAACTCGCCGACCTTCAACTCCACTGCCACCAGCCGCCGCAGCTTGCGGTTGTAAAACAGCAGGTCGAGGTGGAAATCCTCGCCGTCGATCTGGATGCGCTTCTGCCGGGCCACGAAGCTGAAACCCGCGCCCAGCTCCAACAAGAACGACTCCATTTCGCGGATGATCGCCGCCTCCAAGTCGCCTTCTTGCCAAGTGTCCCGCAGCCCCAGGAAGTCGAGGATGTAGGGGTCGCGCATGACCAGGGCGGGCGACATTCGCTGCGCATCGCGCATCTTCGCCAACTCCTGTGCGATCGTCTCGCCCGGCTTTTGAGACAGCGCCGTGCGCTCGTACAACATCGAGTCGATGCGCTCGCGCAGCGTCCGCACGCTCCAGCGTTCGGTGCTCGCCATCTGTGCGTAGTAGTCCCGCTGGAGCGGGTCTTTCAGCGGGATCAGGGCGATGAAGTGCGTCCAGCTCAATTCTCGTATCAGTGATACGAGAATCTGCTCGTCGGGGAAGGTGGCCGCGAACTGCACCATGCGGCGCAGGTTCTGCTCGGCAAAGCTGCCGCCGTACTCCTTCACCAACTGCGCCGCCAGGGTGGGCAGGACTTCCTTGCCATAAGCGCCCCGGCGCCCGTCCAAGACCTGCGTGCGGATGCGCTGGCCGATGCGCCAATAGAGCATCGTCAGCTCGCTATTCACCGTCGAGGCGGCGCGCTTGCGCGCCGCCTCGATCAGTGCCCGAATGTCGCCCAGCAGCGCCGAAGGCGCTGTGGACGATGCTGCGGATGACCGGCGCGTGTTCATGCCGCCGCCTCCGCAAGCTGGCGTGCGCCCGTGATGGCCTGGCGCCGGCTGGCCACCAGTTCGGCCGCATCGCGCACCGGCTTGTCCTCGGTGTGGACGTAGTGCATGAACATCGCTACGGTCTTGTGGCCCGTCAGCTTCATGCCCACTTTGGTCGGCACGCCCGAATTGGCAATGTCGGTCGTCGAGCGATGGCGGATGCCGTGCGTGCCGACGTGCGGGACGCCGGCGGCCTTGAGCACCCGGCACCAGCCGCCATAGTGCTCGCCAAAGGTCAGGTGCTTGGCCGGGTCGTTCGGCGATGGCAGGACGTAGGGGCAGCCCTCCCGGCGCGGCGCCGTCGAAAGCAGCCGATAGGCTTCCTCGCTCATGGGCTTGGAAATGCCGCCGACCTTGCTGTCGGGCCACACCACGCGCCGGTTCTCGAAGTCCAGCCAGCTCCATTCGAGCGGGCAGATTTCGGAGCGCCGGGCGGCGAACTCGAATTGCAGCCGGATCGCCAGCGGGATGACGTAGTTCTCCAGCCCCTCCGCCTCCAGCTTCTCCAACTGGCGGAAGATCCGCACCATTTCCTCGTCCACGATGAGCCGGGTTTCCTTGCCCGGCGGGTACATGGGGACGTGGCGGCACGGGTTCGTGCCGTCCGGGCGGTAGCCCCACACTTCGGCCAGGTTGAACATCTTGCGCAGCACGCCGAAGGTCTTGTTCGCCTCGGTCGGCTTGTAGGCCAGTTTCTCCATCAGCCCGGCAATGTCGGGCCGCTTCACGTCATGCACCTTCTTGCGGCCCAGCAGCGGGATGATGTTGCGGTCTATGACGCCCTGATAGCCGTCCTGCGTGCTGGGCTTGTTGCGCTTCTTGGAGTAGTCCTCCATGAACTTCTTGCACAACTCGGCCATCGTGGGCGCCTTGCGCGCCTCGGCCTTGGCGCCGCCGGGGTCGCCGCCCCGGCGAACCTCGGCCAGCCAGTCCTGTGCCTTGACTCGTGCCTGTTCGACGGTCAGCTCCCCGTACAGCCCCAGCGAGGGCTTGCGGGGCTGGCCGGAGTTCGTGCGGTACTGGAGCATGAACACCCGGCGGCCGGTCGGGGTAATCTTGCACAGGAAGCCGGGCACCACGGTATCCCGCAGTTCAACATCCTTGGCCTGGGGTTGGGCCGACTCCACGGCGGTCTTGGTGAGCTTGATCTTTGCCATGATGACTCCTCGGAACAACCCGGATTCCAGGAGCCAGATAGGAGCGGCGCGAGGGAAAACCGGGTCAAGTTTCAGAAAGCACCGGCATATGATGGACGCGCGTAAGTTATTGATAAACCTGCTGTATCTAGCTACGGCGCAGTCCAGCGAACTACCGGGCTGGAGTCATCGTGAAACAAAAAACCCGCGTCAGCTTGCGCTGCGCGGGTTTTTCTATGGGCGCTTGACGCTCAGCCGCGCGAGGCGAGGTAGGCGCTGAAATCGCCAGCGACTTCCTTGTGCTTGAGCGCAAACTCAACGGTGGCCTTCAGGTAGCCCAGCTTGCTGCCGCAGTCGTAGCGCACGCCCTTGTAGCGGTAGGCCAGCACCTGCTCGGCCGACAGCAGCGACTGGATCGCGTCGGTCAGCTGCAGTTCGCCGCCAGCGCCCGGCTTGAGGTTGCGGATATGGTCGAAGATGCGCGGCGTAAGGATGTAGCGGCCGACCACGCCCAGGTTGGACGGCGCGTTCTCCGGCGCCGGCTTCTCGATGATGCCCGACATCTTGATCACGCTGCCGTCCTCTTCCCACGGACGGCCATCGACCACGCCATACGAGCGGCTCTGTTCGCGGTCGATCTCTTCCACGCCAATCACCGAGCAGTTGTAGTGGTCATACAGATCGACCATCTGCTTCATGACAGGCGGCTCGCCGTCCAGCAAGTCATCGGCCAGGATGACCGCGAAGGGCGCATCGCCGACCAGCTTTTCGGCGCACGCCACCGCGTGGCCCAGGCCCAGCGCTTCGGGCTGACGCACGTAGAAGCAATCGACGTGCGACGGCTTGATCGAGCGCACGACCTCGAGCAGGGCGGTCTTCTGCTTGGCTTCCAGCTCGGCTTCCAGCTCGTAGGCCTTGTCGAAGTGGTCTTCGATGGCGCGCTTGCTGCGGCCCGTCACGAAGATCATCTCGGTGATGCCCGCCGCCATGGCTTCTTCCACGGCGTACTGGATCAGCGGCTTGTCCACCACCGGCAGCATCTCTTTCGGGCTGGCCTTGGTGGCCGGCAGAAAGCGGGTTCCCAGCCCCGCGACGGGGAAAACGGCTTTGGTGACGCGTTGCATCGTGGTTTCCTTGGTATTGATAGGTATGCGTTGCGTGGCTCAGGCGGTCTGCACCGGCAGACGCGCAATCTGGGCTTCCAGCTTGGCGAGCGTAGCCTTGAACTCCGCCAGGCGTTTCTGTTCCTGTTCCACCACGGCGGCCGGCGCACGGGCGACAAACGATTCATTGCCGAGCTTGCCTTCGCACTTGACGATCTCGCCGCGCAGGCGATCGATCTCCTTGCCCAGGCGCGCGTGCTCGGCGGCCACGTCGATCTCGATCTTCAGCAGCAGCTTGTTCTCGCCGACGATGGCGACCGGGGCACCGGCGCCATCCTGCTCCATGGCGGTGGCATCCGTGTAGACCTTCACTTCCGACAGCTTGCCGAGCGCCTGCACATAAGGCGCAGCGGCCTGCAGGAATTCGGTATCGCCGTTGGCGAACAGCGGCACGCGCTGCGCAGGCGAGATGTTCATCTCACCGCGCAGGTTGCGGCAGGCGTCGATCAGGGCCTTGAGCTGTTGCACCCATTGCTCGGCCTGTTCGTCGATCTTCGTGAGCACGGCGCGCGGGTACTCTTGCAGCGCCAGGCTCTCGGTGCCGTCGCCCTTGGCGCGGCCGGCCATCGGCGCGACCTTCTGCCAGAGCTCTTCGGTGATGAACGGGATGATCGGATGCGCCAAGCGCAGCACCGTTTCCAGCACGCGCAGCAGCGTGCGGCGCGTGGCGCGCTGCTGGGCCGGCGTGCCGGTCTGGATCTGCACCTTGGCCAGCTCCAGGTACCAGTCGCAGTACTCGTCCCAGACGAACTTGTAGATGGCGTTGGCGATGTTGTCGAAGCGGTAGTCGGCAAAGCCTTTCTCGACTTCGGTTTCCACGCGCTGCAGCAGCGACACGATCCAGCGGTCGGCCTGCGAGAAGTGCAGATACCCTTCCGGGCCGCAATCACCCACGCACTCCTGCATGCCGCAGTCCTGGCCTTCGGTGTTCATCAGCACGAAGCGCGTGGCGTTCCACAGCTTGTTGCAGAAGTTGCGGTAGCCCTCGCAGCGGCCGGAGTCGAAATTGATATTGCGGCCCAGCGTGGCCAGCGACGCGAACGTGAAGCGCAGCGCGTCGGCGCCGAAGGCCGGGATGCCCTCCGGGAATTCCTTGCGCGTGCGCTTCTCGACGTTGGGCGCATCCTTCGGGCGGCGCAGGCCGGTGGTGCGCTTGGCCAGCAGCGGCTCCAGCGCGATGCCGTCGATCAGGTCCACCGGGTCCAGCGTGTTGCCCTCGGACTTGCTCATCTTCTTGCCTTCCGAATCGCGCACCAGGCCGTGCACGTAGACGGTATGGAAGGGCACCTCACCGGTGAAGTGCAGGGTCATCATGACCATGCGCGCCACCCAGAAGAAGATGATGTCGTAGCCCG
>CAJXMR010000117.1 GCA_913056305.1 uncultured Ralstonia sp.
CGTGGCGAACTGCACCTGACCATCCTGGTGGAAAACATGCGCCGCGAAGGCTACGAGCTGGCCGTGTCGCGCCCGCGCGTGGTGTTCAAGGAAATCGACGGTGTGAAGCACGAGCCGTTCGAGCGTCTGACCGTGGACGTGGAAGACGGCCACCAGGGCGGCGTGATGGAAGAGCTCGGCCGCCGCAAGGGCGAACTGCTCGACATGGCGTCGGACGGCAAGGGCCGCACCCGCCTGGAATACCGCATCCCGGCCCGCGGCCTGATCGGCTTCCAGGGCGAATTCCTGACGCTGACGCGCGGCACCGGCCTGATCAGCCACATCTTCGATGACTACTCCCCGGTCAAGGAAGGCGACCTGGGCGAGCGCCACAACGGCGTGCTGATCTCGCAGGATGACGGCGCTGCCGTGGCCTACGCACTGTGGAAGCTGCAGGATCGCGGCCGCATGTTCGTGTCGCCTGGCGATGCGCTGTACGAAGGCATGATCATCGGCATCCACAGCCGTGACAACGACCTCGTCGTCAACCCGATCAAGGGCAAGCAGCTGACCAACGTGCGCGCCTCGGGCACCGACGAAGCCGTGCGCCTGATCACGCCGATCCAGATGTCGCTGGAATACGCGGTGGAATTCATCGCCGACGACGAGCTGGTGGAAGTCACGCCGAAGAACATCCGTCTGCGCAAGCGTCACCTGAAGGAACACGAGCGCAAGCGTGCATCGCGTGAGGAAGCGGTCTGATCGCCAGTCGGTCTGCCAAGAAGAACGCCCCGGGGTTTCGGGGCGTTTTTTTTCGTCCGGCGATGGCGCGGAGCGCTACGCCTGCAGGCGTGCCAACGCTTGTGCCAGATCGTCGATCAGGTCTTGCGGGTCTTCAAGACCGATGTGCAGGCGGACGATCGGGCCGGCATGAGACCAGTCTGTGCAAGTGCGTGTGCCCACCACGTTGCTGACCGTCGCCAGACTCTCGAATCCGCCCCACGAGGCGCCGATTCCGAATAGCGTAAGCGCATCGACGAAGTGCCTGGCCGCATGCGCGTCGGCCTGAGCGAATTCGAACGAGATCAGCCCGTTGGTGCCGGTGCAATCGCGTTGCCACAGCGCGTGGCCGGGGTCTTCGGCAAGGGCGGGGCAAAAGACGCGAGCCACTTCTGGGCGCGCGGTCAGCCAGTGTGCGACCTCAAGCGCGTGGCGCTCATGCATGGCGAGGCGTGCGCCCAATGTGCGCGTGCCGCGCAGCACGAGGTAGGCATCGTCGGGGCTGATGGCCACGCCTTGGGCGTCGCACATCGTGGCAAGCGGTTGCCAGCAAGCCTGCGTGGTGGTGACGGTGCCCATCATCACGTCGGAGTGGCCACTCAGGTACTTGGTGGCAGCCATGACCGATACATCGGCGCCGAGTGTGAGCGGGCGGTACTGCACGCCTGAGCCCCATGTGTTGTCAGCGACGACCAGTGCACCGTGGCGATGCGCGAGGTCGGCCAGCGCAGGCAGGTCGCACATTTCGTAGGCAAGCGAGCCGGGGCACTCTACGTAAACGAGCTTGGTCGTTGGCCGGAGTTGCTGTGCGACATCACTGCCGTCTGCGCGGAAGTAGCTGACCTCCACGCCCCAGGGCTGCAGGAACGTATCGACGAAATGGCGCAGTGGCTGATAGACGCAATCGGCAATCAGCACGTGATCGCCGGGGCGCACGAAGGCCAGGAAGACCATCGAGATGGCGGCGAGGCCCGTGGGGAACAGCCGCGTGCGATAGCCGCCTTCGAGTTGAGCGACGACGTCTTCCAGCGCAAAGCCGGTCGGGTTGCCGCGTGCGCCGTAGGTGAACATCCGCTCGGTGCCGCGTCGGCGGCGCGCGTCGTTCATGGCATCCATCGAATCAAACAGCACGGTGGAGGCGCGCACGACCGGCGGGTTGACTGCCCGGCCGCCTTCAAAGGCTGGCGAGGTGCCGCCCTTGACGAGGCGTGTGGCCAGCCGTGGCTGTGCGTTTGGCTCTGTTTTCTGCGATGACATGGTGCGTGGGCCCCGTTGGTTGAGCGTCATGGCTGCGTGGCACCGGCGCCCACGCGGAAGGCGCCGAGTTCCTGCGCATCGAGCTGGGCGAGCAGGCCGGTTTCCCAGGCCAGGTATTGCCGCGCCGCCGCCTTGTTGCCGTCATGCCGATCATGCACGAAGAACAGGTAGTCGATGCAGTCGGCATCGGGTGGAGTGTTCTCTGCACCTTCGGTGGCACGGCCCGTGGCTATCCATGCGGCAAAACCGCCGGCGAGTCGTTTGATGTGCGATTCCGCATGCGGTGCCAGCGCGTTCCAATCCGCGGCAG
The DNA here is from genome assembly GCA_913056305.1 of uncultured Ralstonia sp. Lineage (GTDB taxonomy): Bacteria > Pseudomonadota > Gammaproteobacteria > Burkholderiales > Burkholderiaceae > Ralstonia. The sequence goes on from CAJXMR010000117.1 coordinate 2,327, forward strand.
CGAGTTCTGCGATGCGCGGGTCGTCGGCAATCAGCACGGTATCGCGGTCGGCGGCCAATCCTGGCAGGCGCGGGCGAATGGCCCATGTGGCGCCGGGCACATGCGCTCGGCGGAAGGCCATGCTCGGGCGCAGGTCGATCACGTGTGCGGTGCCGGCCGCGAGTGCGGTGGCGAGTGCCTCCGCGCTGATCTCCGGCAACGGCTGCAGCAAGGCGGGCACCGGTACCGGCAGTTTCGCATCGCTGGTCAACCCGCCGCGCAGCACGTAGGCATCGTGACCGAGTTGCCGCAGCCAACTGGCGACGATCGGCGCGCGTACGCCGTCGGCGTCGAGCAGCACAAGGCGGGCATGGCGCACGCCCACGTATTGGTCGGTCGCCTGAATCAACTGACCGCCCGGCGCATGCTGCGCGCCCGGCAGGCTGCCTGCGGCGAATTCCTCAGGGGTGCGCACGTCGCAGAGGAACAGGCTGTGCGTGCCAAGTTCCACCCAGCGTGCGAGCGTGGCGGTATCGACCTCCGGCACGGCAAAGCGCGTCGCTAGCTGCTGGCTGGCCTCACGCAGGTCTTCCAGCTTGGCGGTGGTCACGGCATCGGGGTAACGGCGCGTGCTGCCGTGTTCCAGCGGCAGGTCTTCCAGAAACCAGCCCTGCGTGCCGTTCTCAAGCGCCATCACCGGGTTGGGGATACCCAGGTTGATGAGCGTCTGAGCGCCGATGATGCTGCGCGTGCGGCCCGCGCAATTGACGACGATCGGCGTGGCAGGGTCCGGCACGAGTTCGCGCACGCGGTAGCCGAGTTCGCCGTTGGGGCAGCAGATTGACGAGGGAATCGTCATCTTCAGGTATTCGCTGACGGGGCGGCCGTCGAGGATGACGACGTTGTCGCCGCGCTCGCGCATGGCGGCGAGTTCGCGCGCGGTGACGCGCGGCGTGTGATACGCCATCTCAACGAGTTCACCGAAGGTCTTGGATGGCACGTTGATGCCGGCAAACAGCGTGAAGCCTGCACGCGTCCACCCTTGCGCGCCGTCTTGCAGCACATGCGCGTTGGTGTAGCCGATGGCGGCTAGGCGTTCGGCAGCGCGAGCAGCTATGCCGTCGTTGTCGTCATAGACGACCATGCGCACCGCGCGTCGAGGCGCGAGACGCGGGGCGTCGATCTCAAGGCGGCTGTAGGGCAGCGGGATCGCGTAAAAAAGGTGGGCCTCGCCGTACTGGCCGTGCTCGCGCACGTCGAACAGCGCGATCTCGGCGCCGTCGTGCAGCCACGCTTTCAGGGTCTGGGCGGTAACGAACGATGTCATATCGATGCGGGATCGAAAAAAAAGGTGAGCGGGGCCCTCCGCGCACGCAGCGCGGAATGCAAGCAACGCGATTGGGTTGAGGCTGGCCGGTTAGCGGCGCGTTTTCACGCCGATGCCCATGGTCTGGTAGCGGCCGGTCGCCAGGTCAAACGTGATGCGCTCGCTGAGCGTTTCGAGCGCACGCCCGTACATGTGCAGGTGGCGAATGGGCGCCTCGCCCTTGATCTCGACGGCGTGGATGTCTTCAGCCGCTAGCGCGATGCCGCTGCCGGGTTCGACGACGACTGTGTCGGTCATCTCCAGCGTGCCGACGCCGGGCGTGGCGCGGTCGTCGGTGCGGCGATAGACGTAGTTGTATTCCGTGCCATCCACTGCTGCGATGCAGGCCCACGTGGTGTGGTTGTGCGGCGTGATCTTCTTGCCGGGGCGCATGACGTTGAGGTACAGCGCGTAGGTTTGATCCGCATCTTCGTGGATCAGGTAGCGGGCTTGCAGCTCACCGTCGGTCGGGGGCGGGAAGTCGGCTTCCTGCCAAAGTTCCGTGCGCGCGGCGAGCCCTTTGACTTGCTCAAGCACATCCGCCAGTGCAGGGCGCGTTTCGCCTTCGGGCGCGAGCGCGGCTTTCATCGCAGCAATGGCGTTGTTCACGGCCGATTGGCGTTGTTGAGGAAAAGACGTGGACATGGCTGAACTCTCCAGAGGTATTGGGGCGCGTTGGATGGCGTTGTTGTGGTTGTCGGTGTCAGACGACCCGTTCGGCCAGCGTAGCCACAGGCGGCGCCGGGCGCAGGACGTCTTGCAGGAAGCGCTGCGCGCGGGCGTGCTTCGGGCGGCTGAAGAACTGGTCGGGCGGCGAGTCCTCCAGCAACTGGCCCTGGTCCATGAACCAGACGCGGCTGGATACATCGCGTGCGAAGCCCATCTCGTGGGTGACGATCATCATCGTGAGCCCGTCGTTGGCCAGCTCACGCATGACGTGCAGCACCTCCTGCACCATCTCGGGGTCCAGTGCGCTCGTCGGTTCGTCGAACAGCATGAGCGGCGGTTTCATCGCCAGTGCTCGTGCAATGGCCACGCGCTGCTGTTGGCCGCCCGACAGGTTGGCCGGCATCGCATCGATCTTGTGCGCAAGCCCGACCTTGGCGAGCAGCGTTTCTGCCTGAGCCATCGCCTCGTCGCGCGGCATGCCGAGCACCTTGGTCGGCCCGAGCATCAGGTTCTGCCGCACCGACAGGTTCTGGAACAGGTTGAAGTTCTGGAACACGAAGCCGATGCGCGCGCGGAGCTGGTTGACGCGCATATCACGCGCATGAACGTCACGTCCTTCGAAGCGGATGCATCCGCCCTGGATGGCTTCCAAGCGTGTGACGGTGCGGATCAGCGTGGATTTGCCCGAGCCCGACGGCCCGCATACGACAACGACTTCACCGCACTCGATCTTGGCGTCGATGCCTTTGAGCGCGTGGTAGTCGTCGTAGTACTTGTCGATTTTTTCAAATGCCAGCATGGGTTGGTCTCCAGCGAATCAGGCAAGCCCCGCACGACGGCGGGCGATGCGGCGCTCCAGCTGCCCGGCAAAGCGGGAGATGGCGAAGCACAGCACGAAGTAGAAGGCTGCAAGCACGAGGAAGGTTTCCAGCGGCTTGGTCAGCGTGATGGTGTTGACCTGCGCGGCCGAGTACGTCAGCTCCGGCACGCCAATCACATAGGCAAGCGACGTCGCCTTGATGATCGACACGAACTGGTTGACGATCGACGGCAGCATGTTGGTCAGCGCCTGCGGCAGCTGCACGTAGCGCATGCTTTGCAGCCACGACAAGCCGTTCGAGCGCGCAGCTTCCATCTGGCCGCGCGGCAGTCCTTCGAGCCCGGCGCGGACGATCTGCGCGAGAAATGCGCTCTCGTACACGATGATGGCGCACACGGCCGTCGTGAATGCCGACACCTCCGTGCCCACCAACAGCGGCACCGCAAAGTACGCCCAGAAGATGATCATCAGCAGGGGGATGCCGCGTACCAGGCGCGTCCAGACGCCCGCGCATTTCCGTAGCCAGTTGCACGGGCTGACCTGCGCCAGGCCGATCAGCACGGCAATCGGAAACGACATCACCAGCCCCAGCACCGACAGGATGAGCGTGATCGCCACCCCGCCGAGCGGGCCATTCGGCCACGCGCCCACTAGGAACAGCGCCAGGTAGTCATGCAGGATTTCGAGCATGGCGTCAGACCCCCAACGGTGCCGTGCGGCGTTTGGCAACACGATCCGACAACGACATCAGCGCCAGCGTACCGAGCAGGTACAAGATCGTGGCGATGAGGAACACGTCGAAGGTGCGGAAGGTGAGGTTGTCGATCTGCCGGGTGCGGTAAAGCAGCTCATGCACCCCGATGGCCATGGCGAGCGAGCTGTTCTTGAACAGCAACAAGGCCTGGTTAAGCAGCGCCGGCAGTGCCACGCGAATCCCTTGCGGCAGGATCACGTAACGCAGTGATTGCAGGTGGGTCAGCCCAATCGACCATGCCGCCTCCTGTTGCGTATGCGGAATGGCACGCAGCCCGGAGCGCAGGTCTTCGGAGATGAACGCGCCCGAGTTCAGCCCCAGCGCAATGGTCGCGAAGAAGAACTCCGTGTTGCCCACGTTGATCCACAACTTGATCGATTCGGGCAGCAACTGCGGCACGCCGAAGTACCAGACGAGAATCTGCACCAGCATCGGCACATTGCGGTGGTACTCGACGATGACGATAACGAACGCCTTACTCAGGCGCATCGGCAGCGCGCGCAACGTGGCGAGTGAAATGCCGACCACGATTGCCAGCAGACCCGAAACGACAAACAGACACAGGGTGGTCAGGATGCCGTCCCGGAGCAGGCGCACATAGCCGTCTGCGAGCAGGAACGAGAGATCGAACATGTCGGCGGCCCTTGGGTTACTGGGCCTTGATCGGTTCGACCTTGTAGTCGCGTGTGAACTTGTAAATCGACTTCGCGCCGAGCCACTTGTCGAAGCTCGTCTGCAGCGCGTTGGATTGGTCGTAGTCGGCCAGGATCTTGTTGACGGCCGCCATCAACGTCGGCTCGTTCCTGTTCATGACCACGCCCCAGCGCTCTTCGTACACTGGTGCGGTCAGCAGCCGATACTGCTGGCCGCCTTTTTGTGCGGCTTCATTGGCAAAGCGCGCCAACACCAGTTGCCCGGCAACCAGGCCGTCGACCTTGCCTTGCTGCAGCGCCAGGTAGGCCGAGGAGATGTCGTGGAAGGTCAGCAGGTGCGAATCCGGCAGTCGCGTGACCGAGACCGCGGCCGAACTGGAGCCTTCAGATGCAGCGATCTTCTTGTTGGCGAGCTGGTCCAGCGTCTGGATTGGAGAATCCGCGCGTACCAGCACGCGGATCGGCGCAACGAAATACTGGTTGCTGAAATCGATTTGCGTGGCGCGAGCCGGCATCCATGCGACTGCAGCGGCCAGGACATCCACGCGATGCGTCTTCAATTCGGGGATGCGCGCGTCGGTCGACAGCGCGCGGTGCTCAAGCTTGACCCCGAGACCCTGGGCCAGCGCGCGGCACACGTCGACATCAAAGCCCGCGATCTGGCGCGTCGCGGCGTCAGGAAAGGCATAGGGTTCACTGGCGTTCTGCGTGCCGCACACCAGGGTGCCGCGTGACTTGATGTCGGCCAACGCGTCGGCGTGTGCGAGGTTTGCCAAGGTCAGGGCGGCCATCATCCCGGCCGCGACGTTTCGTGCCCACATGTCTTTCCTCCTTTGTATGAAACGGGTCCAACGCTTGACCGCTTACCCAACGGTCGGGGTGTCTTCCTGAATTACTTCAGTTTTGTTTGGGTTTTTTGCAGGTTATCGGCCAAAATTGGTCAGGACAAATTAATTCTTGGCAGAAACTTATTAGGATTTCTGAAGTATCGGGGCTCAGATGCGGAACCTGGATATCGACCTGCTGCGCACCTTCGTGGCGATTGCGCAGCACGAAACCTTTGCCGCGGCCGCTGCGCGCGTGGGGCGGACGCAATCTGCGGTCACGCAGCAGATGCAGCGTCTGGAGGAGGAGATGGGATGTGCGCTGTTCGAGAAACGCGGTCGCCACAAGATGATGACGCCGGATGGCGTTCGGCTCGTCGCCTATGCGCACAAGATTCTGGCGTTGAACGACCAGGCTGTGCAGGTGATCCAGACGGGCGGTCCGGCTGAGAAGATCCGCATCGGCTCGCCACACGACGTGGCGGATTCGATCCTGCCAAATCTGCTGCGCAGGTTGTCCAAGCTCTCACCCGAACTGCAGATGGAAATCAACGTCGGCCGCAGCCCGTTCCTGATGGACGCGCTGCGCGCCAAGACGCTCGATCTGGCGATTTCCACCCGCTATGACGACGCTTTTCCGGGTATCAAGCTGCGGACTTCGCCCATGGTGTGGATCTGCGCGGAAGACTTCATCTTCAATTCCGCCGCACCGGTACCGCTGGTGATGGCCGATGAACTGAGCCTGTTCCGCCAGCTATCGATCGAGTGCCTGGATGCGCACCATATTCCGTGGCGCACGAGCTATCTCTCGCCAACCCTGACCGGCATCCGGGCTGCGATCAGCGCCGGGCTGGGCGTGACCGCGCGCACGACTGAATTGCTCGACGCGAACATGCGCGTGCTGACCGAGGCAGATGGCCTGCCGCGCCTGCCGGAAGTCGCGTTCTACCTGTATGTGCAGCCGACGTGCGCGAGCCCGGTGTTGCGGGAGCTATTTGATTCGACCAACCACATCGCGACGCGCTTCGGGCCGCCGTTCATGTAAGCGGCATCGCCTCGGCTGTCACCGTCGAGCGTGGGCTGCGCCACTCGGGCGGCTTCCACAGGTAGCGCAGGTCGCGATCGCGGAACACGTCGGCCCACATGTCGCGCCATTCGTGGAAGGTGAGCGTGATCGGGTTGTGCGTCTGGATCTGCCGCGTGATGCCGAACACGGGCGCCTCTTCCTCCGACACGAAGCTGCCGAATAGGCGGTCCCAGATCGTCAGCACGCCGGCGTAGTTGCGGTCGATATATTGCGGGTTCTTGGCATGGTGCACGCGGTGCACGGAGGGCGTGTTGACGTATGCCCCAAGCCAGCGCCAGAAGCCCGCATAGCGCGAATCCAGCGCCCCTAGCCGCGTGTGTACGAAGAACTGGAACGCCAGGTTCAGGCCCACCGCCAGAATCACCCAGTCCGGCGTGAAGCCGATCCAGGCCAGCGGAATCCAGAACAGCCACATCCCCGAGATGGGGTAGGTCAGGCTCTGCCGGAACGCCGTCGAGAAATTCATGCCCTCCGACGAATGGTGTGTCACGTGCGACGCCCACATCCAGCGCACACGGTGGCTGGCACGATGGAAGAAGTAGTAGAGGAAGTCCTGCAGCAGCAAGAGCAGGGCAAACGACCACCACGTCTCGGGCACTGCGCGCAGGCCGTGGCTGTACGTCCATGCATACACCGTCTTGATCATCAGCCACAGGAAGAACGCGTCCGACGCTTGGTGCATCAGCGCGAGGCAGGCGTTTGAAACGGTGTCCTTGAGACTGTAGACGGACGGATCGCGGCGACGCCAGTACCACACCTCCGCGCCGATGGTGAGCAGGAAGACCGGCGCGAAGGCCAGCAGGATCAATCCCGGGTCGAAACTGGATGCGCCGGGTGCGCCGTTGGTAGGGGTCATCTGATTGTTGTGATGGTTTGTCTCCAGCCGGCAGATATACGCCCAACGCGCGCCCCAGGAAAGAGGCGCGCCTAGAGCCCTTCCTCGCATCTGTGCCGGGTCGTGTACAGTGCGGCCCGTCATTCCCAAAAACACCAGACAAGAGACATGGAATCCACCGTTTCGAACCTGCCGCACACCGACGTCCAGGCTGATGTAATTGCCGAGGTGCGCGGCGGCATCGGCTGGCTGACGCTGAACCGGCCGCAGGCGCTCAATGCGCTGTCGCTGGAGATGATCCGCGCGCTGTCGCATGCGCTGATGGCGTGGCAGCACGATCCGGAAGTGCATGCCGTGATCCTGCGCGGCGAGGGCGGCAAGGCCCTGTGCGCGGGAGGTGACATCCGCTTCTTCCATCGCGCGGCCACGGCGGGCGATCCGCAGCTGATCACGTTCTTTACCGAGGAATACCGCCTCAACCACCTGATCTTCCAATACGCCAAGCCCTACATCGCCCTGATGGACGGTGTGGTGATGGGCGGCGGCATGGGCATCTCGCAAGGCGCCTCGCTGCGCGTGGTGACCGAGCGCACCCGCATGGCGATGCCCGAGACCAATATCGGCCTGTTCCCCGACGTGGGCGGCGGCTGGTTCCTGGCGCGCGTGCCGGGCCACGTGGGCGAATACCTGGGCGTGACCGGGCAGATGATCGAGGCGGCGGATGGGCTGTCGGTCGGGCTGGCGGATTGCCATGTCACGACGCAGGCGTTGGCCGCCATCGTGCAGCGTCTGCACGATGGCGATTGGCAGAGCGCCGAGCAAATCGTCGCGTGCTTCACCGAAGCCGCAACCGAAGCTGATGCGGCCAAGGCGGTGATCGCACCGCATCGCGCTGCCATCGACGCATGCTTTGGCGCCGCCACCGTGCCGGCCATCCTGGCTGAGCTGGCAGGCTGCGCCGACGCCGACTGGGCCGCGCAGACCGCGCAGCACATGGCCAAGCGCTCGCCGCTGATGATGGCCGTCACGCTCGAGCAGATCCGCCGCGGCCGCCACACCACGCTCGCCGACGAGCTGCGCCGCGAGCTGGACATGATGACGCACGTGTTTGCCGAGGGCGACGGCATCGAAGGCATCCGCGCGCTCGCCGTCGACAAGGATCACGCGCCCAAGTGGCGCCACGCCAGCGTCGATGCCGTGCGTGACGATGAGGTGGCCGCGTTCTTCGTGTCGCCGTGGCGGCGCGAGGCGCATCCGCTGCTGGGGCTGTCGGACTAGAACCGGTAAACTGCGCGCCTGGATTGAACCGTTGAACTAGCTGTGACTGCTGAACACCCCACGCCCTGCCTTACGCCGAGTGCGCGCCGCCTGTCCGTTGCACCGATGATGGACTGGACCGACCGTCACTGCCGGTACTTCCACCGCCAGATCTCCCGCCACACCTGGCTCTATACGGAGATGGTGACGACCGGCGCGCTGCTGCACGGCGACGTGCCGCGCCACCTTGACTTCGACGAGGTCGAGCACCCGGTGGCGCTGCAGCTCGGCGGCAGCGAGCCCGACGACCTGGCCCAGGCCGCCCGCCTGGGCGAGCGCTGGGGCTACCGCGAGATCAACCTGAATTGCGGCTGTCCCTCCGAGCGCGTGCAGCGCGGCGCGTTCGGCGCGTGCCTGATGGCCGAGCCCAAGCTGGTGGCCGAGGGTGTCAAGGCGATGCGCGATGCGGTGTCGATCCCGGTCACGGTCAAGCACCGCATCGGCATCGATGCGATCGAGACCTACGACTTCGTGCGCGACTTTGTCGGCACCATTGCCGAGGCGGGTTGCGAGACCTTCATCGTGCACGCGCGCAACGCCATCCTGAAAGGCCTGAGCCCGAAGGAGAACCGTGAGATCCCGCCGCTGCGCTATGAGGTGGTCTACCAGCTCAAGCGCGACTTCCCGCATCTGGAGATCCTGCTCAATGGCGGCGTGCAGACGCTGGAGCAGATCGATGCGCATCTGGCGCACGTCGATGGCGTGATGATCGGCCGCGAGGCGTATCACCACCCGCACTTGATGGCGGATTTCGATGCGCGTTACTACGGCGCCAATTCCTCCGCACTGACGCGTGCTGAGGTGGAAGACGCGATGATCGCGTACATTGGTCGCTGGGTGGAGCGGGGTGGTTATGCCGGCGCGCCCGTGCGACACATGCTGGGGTTGTATCGCGGCGTGGCCGGTGCGCGTGGCTGGCGGCGCGTATTGTCGGATGCCAAGGCGCTTGGCCGCGTCAAGACGCTCGCCGACGCCCAGCAGCTGTTCGACGAGGCACGCGCTCACCTGCGGCGCGGGGCGGAATCGGACGAAGCGGCGGTTGCGGCATAAATTGCGCCACCCCCTAGTCACGCCAAAAGAATGTTTGTATAATCTCTTTTTTCGTCGAGCAGCGATCCGCTGTTCGTACAACGGTGGCTGTAGCTCAGTTGGTAGAGTCCCAGATTGTGATTCTGGTTGTCGTGGGTTCGAGTCCCATCAGTCACCCCAGAAAATTTCTGTAGAAAAGCCCGCTTCGTGCGGGCTTTTTTGCGTTCAGGCATCTGCAACCACCGTCCCCTGGTGGTAGACGATCTTCCATCCGTCAGGTGTACGCCGCCAAAGCGTGGCGCGGCGCGTGGTGCGGTTCGACTCCACGAGCGTGTAGGTCAGCAGGAAGGTGTCAGGCGCAATCTCCTGGCAGCGGAAATCGCGCGTTTGCCAGAACGCCTCGCCGATATGGCCGCGCCGCGCATCGAGCACGCCGAGCACGTAGCTGCGGCTGTAGCGCTGGCCGGAGGCGCCGATTTCCCAGAAGTCAGGCTCGGTCATGCGCTCGAAATCTTCGCGGCGGGTGCCGCGCTCGGGGCGGTGGAAGATCGGCTCGAGCCGCTGCAGTTCTTCCAGCACGTCGAGCAGGGCGGGGTCGGTATCCAGGCACGGTTCCATGCGGCAGCCTCCTTGCGAATGCACAAGCATAGCCTGCCCGAGCGTGTCATCGCAGTGCATGATGCGCGGTTGGGGTATCCCACCTATCATGCTGCCTTCGCATGCTTTCCGAGAGTCATTTCGATGCTACGTACTGCCCGTTTCCGCTCGTCTGCCCTGACGCTGGCGCTGTCCTTGGCCATGATTGCCGGCGCATCGGCCGCCACGTTGAAGAAGCCTGAACTCGACACGCTGGCCAAGGCCGAGCAAGCCAAGGCATCGTCCGACCTGTCGAGCTTCCTGGCCGCGGCTGCCAAGGCCGACCCGCAGGTCGCCGGCAGTGTCGCCGCGTATCAGAAGAAGGCCCCGCTCGCTGGCGATGACCTGGTCAACATCGGCCGCCTGCTTGGCCTGTCCAACCGCCTGCACAACCAGCAGGCCGTGATCGGCACGATCGAGAAGATGGTCGCGCTGCCCACCGTGCGCGACGACAAGATCCCGCAGCATGAGAACCCAGCCATCGTCGCCTTCGGCAAGATGATCGAGGGCATGGCACATGACTTTGGGCTGCAATTCCGCAACGTTGACAACCGCGTCTTCGAGGTCGTGCTGCCCGGCACCGGCTCGGACGAATTCGGCATCCTGACCCACGCCGATGTCGTGCCCGCCCGCGCCGAGGAATGGGTGCTCGCCGATGGCACCAAGCTTGACCCGTTCAAGGTCACGCGCGTGGGCAGCCTGCTGTACGGGCGCGGCACCATCGACGACAAGGGGTCGATCGCGGCCGCGCTGTATGCCATGAAGACGGTCAAGGACAGCGGCGTGCCGCTCGCGCGCACCATCCGCCTGATGATCGAGACCACGGAAGAGACCGGCGGCGATGGCATGAAGTATTACCGCGAGCGCACCCAGCTGCCCGCGTACAACATCGTGCTCGACAGCAAGTATCCGGCCGTGGTGGCCGAGAAGGGCTCGGGCGCGCTCAAGGTGTTCTTCCCCGCGCAGGCGGGCGACACCAAGCGCACGGCCATCACGTCGATGACGGGTGCTGCGTCGTCCAACGCCGTGCCGCAGACGGCAAGTGCCACGCTCACGGGCGGTGACCTCGGCATGGCGACGGTCGCGCTGGAAGCCAAGCGCGATGCCTTCGTGCACAGTCTGGCGGCGCAGGGCGCGTTCTCGATCGACATCACGCGCAACGCCGACAGCATCGTCGTGAAAGTCACCGGGACTTCCGCGCACGGTTCGCGTCCGGAGGAGGGCGTGAACCCCGTGCCGCGCCTGGCGCTGTTCCTGCGCGCTGCCAATCTTGACATGGCCGACAACGCCTACGCCCACGCGGTGCGCTATTTGGCCGATCTGTACGGCACGGACTACCTCGGCAACACCATGGGCATCGCCTACAAGGACGATTTCATGGGCCCACTCACGCTGTCGCCCAACGTCATCGGCGATAAGAACGGCCGCGTGGAAGTGACCGTCAACGTGCGCATGCCGCGCGGCAAGACGCCCGATGCCGTACGCAGCGAGATCGCTGACAGGATTCACGCCTGGGCCAACGCCAACAACATCGCGCTGGAGATCAACCATGACCAGGGCAACTGGATGGCGCGTGATCCGAAGGGCGCATGGTTGTCGACGCTGCTCAACATCTACGGCGACACCACTGGCCTGGACGCCAAGCCCGTGCCCACCGCCGGCAGCACCACCGCCAAGCTGATGCCCAACGCCATCAACTTCGGCCCGGCCATGCCCGGCAAGAAATACACCGCGCACAACGCCAACGAGTACAAGGAAGTGCCGGACCTCGACCTGGATATGCAGATGTTCACCGAGATGCTGGTGCGCATCGGCAACCTGCCGTCGATGCAGTAAGCAGCACTGACGAAAAAAAAAGCCCGCATGCGTGCGGGCTTCGAATTCAGCGATCTCAATTGCCCCTGAGGGCATTGGCAATACTACTGTCATCCGCGCCAAACAGAATCCGGGTAAACGTCGGTTTCGTCGGTGGAATGGCGTGGGATGTGATGCTGCGGCAACATGCGGCCAAAAAAACAGCCCGCTCAAGTGGCGGGCCGAAAATCAGTTGAAGAAAGCCCTGTCCTCAGGGCCCGGCCAGTGTATGAAATCAGTTGCGGCTACAGCATTGGGGAATGCCCTGATCGGGCGCCGCCACATGATCCAGCGTCTTCAGTAGCTTTCCGCGCCGGCAGTGCGCGAGGCCGCTGGAAT
>CAJXMR010000118.1 GCA_913056305.1 uncultured Ralstonia sp.
CACCAGCAGCAGAGTCTTCAGAATTGCCATTTCGTTTCTCTCAATAATATGTTGCGGTCGCACACGTTCTTTACGTCGCAACCCGGACCGGTCACTTATGCGCGACCGATCGCCAGGAAATCTTCGGCCTTCAGCGATGCACCGCCGATCAGGCCACCATCGATGTCCGCCATCGCAAACAGTTCGCCAGCATTGTCCGGCTTGACGCTGCCGCCATACAGAATCGGCAGGCGCTGCGCCACACCGGCGTCGCGGGCGGCGACACGTGCACGCAGGAAGGCGTGCACTGCCTGCGCCTGCTCGCTGGTCGCGGTCTTGCCGGTACCGATCGCCCAGACCGGTTCGTAGGCCACGACGATGCGGCCCAGTTGCTCGGCCGACAGCGTATCCAGCACAGCGTCCAACTGGCGACCCACCACCTGCTCGGTTTCACCAGCCTCACGCTGCGCCAGCGTCTCGCCCACGCAGACGATCGGGGTCACGCCATGCTCCAGCGCACGCAGCGCCTTGGTCGCCACCTGCGCATCGGTTTCAGCGTGGTACGTGCGGCGCTCGGAGTGACCGACGATCGCGTAGCCGCAGCCGAATTCCGACAGCATGGACGCCGCCACTTCGCCCGTAAAGGCGCCGCGCGTTTCAGCGGACACATCCTGCGCGCCCCAACCCACTGCCGAACCGGCCAGCAGCGCCTGGCACTGTGCCAGATACGGGAACGGCGCACACACCGCCAGCGTGGCGTTGGTCTTGCCTGCGGCCTTGATCTGCTCAAGCAGCGCGGCATTGGTGTTCAGGCTGCCGTGCAGCTTCCAGTTGCCCACCACCAGCTTCGGTCTTGCGTTCACGTTCTTGTTCCGCCCGGTCGACTGTCAAATAAACCCGGCATTCTACCGTGGCAGCAAAAACAGGGTCAATTTTGGCGTCTCGGAGATCAATCCCAAACCAACATGATCTTGCCGATGTGCGCGCTCGATTCCATCAAGGCGTGCGCCTGTGCGGCCTGTGCAGCCGGCATGACCTCGTGAATGACCGGTTTGATCCGGCCGGACGCCAGCAGCGGCCACACCTTCTCGTAGAGGTTCGCCGCGATGGCCGCCTTGAAGGCGACCGGGCGCGGCCGCAGCGTCGAGCCCGTCAGCGTGATGCGCCGGCGCAGGATATCGCCCAGCGGCACCTCGGCCTTGGCACCACCCAGTAGCGCGATCAGCACGATACGGCCATCGTCGGCCGTGCAAGCGATCTCGCGTGTGACGTAGCTGCCGCCGACCATGTCGAGCACCACATCGACACCGCGACCGGTCTCAGCCTTGACGACCTCGGCGAAATCCTCGGTCTTGTAGTTGATGGCGCGCGCGGCGCCCAACTCGACGCAAGCCGCGCACTTGTCGGCGCTGCCGGCCGTGGCGAACACGCGATGCCCCAGCGCGGACGCCATCTGGATCGCCGCCGTGCCGATGCCGCTCGAGCCCCCTTGCACCAGCAGCGTTTCATCCGCGCCGTGCGCGCCCTGCCCCAGCAAGCCGCGATCGAACACGTTCGACCAGACGGTGAAATAGTTCTCGGGCAGCGCCGCGGCCTCGATATCGGACAGGCCCGCGGGCACCGGCAGCACCTGGCCCAACGGCGCCGTGCAGAACTCCGCGTAGCCCCCGCCCTGCACCAACGCGCAAACGCGATCGCCCGCCTTCAGGCCGAAGCGGTTGTCGGCGTGTGACAGATCGCCACTGACGATCTCGCCGGCCACTTCCAGGCCGGGGATTTCAGATGCCCCCGGCGGTACCGGATAGTTGCCCATGCGCTGGAAGACGTCGGGCCGATTCACGCCGGCTGCGCGCACGCGAATCAGGACTTCGCCGGCCTTCGGCTCGGGCATCGGGCGCTCGCCAAGCCTCAGGACTTCGGGACCGCCGTATTGGGTGATTTCAATGGCTTTCATGGGGATTCGGATTCCAGAATTACGATGCGGCGCGCTTGGGTTCGACAAAGTGCTGCGGGATACCGCGCGAGGTCTCGCGCAGGATCTCCTGCTTGCCGTGGACGATGGCGTCGGCGATCTTGCCGATATGCAATTTGAGCCACATCTCGGTGGGCGAGCCGATGCGGTAGTCGGCCGGGCCGAGCATGTCGACGCGGTCATCGGCGCGCAGGTTATCGGCCTGCTCGAACGAGCGCGCGCTCTCGGGGTTGTAGACGGCATACGTGCGACCGCCGCCCTTGCGGGCCACCGAAAACGCCGGGATGTCACTCGGGCCATCGGCCACGTAGATCATGTTGGCGAACGGAACGCGGCGCTCATCCTCGGCGATCGACGAGTTCACGTTGACCGCCTCGGGATGCTTGTTGACGCCCTTGTTGATCTCGAACAGCGCGCGCGTCTTGGTGGTGTTGTCGATGGCGTAGATGACTTCCGAGACGACTTGGCGGCCGTTCACGTCTGGCGCCTCCAGGAATTCGCAGCCCCACACGCCATCGATGTACGGTGCAATGGGCGAACCCTTGATCATCTCGGTCAGGCCGGTGCTGACGATGTAGTGCTCGAGCTTGATGTCGAACGCTTGGTAGGCGCCGTTGTCGCGCACCCAGGCCTTGCTGCGTTCGAAGAAGTCGGTCACGCCCGGGAAGAATTCGAGCTGGGCGCCCAATACGCGCAACGTGGTGTTGTCGAGCCCCGCCATGCGGCCGTCGCGCACGTGGCGCAGCAGCACGTTCAGATAGAACGTCTCATGGTTGACCTTCTGGCCGCGCGATTCAATCTCCTTGGAGCCAGCGGCGACCTCATCCCAGAAGCCCTGCTCGGCGATGTTGTAGCGCTCGAACAGCGGCACTTGCATGTAGCGTGGGATCAACGTCTTGTCGAAATCCCAGACAACGGCGATGCGGTTTTGCTCGAACAAGCGGCTCATGGTCGGACGCGGAAGAGGAACTCGCGACGCAGTGTAAACAAAAAAACGGCTGGACACTGTCCAGCCGCTCTCTTGCCATTCACGTGGCGAGAAACCCCGCCACCTTGACGACTATTACTGCTGTTGTTGCTGTTGCTGCTGCGAGGTCGCATCGCCAGCGCCCGGCGCTTGCGGTGCAGCGGCCGGCACGTCGCCTTCCTCGGCCTTGGCGGCCTTGATCGACAGACGCATACGGCCCTTCTCGTCGGTGCTCAGCAGCTTCACGCGCACGACCTGGCCTTCCTTCACGTAGTCCGACACCTGGTTCACACGCTCGTTGGCGATTTCCGAGATGTGCAGCAGACCGTCCTTGCCCGGCAGGATGTTCACGATCGCGCCGAAGTCCAGCAGCTTGAGCACGGTACCCGTGTAGATCTTGCCCACTTCGGCTTCGGCCGTGATGCCTTCGATACGGCGCTTGGCTTCGGCCATGCCTTCCGACGAAGTCGACGCGATGGTGATCGTGCCGTCTTCCTGGATGTCGATCGTGCAGCCGGTTTCCTTGGTCAGCGCCTGGATGGTCGAGCCGCCCTTGCCGATCACGTCGCGGATCTTCTCCGGATTGATCTTGACGGTGATCATGCGCGGTGCGTGCTCCGACAGCTCGGTGCGTGCGTGGCCCATGGCGGACTGCATCTTGCCCAGGATGTGCAGACGGCCTTCCTTGGCTTGCGCCAGTGCGACCTGCATGATTTCCTTGGTGATGCCCTGCACCTTGATGTCCATCTGCAGCGCGGTGATGCCGTTGTCGGTACCCGCCACCTTGAAGTCCATGTCGCCCAGGTGATCTTCGTCACCCAGGATGTCGGTCAGCACGGCGAACTTGTTGCCTTCCAGGATCAGGCCCATGGCCACGCCGGCCACGTGCGCCTTGACCGGCACGCCGGCATCCATCAGCGCCAGGCAGCCACCGCACACCGATGCCATCGACGACGAGCCGTTCGACTCGGTGATCTCCGACACCAGGCGGATCGTGTAAGCGAATTCGTCGTCCTTCGGCAGCACCGGGATCAGTGCGCGCTTGGCCAGACGGCCGTGGCCGACTTCGCGGCGCTTCGGGCTGCCCACACGGCCGGTTTCGCCCGTGGCGAACGGCGGCATGTTGTAGTGGAGCATGAAGCGGTCACGGTACTCGCCTTGCAGCGCGTCGATGATCTGCTCGTCGCTCTTGGTGCCGAGCGTAGCCACCACCAGCGCCTGCGTCTCACCGCGCGTGAACAGCGCCGAGCCGTGAGCGCGCGGCAGCACCGACGAGCGGATCTCGATCGGGCGCACCGTGCGGGTGTCGCGGCCGTCGATACGCGGTTCGCCGTTCAGGATCTGGCCGCGCACGATCTTCGATTCGAGCTCGAACAGGATGTTGTCGACTTCCACGCCGTCGGCTTCCACGCCGGCTTCGGCCAGCTTGGCGCCAACCGATGCGTAGACTTCCTTCAGCTTCTGGCTGCGGGCCGACTTCTGGCGCAGCTGGTAAGCGGCTTGCAGGTCGGCCAGGCCCAGTTCGGACACCTTGGCGAACAGCGTTTCGTTCTTCGGGGCCGCTTGCCAATCCCACTCCGGCTTGCCGCCTTCGCGCACCAGCTCGTGGATCGCGTTGATGGCGATCTGCATCTGCTCATGGCCGTACACCACGGCGCCCAGCATGATTTCTTCCGACAGCTGCTGCGCTTCCGACTCGACCATCAGCACGGCACGCTCGGTACCGGCCACGACCAGGTCCAGCTCCGAATGCGCCAGTTGCGCGCGGTTCGGGTTCAGCAGGTACTGGCCATCCTTGTAGCCCACGCGGGCAGCGCCCACCGGACCGTTGAACGGCAGGCCCGACACGGCCAGGGCAGCCGACGAGGCCACCAGCGCCGGGATGTCGGCCGGCACTTCCGGGTTGATCGACAGCACGTGGATGACGACCTGGACTTCGTTGTAGAAGCCTTCCGGGAACAGCGGGCGCAGCGGGCGATCGATCAGGCGCGAGGTCAGCGTTTCGTTTTCCGACGGACGGCCTTCACGCTTGAAGAAGCCACCCGGGATCTTGCCGGCGGCGTAGGTCTTCTCGAGGTAGTCGACGGTCAGCGGGAAGAAATCCTGGCCCGGCTTCGGGTTCTTGGCGCCCACCACGGTGGCGAGCACGACGGTGTCGTCCATGTCCAGCAGCACGGCGCCGCTGGCTTGGCGGGCGATCTCACCCGTTTCCATGCGGACCTTGTGGCCGCCCCATTGGAATTCTTTGACGATCTTGTTGAACATGTTTTCTCCTGTTCGGTATTCACGGCGCGCATCGATCTATGCGCCGCGACAAACACGTTCCGGAAGACGGTGCGGTTGCAGAGGTGTGTTTTATGCCATTCCAGCGCAGCGCTGGCATGCAATGCCGCGCTGGAATGACACAAGACTCTGCTCCCTGCCGCCCCCGGTCCCTGGCAGCCGATCACTCAATCGACCGCCATCGCTTGCCGGTTGCCCGGCGCGGCCGCAAACGCGGCCGCAAAAAACAAAATGCCTGCATCAGCACGCTGACGCAGGCACTTGTTCATCACGCGCAGTGCGTGAGACCCATCATTACTTACGCAGACCCAGCTTCGCAACCAGCGCGGTGTAGCGGTCGGCGTCCTTGCCCTTGAGGTAGTCCAGCAGACGGCGACGACGGCTCACCATCTTGAGCAGGCCGCGGCGGCTGTGGTGATCCTTCATGTGCGCCTTGAAGTGCGGCTGCAGTTCGTTGATGCGGGCGGTCAGCAGTGCGACTTGCACTTCCGGGCTACCCGTATCGTTGGCGCTGCGGCCGTTATCCTTGACGATTTCTTGCTTGTTGATGTTAGCAACGGACATTTCGATTCCTTTTGACTTGCGGACACTGCAGCGCTTGGATGACCGCCACCTGTGCCGTGTTGAACAGTAATCTTGCCGACCGCATTCCGAACCCGGCCTGGACGGCAAGACGGCGATTATAGCCCAATCCCCTCGCCAGACGACAGTTCTGTGTCAGGGCCGATCAATAACGCGTCATCTTGCACGTCGTTGGCAAGGCCGTTTGCGCCGCCGGAATCACTTTCAGCGTGCGAAAGCCATAGCCCGAACCCTCGATGTCGAACGGCGTGCCCGGCGTCCCTGCCCGCTCCATCTGCGTCACGACAAGCGGTTGGATCGCCTGGTGGTCTTCGGCGCGCAACGTGATGCGGTGGAAGCCGTTGTCGAGCGATGCGCCTTCCAGCGCACGTGCAACCGCACTCGCCTCGATGGTGCCTGCGCGCTCAACGGCAGCGGCCAGCATGTCGACCATCATCTGGTCGCGCAGCAGCGGGTAGTCGTCAGCCGGGGCCGGATAGCGCGCGCGGAACGCCTTGTAGAACGCGTCAGACTTGGCGCCGCCCAGGTTCGGGTGCCACTCGGCCACCGCCACCACGCGGCCGACGCCCGCCTCGCCCATCGCCCCCGGCGCACCCAGCGAGTTGCCGTAGAACGTGAAGAAGCGCGCCTTGAGCCCCGCGTCACGCGCCGCCTTGACCAGCAGCGTCAGGTCGTTGCCCCAGTTGCCGGTGATGACCGTGTCCGCGCCCGACGCCGCGATGCGCGCCACGTAGGGGGCAAAATCCTTCACCTTGCCGATCGGGTGCAGCACCTCGCCGACGACGGCAACGTCCGGCCGCTTCTCGCCCAACTGCTGGCGCGCCGATTGCGCTACCTGGCGGCCGAACGTGTAGTCCTGGCCGATCAGGTAGACCTTCTTGATGGCCTTGTCCGCGCGGATGACCTCGGTCAGCGCATGCATGCGCATGTCGGCCGAGGCGTCGAAGCGGAAGTGCCAGAAGCTGCATGCCTCGTTGGTCAGGGCCGGATCGACGGCGGCGTAGTTGAGAAACAGCACGCGCGCATCCGGGTGGCGCTCGTTGTAGCGCGAGATGGACGTCGACAATGCTGCCGCAGCCGCCGAGCTGTTGCCCTGCAGGACGAAGCGGATGCCGGCATCGGTTGCCGCCTGCAATTGCAGCAGCGACTCGTCGACCGTGTTCTTGCTGTCGAAACGCACCAGCGCGAGCGGATGACGCCCGTCCGGCAACTTCACGCCACCGCGCGCATTCACGCCCTCGATGGCGATGCGCAGGTTCCGATCTACCGCCTCGCCAGCGTTGGCGAACGGACCGGACAGGCCCTCGATCAGCGCCAGCCGGATCGGCGCCGCCTCAGGCTGGGCAGCTGCCGCGCCAGACAGACCCATCGCCGTCAAGACGGCCACAAAGCAACGAAACATCATGGCAATTCTCCGTGAAGCGCGGATGGTAAAGCGGCTGCGCGCGCCGACACAAGCAACGTGGCACCCTACACTGGAGGCATTCAGGAGAACCATCGTGAGCATTCGGTTGATAGGGCAGCGCGCGACGCTGCTCATCGCGGCGCTGGCGTCATTGGGCGCGTGCGCCGTCCTGGCCCCCGTGCCAACGGGCGAAGCCCTGGTTGGCCAGCCGGCTTCGGCCGTAGAGGCACGCTTCGGTAAGCCGCCCGAGCAATATCCGCGCGCCGACGGCGGCACGCGCTGGCTGTATCCGACGCAGCCTTATGGGCAATTCACCTACGCGGCCGACTTCGACACGAGCGGCAAACTCATCTCGTTCCGGCAGATACTGACCACGATGGATTTTGCGCAGGTGCGCGTCGGCACGTGGACGCAGAAAGATGTGCAGCAGATGTTCGGCAAGCCCGAGGAGACTGCCTACTTCCGATTGATGGACCGCCAGGTGTGGTCCTACCGCTTCAAGCACGAAGGCGTGTGGCCGTCGTTGATGAACTTCTATTTCGACCGCGACGGCGTGGTGCGCCTCACGCAGGTCAGCCCAGACCCGATGTACGACCACGATGCCGACTCGCGTCCCTGAGTGCGCCGGTACTGCTGCAACGGCAACATCCACGCGAGGCGCATCACCTGGCGTGGATGTTCGGGTCGGCCATGTCGTGGATCGCACGGACATCGCACTCAAAGACGGCTGGCCCGGGAATCACGCGCTTGACGTGTCCGGTGCCGCCGCACCCGCTTCGCGGCCCGATGGGTAACCGGGTGCGCGCTCAGTTGTGATCGTGTTGGGTCGGGAACTGGCTCCTGCGTGTGTTCGATGCGATCCGCGATCAGATCTGCGGGTTGAGCTTCTCGCTGCTCTTGTCCTGCAACTTATTCAGCGCCGCCAGGTAGGCCTTGGCCGAGGCCGCGACGATGTCCGGATCGGTGCCCACGCCGTTGACGATGCGGCCAGCCTTGGACAGGCGTACCGTCACCTCGCCCTGCGCCTGCGTGCCGGTCGTGATGGCGTTGACCGAGTACAGCAGCTGCTCGGCGCCGCTGCCGACCTGGCTCTCGATGGCGTTGAGCGTGGCGTCGACCGGGCCGTTGCCTTCGGCCTCGCCCGTCACCTCCTTGCCGTCGGCCACGAAGACGATGCGCGCGTGCGGGCGCTCGCCGGTCTCCGAGCGCTGCGACAGCGACACGAAGCGGAAATGCTCGCCCTGTGTTTGCTGCTCCTCGTCGGCGACGATCGCAAGGATGTCCTCGTCGAAGATCTCGGCCTTCTGGTCAGCCAGTTCCTTGAAGCGCGTGAAGGCGGCGTTCAGTTCGGCTTCCGAATCCAGCTCGATGCCCAGCTCCTGCAGGCGCTGCTTGAACGCGTTGCGGCCCGAGAGTTTGCCCAGCACGATCTTGTTAGCCGTCCAGCCCACGTCTTCGGCGCGCATGATCTCGTAGGTGTCGCGCGCCTTGAGCACGCCATCCTGGTGGATGCCCGAGGCATGCGCGAAGGCGTTGGCGCCCACCACGGCCTTGTTCGGCTGCACCACGAAACCGGTGACCTGCGAAACCAGCTTGGAGGCCGCCACGATCTGCGTGGTGTCGACGCCGACGTCGAGGTTGAAGTAGTCGCGGCGCGTCTTGACGGCCATCACCACCTCTTCGAGGCTGGTGTTGCCGGCGCGCTCGCCCAGGCCGTTGATCGTGCACTCGACCTGGCGTGCGCCGCCAAGCTTGACGGCGGCCAGCGAGTTGGCGACGGCCATGCCCAGGTCGTTGTGGCAGTGCACCGACCAGATCGCCTTGTCGGAATTCGGGATGCGCTCCCGCACCGAGCGGATCAGCGCGGCATAGCCCTCCGGCACCGCGTAGCCCACCGTATCCGGCAGGTTGATGGTGTTCGCGCCCTCAGCGATCACGCCTTCCAGCACGCGGCACAGAAAGTCCATGTCGGAGCGGCTGCCGTCTTCCGGCGAGAACTCGATGTCATCCGTGAACTGGCGCGCGAAGCGCACGGCCAGGCGCGCCTGCTCGTACACCTGGTCCGGCGTCATGCGCAGCTTCTTCTCCATGTGCAGCGCCGAGGTGGCAATGAACGTATGGATGCGGAACTGGCCGGCCGGCTTGAGCGCCTCGGCGGCGCGGGAGATGTCGCGGTCATTCGCGCGGGCCAGCGAGCAAATTCGGGAGTCCTTGACCGACTGGGCAATCGCGCGGATCGCCTCGAAGTCGCCATTGGAGCTGGCCGCGAAACCGGCTTCGATCACGTCCACCTTGAGCCGCTCGAGCTGCTTGGCGATGCGGATCTTCTCTTCCTTGGTCATCGACGCACCGGGCGACTGCTCGCCATCGCGCAAGGTGGTGTCGAAAATGATGAGTTTGTCGCTCATGGCGGCTCCTTGGGTAGGGGTGACGTTTTTGGCGTCGGTCTCGGTGGTTGTCAGGGGTTGTTATTTGCTGGGGCAGAATGCAAAACGCCCCGGCGTGCAGTGATGCAGGCCGGGGCGCTGTGATTCCTGTTTCGCGAAAACTAGGCGTTTCCTGGTTGCCTGTTCTGCGATTTCCTATGCGCGTATCCCGACCTGACGACCTAGTAGGCCATCAATCGAGATTAGCGTAATCAGAATGGAAATCGGGCGCGAAAGCATGCGGACGACTATAGACGAATTCAAAAATTGGTGCAAGCGCACAGAAGGCGTCGATCGATCACTCTTCGACGCCCGGTGTGGGCTCCCGCGGCACGCGCGGACTGCCCTGCTGACCGCGCAGCGTACGCCAGCCCCACAGCAGGTAACCCGACACCGCATAGCCGATGAACAGGCCGAACAACGCGACCGGCGGGTCGCTGGAAATCACCACGAACAGCACGATCACCAGCACCATCACGCCAAACGGCACGCGATGCCGCACGCCGAGCGCCTTGCCGCTGTAGAACGGCGCATTCGACACCATCGACAGGCCGGCATACAGCGTCAGGCCGAAGGCCACCCACGGCATCCACAGTTCCTTGACCGGCAACTTGTTGTCGATCGCCAGCCAGACGAAGCCCGCGATCAATGCCGCAGCGGCCGGACTCGGCATGCCCTGAAAGAAGCGTTTATCGACTGTGCCGATATTGGTGTTGAAACGCGCCAGCCGCAGCGCAGCACCGGCACAGTAGACGAACGCCGCCAGCCAGCCCCACTTGCCCAGGTCACGCAGGATCCACTCGTACATCACCAGCGCCGGCGCCACGCCGAACGAGCACATGTCGGACAGCGAATCGTATTGCTCACCAAACGCGCTCTGCGTGTTTGTGATGCGCGCGATCCGGCCGTCCATGCCGTCGAGCACCATCGCCGCGAAGATGGCAATGGCGGCCGTCTCGAAGTTCAGGTTCATCGCCTGCACGATGGCGAAGAAGCCGGAGAACAGCGCCGCCGTCGTGAACGCGTTCGGCAGCAGGTAGATGCCCCGCCGGCGCGGGCGCACGATCTCGAGATCGTCGTCGTCCGAGCGTGGCTGGTTGTGGCGCAACGGACGCAGGTGCATCACGTTGCTGGCGGTAAAGCGCTTCTTGCGCCGGTTGAACGCGGGCATGGTGGCCTCCGGATCAGTCCAGCTCTGCGAGCACCGTGAGCGTGGCGGACACCTTCTCGCCGATGGTCACGCGCGGGCGCGCCGTCAGCGGCAGGTACACGTCGACGCGCGAGCCGAATCGGATGAAGCCATAGCGCTGGCCGCGTGCAAGCGTCTCGCCGACTTTGGTATAGCAAAGGATGCGGCGCGCGACCAAGCCGGCCACCTGCACCAGCGTGACGACCTGGCCATCGGCACGACGCAGCACCACGGCATTGCGCTCGTTCTCCAGCGACGCCTTGTCCAGGTCCGCATTGACGAATTTGCCGGGGAAGTACTGCACCTGCTGCACCGTACCGTCGACGGAGGCACGATTGGAGTGCACATTGAAGACGTTCATGAACACGCTGATCTTCAGCGCGTCGCGATCGGCATGCGGGTCACGCACCTGTTCGACGGCGACGATGCGGCCATCGGCCGGCGACAGGATCGCATTGGCTTGCGTCGGCACCGCGCGCGCCGGATCGCGGAAGAACTGCAGCACGAACAGCGTCACCAGCCAGAACGGCCATGCCCAGCCAAGGCCGGCGGCAGCCTGCACGATGAGCGTGACGATGAAGATCCCGCCCAGATACGGCCAGCCCTCGCGCGCGATGATGGGATGCGGATACGTGTTGTTCAAAATCTGACCTCGGAAAGCGTCGTGAAGGAAATGCGGCATTCTAGCCGACGCGCAACCGCACCAGCACCTGAAACACCCTTCTGCCGACACGAATCAGTATAAAAAAAGCCAGCCCGCAGGCTGGCTTTCTTCTCGCACAAGGCGCGGACGATCAGTTCTTCGACTGGTCGACCAGCTTGTTCTTGGCGATCCACGGCATCATCGCACGCAGCTTGGCGCCGACTTGCTCGATCTGGTGCTCTTCGGTCAGGCGGCGGCGCGAGATCAGCGTCGGGGCGCCAGCCTTGTTCTCCAGCAGGAAGCTCTTTGCGTATTCGCCGGTCTGGATGTCGGTCAGGCACTGCTTCATGGCCTTCTTGGTCTCGGCCGTCACGACGCGCGGGCCGGTGACGTACTCGCCGTATTCGGCGTTGTTCGAGATCGAGTAGTTCATGTTGGCGATGCCGCCTTCGTAGATCAGGTCGACGATCAGCTTCAGCTCGTGCAGGCACTCGAAGTAGGCCATTTCCGGCGCGTAGCCGGCTTCCACCAGCGTCTCGAAGCCAGCCTTGATCAGCTCGACGGTACCGCCGCACAGCACGGCTTGCTCGCCGAACAGGTCGGTTTCGGTCTCTTCGCGGAAGTTGGTCTCGATGATGCCGGCGCGGCCGCCGCCGTTGGCGGTGGCGTACGACAGGGCGATGTCACGCGCGGCGCCCGACTTGTCCTGGTGCACGGCGATCAGGTGCGGCACGCCGCCACCTTGCGTGTAGGTGCCGCGCACGGTGTGGCCCGGCGCCTTCGGGGCGATCATGATGACGTCCAGGTCAGCACGCGGGATCACGGCACCGTAGTGCACGTTGAAGCCGTGGGCGAACGCCAGCGCGGCGCCTTGCTTGATGTTGCCGTGCACTTCGTTCTTGTACACGTCGGCGATCTGCTCGTCCGGCAGCAGGATCATGACAACGTCGGCTTCCTTCACAGCCTCGGCCACTTCCTTGACCTGCAGGCCGGCGTTGACGGCCTTGTTCCACGACGCGCCATTCTTGCGCAGGCCGACCGTCACCTTCACGCCCGAGTCGTTCAGGTTCTGGGCGTGGGCGTGGCCTTGCGAGCCGTAGCCGATGATGGTGACGTTCTTGCCCTTGATCAGGGAGAGGTCGGCGTCCTTGTCGTAAAACACTTTCATGGTGATGTCCTAGTTTTCAAATATCGATGGGGTCCGGCTGCACGCACGCGCCGGCTCAAACCTTCAGAATGCGCTCGCCGCGGCCGATGCCCGAGCCGCCCGTGCGGACGGTCTCCAGGATGGCGGTGCGGTCGATGGCATCGAGAAACGCGTCAAGCTTGACGCCGTTGCCGGTCAGCTCGATCGTGTAGGTCTTCTCGGTCACGTCGATGATGCGTCCGCGGAAGATGTCCGCGGTGCGCTTCATCTCCTCGCGTTCCTTGCCGACCGCACGCACCTTCACGAGCATCAGCTCACGCTCGATGTGCGCGCCTTCGGTCAGGTCGACGACCTTGACGACTTCCACCAGGCGGTTCAGGTGCTTGGTGATCTGCTCGATGATGTCGTCCGAACCGGTGGTGACGATCGTCATGCGCGACAGCGAGGCGTCTTCGGTCGGGGCGACCGTCAGCGTCTCGATGTTGTAGCCGCGCGCCGAGAACAGGCCCACCACGCGCGACAGCGCGCCCGGTTCGTTTTCCAGCAGGACGGAAATGATGTGGCGCATTAGAGGTCCTCCGCGCCGAGCAGCATTTCAGAGATGCCCTTGCCTGCCTGGACCATCGGCCAGACGTTTTCGGTCGGGTCGGTCTGGAAGTCGAGGAACACGGTGCGGTCCTTGAGTCGGAAGGCTTCGCGCAGCGCGGGCTCGACGTCGGCGGTCTTTTCGATCCGCATGCCCACGTGGCCATAGGATTCGGCCAACTTCACGAAGTCGGGCAACGCCTGCATGTAGGAGTGCGAGTAGCGGTTGTCGTACTCGATTTCCTGCCACTGGCGCACCATGCCCAGGTAGCCATTGTTGAGCGAGCAGATCTTCACCGGCGTGTCGTACTGCAGGCAGGTGGAGAGCTCCTGGATGCACATCTGGATCGAGCCTTCACCGGTGATGGTGACGACTTCCTTGTCCGGGAACGCCTTCTTGATGCCCATCGCATACGGCAGGCCCACGCCCATCGTGCCCAGGCCGCCGGAGTTGATCCAGCGGCGCGGCTCGTTGAACTTGTAGAACTGTGCAGCCCACATCTGGTGCTGGCCGACGTCGGAGCAGATGAAGGCATCGCCGCCGGTCAGTTCCCAGATCTTCTCGACCACGTACTGCGGCTTGATGATCTCGGAGTTGCGGTCGTACTTCAGGCAGTCGACGCTGCGCCACTGCTCGATCTGCTCCCACCACTTGGCCAGCGCCGCCTTGTTGGGCTTGGCTTCGCCGCTCTGGATCTGGGCGATCATCTCCTGCAGCACGTCCTTGACGTTGCCGACGATGGGGATGTCGACCTTCA
>CAJXMR010000119.1 GCA_913056305.1 uncultured Ralstonia sp.
GAACTGGCGCAACCGCCCAGGATCAGCAGGCTCGCCATGGTGGCCGTCAAGCGTTTGATGTTCTTATTCATAATCGTTCTCCCGTTTTGGAAAGCCGGCTGGTGACAGCCGGAAAATGGTCCCAATGTCGTTTTGGGTTGCCATGCTCTGCAAACGGTGTGCCAAACGATGATTATTTCGCCATGCGTAATTGATTGCGTGAAAACGTGTGTTTCTACCTAAAAATCAGGTCGTTTTCACAAAATCAACGCGATTCAAGTCGCCAAACTCCCCTCGGGAGAGGGGATTATTGCCGCCCATCCTAGGGGTAACCCGTAACCCGGAATGTTCCATGTCACGTTACGTCGTAACGTCCGGAACGTGATTTTCGGCACCGTAACGGGTGCAAAACTCGCGCGGGTATACGCGAATGGGCCGGCTGCAAACGCAGCGCTGATGCCATTTGCAGAAAATCGACTAATCCCTCTAATTTATCTGGCATGGCAATTGCAGAAATTGGCCCGCAGCACATAGCACAGACATCAGAAGCACAACCAATTCTAAGGAGACGGGCCATGTATCAGATTCACCGCACCATTCGCGTTGCGCCGCTGGCGTGCGCGATTGCCGCCCTCATGCTGGCGGCTTGCTCTTCGGGAGGTTCGGGTTCTGGCGCGACCGCCAATCCGAATGACATGACGGGGGTGACGCCTGTCGGCAAGACTTCCAATGGCGCGGGCAATGTTGTGACTGCAACGGGCAATGCGGTCAGCAGCCTTGGTACGACGCTGCAAAACGCCAATATCCCTGGCTTGTCCGACCAGACCAAGACCGGCCTGGCTGGAACGGTCACCAATACCGGTGGCGCGATCAGCGCGCTGGGTGACGGCATTAGCGCGGGGCTGGGCCGTACCGGCCAGAATTCGAACCCGATTGGCACCACGGTTGGCAGCAGCGGCAATGTGGTGACCGGTCTCGGTCAAGCCGTTGTGAGCGCCGGTTCGGCCGTACAGGGCCTGGGCCAAGGCTCTGGCGCACCGCTGGCGCCTGTCACCGCACCGGTTGGCGGCGGGGTGTCGCAGCTGGGTCAGGCACTGATTGGCGGCGGCACGCTGTTGGGCAGCGCGCTGTCGTCAGGCGCGGTTCAGCAGGTCACGCAGCAGGCCAGCAGCGCCATCGTGCCGGTCACCACGCAAGTGACCAGCGGTACGCAGAGCGCCGGCGATATGACTGGTTTGGGCGGCCAGGCCAACTCGCTGCTGGGCACGATTGGCAACGGCGTTGCCGGTGCTGGCGCCACGATCACCGGTACGGGCGTGCCGGTGGTGTCGAGCTTGGGCCCGGTGGTGACCGCGGTCGGCAACACGGTGGCCACCTTGGGTGGCGTGGGCACGGCAGGTGGCGGCTCGGGCAGCAACCCGCTGGGCGGCCTGCTTGGCGGCGCGGCGGGTGGCAGCAACCCGCTGGCCTCTGTCACGGGCGCGCTGGGCAGCACGGGTGGCTCTGGCAATCCGCTGGCGCCTGTTACCGGCTTGCTGGGTGGCGTGACCAGCGCCGCCGGCGGTGCCTCGGGCGGCAGCAGCCCGCTGGCGCCGGTTACGAATCTGCTGGGCGGCTTGGGCGGCCTGGCGCACTGAGCAGTACCTGTCTGTGCTCTTGAAGGTGCGCGGGCGTGTTCCCGTCGCTCGCGCATCCTTTTTTTCAGCCCGGACAGAAATGGGGAGCGTTCGACAACCCGAGGCCTAATGGAAAACCCGCCCATATTCTGGGTCTAGTCTAACGAGCATTAAGGGATTTCCATTGGTTTTCAATGGGTTGGCGCACTTTTAATGAAATTAAATAGAGTTTTAACTCTAATTTATCACAAGTACCTCAACTGAGTTATTTTGTTTGCGGCGCTGCACGCCTATAAAACCGTTACGGGACGTTACGTGACATTGCGTGACGCTCCGGTAACGGAACATATAAGCAAGCAAGGGGTTGGGGGCGCGCAAACGGCTGCCGGAAGTTTTCTGCGGGACGAAGACTGCTCGACAGCACTTTTGATTGTTTCATTCGTGAAACAATGCGGTGATGGAAATCGCACCGCCGATGTCGTCTGCTTCAAATCCCCTGCATTTATCCGTTATAGCAACCATGAACTGGCCACGATGGGAGCGTCGCAGGCTGGTCAAAATCAACAACATCCGCTGGGCGAGTGCACACAGGAGAGAGAACATGAAAGACGCCATTCTGAATTTCGTTCGCGACGAACAAGGTGCCACGGCCGTGGAATACGGGATGATTGCCGGGCTGATTGCCGCAGCGATCGTGACGATCGTCAGCACGCTGGGCACCAAGCTCGACAACGTCTTCGTGACCATCTGCAAGGCCGTCAACAACAATACGGCGTGCTAGAGCATTGCCTTGTATTCGTATAGCCATGCAGACATCGCAGGCTGGCTAGGCGTAGCGTTCATCGCACTTCTCGCAATCACGTTTGATATCCGCTCCCGGCGCGTGCCGAATTGGCTCGTCGCCGTGGGGGTGGTGTTGGCCATCGCGCTCATCAAGTCCGGTGGCGTGATGGCGCTCGCCTACGACTGGCAAGACGTGGGGCTGGGAGCAGCGATCGCATTTGCCAGCTTTCTGCCGCTGTACGCCCTGGGCTGGATGGGCGCGGGCGACGTCAAATTCTTTGCGGTGGCCGGCATGCTGGCTGGCTGGCATGGGCTGATAGCTGTCTGGCTGGTCGCCAGCCTGCTCTCCGGCCTGCATGGGCTGGCGATCCTGCTGCTGCGCCAACTTGATGCTGCCTTGCCGACTGGCTGGATGTTGATGCGCGTGTGCCCGGCGCTTGCGCGCTGGGATGCCACGCAAGCTGTCCGGCGCGGTATTCCGTATGCCGCCTATATGGCAATCGGGCTGCTGAGCCTGCCATGGATACCCCCCGCGATGCGGATGCCGTGGCTGCCGGGAATGTAGATCCAGACGCTGGAATGAGAGCCGCCTGAGCGGCCTGCGCACATAAAAAGGAGTCGGCCATGCCGACATTGCAAAGGGAACGGGTGAACACGCGCTTGCGCGTGGGAACACATGAGGTCATCGCGCGGCGCCGGGCAAGCCGGGGCGTGGCCGCCATCGAATTTGCCGTGGTGGTGCCGGTGCTGCTGTTCCTGATGCTCGGCATCGTCTACTACGGCGTCATTTTCGGCATGCAACAGGTGCTGACCTTGGCCGCAGAAGAGGGCGCGCGCGCCGCACTGCGTTATCAGACGACCAACGCACAACGTGTGGCGGCTGCCTACACCACCGTGACCTCAGTGCTGCCGACGTTTCTCACGGGCCGGGTTCAGACCAACCAGAGCAGCACGCCGCTGGTCAATTGCCAGAACGTGGCCGGCATGCAGTGCCTGAGCGTGGTGCTGACGATGCCGGTGACTACCGGCAACACCCCCTTGTTGCCCGCCATTCCGTTGCTGCCTGCCCCGGCCACGCTCACAGGCTCGGCGGTGGTACAGCTGGTGGCCGGGCCATGATGCCGGCCCGCTGCGGACTCCCCTCATTGACTGCGCATACAGGTTGCCAGGATGACCAGTAGACATCTCCAGATTTTCGCTGCCGTGCTGCTGCTGCTCGCGGCCATCCTGGGCGCGGTAGCGTGGAAGAGCGCACATCGCCCGCCGGCACCCGTGACGGTGCAGCAGAACGGCAAGACGCTGTACCAGGTGGTGGTGACCGTCAAGCCGCTGGAGGCGGGCAAGCCCATTACCGCAGACCAGGTGAGCGTCGAGCCGCTGCCGATCAACCCGGCCGATGCGTTTTCCGAGGTGAGCAAGGTGGTGGGGCGCGAGCCCATCGTGGCGATCGGCTCGGGGGTGCCGCTGATCGGCTCGCAACTGGCGTCGGGGCTGGCGCTACAGGTCGAGCCCGGGCAACGCGCGGTGGCCATCACAGTGGACGAGGTGATCGGGGTCGGCAACCGCGTGATGCCGGGCGACTATGTCGACGTGTTTCTCGTCATGCGCCGCGACGGCCAGGAGATCGAGGGTAGCCTGGCGCGCCTGCTGCTGCCGCATCTGCGGGTGCTGGCGTTTGGTCCGCTGGCGGTCAACGACGGGCCGCAGAAGCCGGGGGAGACCAACGCCGTCACGCACAAGGTCGACCAGGCCAAAACTGCGGTGCTGTCGGTGCCGGTGGCGTCCGTGAGCCAACTGGCCATGGCGCACCAGTCCGGCCGCCTGCTGATGGCCTTGCGCAACCCGTCGGACGACGCGGAGCCCACTGTGCGGCCGCAAGACGCGCAGGTGTTGTCAGTCGCTAACCGCAATCCGATGGATGTGGCGCAGGCGGGCGCGTCGCTCGCCAGCCTGACGGGTGACGGTCGCCGGCCGGCCGTCGTGCACCCGATGCCCGCAGTGGCGGCCAGCGTGCGCACCGTCGCCCAGAGCGCTACAGCAAGCACGGGCGTTGAGATCATCCGGGCAGGTAAACGAGAGGGGCAACATGACTGACGCCGCCATGGTTCGCGGTTGGGGGAGCGTGCTGGCGCTGGGGTGTGCGGCGCTGGTGTCTGCCGCGCATGCGCAGACTGCGCCAGCCGGCCAGACGCTGCATCTGCTCGCCGGCAGCCAGCGCGAGATCCGCCTCGGCAAGCCGCTGGAG
Source organism: uncultured Ralstonia sp. (assembly GCA_913056305.1). Lineage (GTDB taxonomy): Bacteria > Pseudomonadota > Gammaproteobacteria > Burkholderiales > Burkholderiaceae > Ralstonia. Next base: position 4,624 of record CAJXMR010000119.1, read on the forward strand.
CGCATCGCCATCGGCAATCCGGAGGTGGCGGATGCACTGCTGCTCAAGGGGCGCGGCGCGGCCAGCAGCGTGCTGATCGTCGCCAAGAAGCCGGGCGCCGCCAACATCATGGTGTGGACGCAGGGTGGTTCGGCCTTGACCTACAACGTGCAGGTGGATGCCGAGGCGCGCAGCGCCGACAGCCCTGACCTGACCGTGCAGGGCAGCACCGCGGTGCTCAGCGGCCAGGCCAAGGATGTCTACACGTTGGCGCGGGCCCGCAAGGCAGCGACCGCAGCTGGCGGCGGCGAGCCTCCGAAGGGTGGCAACGTGGTCGATAACACCACCATGGCTGTGCCCGGCACGGTGCAGGTCGATGTGCGCGTGGTTGAGTTCAGCAAGACGGTGCTGAAGGAGGCCGGCTTCACGTTCTCGCGCACCCGTGGCGGGTTCGCCTTCGGCTCATTCTCGCCGTCGTCCCTCTCGCAGGTGACATTTAGCCCTTCGGCCGGGTTGAGCACGCAGTCGACCATGCCGATCAGCTCGGCGTTCAACCTGGTGATCGGGTCGGTCAGCAGGGGCATTTTTTCCGACCTGAGCCTGATCGAATCGAACGGCCTGGCGCGCGTGCTTGCTGAACCGAGCCTAGTTGCGCTTTCCGGCCAGAGCGCCAACTTTCTGGCCGGCGGCGAGATCCCGATCCCGGTGCCGCAGGCATTGGGCTCGACCACCATCGAGTACAAGCCCTTCGGCATTGGCTTGACGGTGTCGCCCACCATCCTGTCGGAGAACCGCATCGCGCTGAAGGTGGCGCCGGAGGCGAGCGACCTGGACTTCAGCCGCGGCATCACGATCAACGGTGCCACGGTGCCGGCCATTGTCACGCGCCGCGCCGACACCACGGTGGAGCTGGGCGACGGCGAAAGCTTCGTCATCGGCGGGCTGGTCAGCCGCAACACGCTGTCCAACGTCGACAAGGTGCCGCTGCTGGGCGACCTGCCGATCATCGGGGCGTTCTTCAAGCGCCTGAACTACAACCAGGAGGAGCGTGAACTCGTCATCATCGTCACGCCGCATCTGGTGCGGCCGATGGCACGCAACGCGCCGATTGAGGCGATGCTGCCGGGCCAGGACCGTGACAAGGCAGGCCAGCCCGTGTGGCAGCCGTTCGCCCTCGGGGTGGCCGATCCGGCCATGCCGGGTTTCTCGCGGTAGCGCAGGCAGGAGCGGGCATGGACTACTTTCTCCTGCATGGTGGCGGACAGGTCGATGCGCAGTCGGGCGGCGTGCATCGCTGGCTGGCGGCGGCCATCCGCGAGCTGGGCATCCTGGTGGCCGAGACCGCCGGGCACGATGCCTTCCTGGAGCAGATCGGCGCGGTGAACCCCGAGGTGGTGTTCGTGCGTTTCGTCTCGTCGCCAGCCGTGCCGGCCTTGATCGACGTGCCGGCGCACGATCAGCGGCTGGGCGAGGGCATGGATGCGATCGGCGAGGCCACCCAACTGGTGGCGCAGCTCACGCGTCTGTTTCCGGGGTTGCCGCTGGTGGCGATTGGATCGGCCTCCGACGGCCGCGCCATGCTGGCCGCGCTGCGCGCTGGCGTGAAGGATTTCGTCGACATTGACGGTGCGCCGGCAGAGGCCGTGCGCGTGGTCCGGCGCCTGCTGGCCGAGCGCGCTTCCGCCGAGCCGACGCGCCGCGGCCGCGTGCTGGCCATCCTGGGTGCGCGCCCGGGCGTGGGCACCACCACCCTGGCGACGAATCTCGCGACGCTGGTGCGCAAGAGCTCGGCCAGCGACGTGATGCTGCTCGACCTCGGCCAGCCGCTGCGCGACGGTGCGCTGTACATGAACGTGCAGGCCAACTTCCATTTTGTCGAGGCCGTGCGCAACCTGCGCCGCTTTGACCAGGTGTTCGTGCAGACCGCGCTGTCGCGCCACCCGAGCGGGCTGGCGGTGCTGCCGCTGCCGGTCTCGCTGGCCGAGATGCGCGACATCTCGTTCTCCGAGGCGCTGGGCCTGCTTAACCGGCTGCGCACCTTCTTCGACTTGCAGGTGGTCGACCTGGGCGGCTTCAGCAACCTCGATTTCATCGCCCAGCTGGTCAAGGCCGCCGATGACGTGATGTTGGTGACCGAGCAGAGCGTGGGCGCCATCGTCTCGGCCGCCGAGCTGATGCAGGAGCTCAAGAAGCGCGAGGTCGACAACGAGAACCTGCATCTGATGATCTCCAAGTTCGACACCCGCCTGTCGCTGGATGCCGCGCAGATTGCCGAACGGCTGGAGATCGGCTCCGTGCTGACGGTGCCGAGCCGCCGGCAGGCGCTGGTGGTGGCCTCCAACCAAGGCGCGATGCTGGCCGAGACCCACCCCACCGACCCCTACGTCCGCGCGCTTGCCGAGATCGCGCAGCAGTTCGGCTATGCCGGGCAGACCGAACGCAACGCCGGCGTCTCGAACTGGATGGCGGGTGTGGGCGCGCGGCTGGGTGGCCGCCTCAAACGCAAACCGGCCGAAGCGGCTGAACAGACCCTAGATATGCGCACCACGGGACGGAACGCGACATGACACAACCCATCGAGTTTTCCAACCAGACCGATGCGAACCCGGGCGCGTTTGCCGTGACGCAGGCCTTCCAGGACATCAAGGAGGCCGCGCACGAACATCTGCTCACGCGCATCGAAGAGCTGGGCGCCGAGTTCGGCCGCTGGTCGCGCGCGGCCATCCAGCGCTTTGTCGACCTCGAGGTCGAGGGCTTCACGCGCATGCGACGCATCCCCGTCAACGAGACGGAGGTGCGGCAGATTGCCGAGGCGCTGACCAAGGAGCTGGCAGGCTTCGGCCCAATCGAGGATCTGCTGGGTGACCCGGCGGTGGAAGACATCCTCGTCAACGGCCACCTGGACGTGTATGTGTCGCGGCACGGTGTGCTGGAGCGCATTCCGGTGCGCTTTGCCGACAACAACCACCTGCTGCGGATCGTGCGCCGCATCCTCGCGCCGATCGGCCGCCGGCTCGATGAATCGAACCCGATGGTGGACGCGCGCTTGCCCGACGGCGGCCGCATCAACGTGGTCATTCCGCCGCTGGCGCTGGAAGGGCCGGTGGTGTCGATCCGCAAGTTCCGCAAGGATCCGCTCAAGCCCGAAGACCTGCTGGGCCTGGGCACCATGAACGAGGAGATCGGCGACCTGATTTGCGCGGCGGTGCAGGCGCGCTGCAACATCCTGGTCAGCGGCGGCACGAGCTCGGGCAAGACCTCGCTGCTCAATGCGATGGCGTATCACATCCCGATCACCGAGCGCGTCATCACCATCGAGGACACGGCGGAGTTGTCGCTCAACCATCCGCATGTGGTGCGCCTGGAGAGCCGCCCCGGCGGTTTCGAGGGCACCGGCGTGGTCAGCATTCGCGATCTGCTGCGCAATAGCCTGCGCATGCGCCCGGACCGCATCATCGTGGGCGAAGTGCGCGGCGGCGAAGTGCTGGAAATGCTGCAGGCCATGAGCACCGGCCACGACGGCTCGATGGGCACCATCCACGCCAGCAGCCCGCGCGAATGCCTGTACCGGCTGGAGATGCTTGCGGGTTTTGCCGGCTTCCAGGGCAGCGAGGCGAGCCTGCGCCGGCAGATCAGCAACGCCATTGATTTCATCGTGCAGATCGGGCGCTTGTCCAACGGCAAGCGGCGCATCCTGTCCGTGACGGAAGTCACCGGGCTGGGCGACAACATCGTCTCCACCCAGGAGCTGTATCGCTACGAGCCCTATATCGGCCCCGAAGGCGAAGAGATGGACCGCTGGACGGCACTCGGCCTGCAGCCGCATTCGCCCAAGCTCGCACGCATGCGCAATGCGGGGATGAACGGCGGCGGCATGAACGCGGGCTTTGGCGGAGGAGGCCGCTTCCATGTCTAGCGTGGCGCTCTGGTCCGCCTGCCTGGCCCTGCTGCTGGTGGGGGCCTCGCTCATGCTGTGGGCGGAAGCCGTACGTCGGCGTGAGCGCGAGGCGTCGCGCAGCTTTGTGCGCGCGCAGACCGAGCAGATCCATGCGCGTTATCAGTCGAACGCCGAGACCGCGCCCGTCATCACGCCGGACACGCTGCACCGTGCTTGGCACGACGCGCTGCGCCGCGCAGGCCTGGAGCCGACCCGCCGTTTCTACACGCTGTTGTTCGCCCCGCTGGCCGCTGTGGCGCTGGTGGCTTGGGCGGTATCGAGCCTGTTGTCCGCGGTGATGGTGGTCGTGCTCTACGTGATGGTGGCCGCGTTCCTGTTCTGGAACCGCACGCGCCGCATGAACGAGCGTTTGTTGCAGCAGCTGCCCGGCTTCCTCGATGGCGTGGTGCGCCTGATGAGCATCGGTAGCGCCGTGCCGGCGGCGTTTCAGGCGGCCAGCGCGAATACCGAGCAGCCGTTGCGCACCTGCCTGGCCACCACCACGCAGTTGCAGCGTGCGGGCATGGATCTGGATGCCGCCGTGCTGACGGTCGGGCAGCAGTACCGCGTCAACGAGTTGGTTCTGCTGTCGTCGGTGCTGCGCCTGTCGCTGCGCTATGGCGGCCGCGCCGACATCGTCATGGAGCGCACCGCCGCGTTCATGCGCGATCGCGAGCAGGCCCAGCGCGAGCTGATCGCCTTGTCTGCCGAGACGCGCTTGTCGGCGTGGATCATTGGCCTGATGCCGGTGGTGGTGGGGGGGATCATCATCATGTTCAACGCGAGCTACGTGATGTCGATGTGGCGTGACCATGCCGGCAAGTCGCTGATCATGGGGGCGTTCGCGCTGGAAGTGATTGGCGCGATCGCGCTCGCGAAGCTGGCGAAATCCGTCTAGGGGGGGGCAATGGAAGACGCGCTCCTCACACTGAGCTTGACCTCCGCGACCGCAGGGTTGCTGGTGTTGGGTGGGATCGCGCTGCGTGCGGTGCTGATGCGCCGCCGCAGCGTGCGCAAGCTCGACACGGCGCTATCCAACATGCGTGCCGGGGCGGCGCAGGCCGCATCGCCTGCCCAGGCTGTGCCGGCGGCCCAATCGGCAGCGCAGCCCAAACCGCATGGGGTGCGTGAGGCCCAGCACATCCAGCGGCAGATCGCCAAGGTCGGTGAGCGCTGGATCGATACGAGTCTGGGGCAGCGCATCGTCACCGAGGAAGACCGCAAGCTGCTGGAAGAGTGCGGCTATTACGGCGAGCACGCACGCACCGTGTTTGGCGGCGTGCGCATCCTGCTGCCGCCGCTGCTGGCGGTGATCGGTGTGCTGAATGCCACGTCGTTCAAATGGGTGGTGCTGTACGGGTTCGTCGGCTTCGCACTCGGCTATATGGCGCCCAAGTGGCTGCTGAACCGCCGCAAGGAAAGCCGCCAACGCCGCATGGACGATGAACTCCCGGTCATGGTCGACATGTTGCGCCTGTTGCAGGGCGTCGGCTTGTCGATCGACCAGAGCCTGCAGGTGATCGCCAATGAGTTCCACAGCATGCTGCCGGTGCTGGCCGGTGAATTCGGCCGTGCTAACCAGCAGTTTGCTTCAGGCCGGCCACGCGAGCAGACGCTGCTGCGCATTGCCAAGCTGTTCGACAGCGAAGATTTGAAAGGGCTGATCACGCTGCTGACGCAGGTCGACCGTTTCGGCGGTGCGGTGCAGGAGCCGTTGCGGCAGTTCGGCACGCGCTTGCAGGAAAACCGCCGCGCACGCCTGAAAGAGCGCGTGGGCAAGCTGACCGTGAAGATGACCATGGTGATGGTGCTGACGTTGCTGCCGGCCTTGCTCATCATCACAGCCGGGCCCGGATTCATGGGTGTGATACGCAGCCTGAGCCAAACCTCTGGAGGGAGCTGACTGTGCCGAAGTTCCAAATTGCAATACAACCCGCCGCGGCCGGCGTGCTGATCGTGACGGCGCTGCTGACCGGATGCAGCGCGATGGCGCCCACCGACATGAGCCGCCGAGCCGATGCGGATATCGAAATGGCCCGCCAGCGCCAGAGCGAGGAGAAGACGGAGATCACCAACCCCAGCACCTACCTGTCGCTGATCCGCCGCATGCAGGAGCAGGGCTTGTACTACGCATCGCTGGCGCACATCGATGCCTATCAGCAGCGCTTCGGCCGTGGCCCGGAGGTGGTGCTGCTGCACGCCGACGCCCTGCGCGAGACCGACCAGCTTGCCGCTGCCGACGCCGATTACCGCGCGGTGATCGGCGCCACATCTGCCTCGGGCGCGGGAACGCAGGGTGCGCTGCTGAATGCCAATGCCTGGCGCGGGCTGGGTATCACCGCCGGCCGGCAGGGCAAGTTTGGCGAGGCAGCGCGTAGCCTGCAGGTGGCAGCGCTTGGCAACCCGACAGACGCCACCACCGCCAGCGACCTCGGCTACGCCCTGATGCGCGCCGGCGAGGTTGAGCAGGCGCGCGTGCCGCTCATGCAGGCAGCGCAGCTGGATACGGCCAACCCGAAGATCGCGGGCAACCTGGCGATCTGGTTTTCCGTCAATGACCGCAAGACCGATGCCGCCGCTCTCACAGCGCACGCGCACCTGAGCGACGCCGCGCGCAAGGCCATCGACGAAGACGTCGGCCGCGTGCGCAGTGCCTGGCGCGATCGGCGCATCGCGCGCGAGGCCCCCCCGCCGGTACCGCGCACGGTAGCTGGCGCGCCGGCCGCCGTCGGGCAAGCCCCGGCAGCGCGTGCGACTTCGGCGCCGCTGGCATTCCAGCGCGGGCGCCTGCTTGACAACGTGGAGGCAGCGCAATGAGCGACAAGATCGTGCACGCCGTCTGTGTGGCGACCCTGCTGTGGAGCGGATGGGCCGCCGCACAGGGCTTTTCCAGCACGGCGGATTCGGCGTCACCCGCTGCGCCCAAGACCAGCCGCAACGTCAACGACGCGGCCCGTGCCTTGCTGTCGGCCCAGCGCGATGGCACGTATGCCGGCGAGGCGGCACCGCTGCGTGGTGAACAGGCGGCGCTGGCCTACCAGCGCTACCTGGATACCTTCAGCCGGCCGATGCCGGGTCTGTCGCAAGGCTCAACCGGCCAGCGCAGCGGCGCGCCGCAGACGACCTCCGGCACGCCACGTTAACCTTTGCCCCTGACGACAGTGACACGCGCGATCACCCCCCCTAGCCGACCGCACCGTCTGCGCCGCCCCGCACGCGGCGCGGTGAGCATTCTGACGGCAGTCTTTGTCGCGACTGTCGGGCTGGCGGTGCTGGTCAGTGTCGATATCGGGAACTTATTCTTCTCGCAGCGCGCTTTGCAGCGGGCCGCCGACATGGCCGCGATGGCCGCGGTGCAACGGCTCGACATTCCCACGGCGGCCCAGCAGAGCACGATCCAGAACGGCCTGACGCCGGACGGCACTACGATCACGGTCGCCGTCACGCCGGGCATCTGGGACGCCTCCACCGGCGCCGCGCCCACCTACTTCACCGCGCAGGCAGCCGTCGATGGCAACACCAATGCCGCCCAGGTCACGCTCACGCAAAACGTGCCGTACTTCTTCATGGTGGGGCAGCGTAGCCTGACGGCAACTGCCATTGCCAAGAACACGCCCATCGTCGGGTTTTCGCTCGGCTCTGGCCTGCTGTCGCTCAATGGGGGGCTGCTGAACCAGCTGCTGGGGTATCTGCTGCATACCACCCTCAATCTGGACGCCGTGTCGTACCAGGGGCTCGCGACCACCAATATTCGCCTGGGTGACCTGGCCGTGGCGCTGGGCGCAGGCAACATGCAGCAGCTGCTGACGCTGTCGCCCAGCCTGTCGGATTTCTATACCGCCGTGATTTCGGTGGCATCGCAATCGGGGCTGGCGGGCGTCACGATGGGCGGCGCCGGGGCCAGCAACGCATTGTCGGTCGGCAGCGACCTGAACGTGCCAATCAACGTCGGGGACGGCGGCGCGGGGGCACCGGGGGTGCTGCAGGTGCTGGCGCTGACCGGCAACGAACAGGCGGCGCTCAACACCACCGTCAACGTGCTGGACCTGCTGACCACCGCCGCGCAGATCGCGAACAGCAAGTCAGCCGTGTCCGTGGCGCCCGTCTCGCTCAACCTGGTCGGGTTGGGGACGGTGAACCTGTCATTGAAGATCATTGAGCCGCCGGTGATTGCCGTGGGGCCACCGGGCCAGTTTCTGTCCGGGCCGAATCAGGGGCAGTGGAAGACACAGGCGCGGACGGCGCAGGTGCGGCTTGGACTGGGGATCACCGCCAACGTGCTCGGACTGGTCGGCGTCAATTTGCCGATCGGCCTGATGGTGGCAAGCGCGCAGGCCCATGCCACGTCGACCAACTGCGCGGTGCCCCGATCGAACTCGACGGCGACGATTTCCGCGCAGCCGCAGCCGGTGTCGCTATGCATTGCAACCGGGGCGGATACGACGGTCAATAGCGCCATGAACTGTGCAGCCGCCTCGCCAGCGCCGCTGGTGAGCCTGCCTCTGATCGGCGGGGTCAGCATCAAGGCCAACGTCTCGCCCACCGCCAATTCCGGCTGGGGCGACGAGACCATTGCCGTGACGCAGATCGGCCAGAATCCGCAGCAGGACGTCAATGGAAATTCACCGCCGCGGGTTGCGACTGCAGGGGTTTTCAGCTCGATCCTGAACAGCAACTTGAACCAACTCCAGTTGACGGTGCTGGGTATTCCACTGGGCGCCGCTGGCGCTGTCATTCTTGCCCCAGTGCTGGCGCTGATCGGCAGCATTCTCGACTCAGTCCTTACACCGTTACTTCAGGCTATCGGCATCCAGCTTGGCTATGCCGACATCAAACTGCTCTCGCTCGATTGCGACGCAGTCGAACTCGTGTTCTGACATGGAAGCGACGACATGAAAACCGATCGCTGGGCGTACGAAACACTCGACATCTTTGTCTGGGAGGGCCGCCAGGACATCGCGGACCGCGTCACGCGCTTCATGGCGCCGTTTGGCGCCGAGGTGATCCGCGCGGGCGGCATCGACTTCCAACCTGCCGAGCCGCGCAGCAAGCCGAGCATTGCCATCATCAGTGCCTCGGTGGTGGAGAGCGGCGGCTTTACCGTACTGGATTGGCAAGCCGCGCAGGGCATGCCCGTGATCTGGGTGGCCGCCGACACGCAGCACGACCCGTCCCGCTTCCCTGCCGAATACACGCATGTCCTCGGGCCGGATTTTGGCGCGACGGAGCTGCGCTCGCAGATCGGCAAGCTGCTGCCGGCCATGTCGTCTGCGCAGGACCAAGGGCCAGACCAAAGCGACCTGGTGGCGGCGTCGCCTGCGATGCGGATGCTGCTCGAGCACGTCGACACCTTTGCCGATTGCGACAGCAACGTCATGCTTTACGGCGA
>CAJXMR010000120.1 GCA_913056305.1 uncultured Ralstonia sp.
CCGGGCACAGCACGATGCCTTGGCGGATGGCGTCGGCCACGTCGCGGATGCGGATCGGCGCACCATCCAGCGCGAGAGCGCCGGCGGTCTTGCGATCGGCACCGTAGATCAGGCGCGCCAGTTCCGAACGCCCCGCGCCCACCAGGCCGAACAACCCGACGATCTCGCCGCGCCGCACGGACAGGCTCGCCGGCTCCGCCAGCTTCGCGCCCATCAGGCCGTCCACCTGCAGGCGCACCTCGCCCAGCGTGCGCGGCCGATAGTCGAAGATGTCGTCGATCTGGCGACCGACCATCTGCGCGACCAGCTCGTCGCGCGTGACCTTGGCCATGCTCGGGAAATCCGCCACCTTGCGGCCGTCGCGGAAGATCGTGCAGCCGTCGCACAGCTCGAAAATCTCATCCAGCCGGTGCGAGATGTAGATCAGCGCCCGGCCCTGCGCGCGCAGGTCTTTCACCAGCCGGAACAGGATGTCGGTCTCGCGGATCGACAAGGAACTCGTCGGCTCATCCAGCGCAATCACGCGCGCATCGCGCAGGATCGCCTTGCAGATCTCCACCATCTGGCGCTGGCCGATGGAGAGGTGCTTCAGCTTGGCGCGCGGGTCCAGGTCGACGCCGATGCGGCCGAGCTGCTCGCGCGTCCACGCCATCGCCTCGCGCTGGCGGATGAAGCCGCCGCTGGCCGGCAGGTGGCCGAGCAGCAGGTTGTCCATCACCGTCAGCTCGGGCACCGTCTGCAGCTCCTGGTGGATGACGGCGATGCCGGCATCCAGCGCCGCCCGCGTGGTCGGGAACGTCACCGGGCGGCCCTCGACGACGATCTGCCCGCCATCGGGCTGGTAGTCGCCGCCGAGGATCTTCAGCAGGGTCGACTTGCCCGCGCCGTTCTCGCCCAGCAAGCCGTGCACGCGGCCGCATTCGATGCCGAACGACACATCGGACAGCGCCCGTACGCCCGGAAACACCTTGCTGATGCCACGAAACTCAAGAAACGCCGACATGGCAAGTCTCCTTCTCTACGTGTTGCAGCCGCGGGCTTAAAGGCCCATCTCCTGGCGGACGGCCTTCTCGTTGTCGCGCGTCATGAGGCGGCCGCTGGTCAGGATGAGCGGGTCCGGCGCCTTGTTGGTCGTGATCCAGCTGTACATGTTCAGCGAGGTCTCATAGCCGTGGCGCTTCGGGCTGATCAGCACGGTGCCGAAGAAGCCGGTCTCGCCCGGCTTGGCGAACTCGTTCATCGCCGACTGGCTGCCGCCGATGCCCACGCCGATGATGTCGGCCGGCTTCACGCCATGGCCTTCGGCCGCGCGCACGGCACCGAGCACCGCCTCGTCATTCAGGCCGAAGGCGATCCAGTGCTTGAACTTCGGGTTCTTGGTGAGCGTGATGTTGGCGGCGTTGAAGGCGGCTTCCGTGTCCGTTTTGGCCTGCGGGCTGGTCAGCACGTTGGCGCCCGGGAAGCCCGCCTTGGTGAGCGCGGCCACGGCGCCGTCGGTGCGTTCCTTGGCGGTCGGGAGCTGGTCATACGCGATGCGGATAGCGCCGACGTCGGCCAGGTTCCAGCCGCGCTTCTTCATTTCCTGCGCGATGGCATCGCCCACCTGCTCACCGATCTTGGTGGCCGAGATACCCATGTGCGGCACAGCGTCGATCGGCTTGCCGCCGCCGTCAACCAGGCGGTCGTCCACCGTCATCAGCTTGAGGTTGTTCTGCTTGGCCTTGGCCACCACTGCCGGCCCGAGCTTGACGTCGGGCACGCAGATCACGAAGCCCTGTGCGTGCTGCGCGCCGAGGTTGTCGATGGCGGTCAGCACCTCGCCGCCGCTGGGCACGCCGATCTTGACCAGCTTGAAGCCCTTCTCCTTGGCGGCTTGGTCAGCGAACTTCCATTCGTCCTGGAACCAGGGCTCTTCGGGCTGCTTGACCAGGAAGCCGATCTTCACCTCTTCGGCCGCATGGGCAAACCCGCCAGCGATGGTGAGCAGGGTGGCGGCCGCGATGGCCTTGAACGTACCGCGTCGTTGGTGATTCATGTTGTCTCCTTGGCGAGCGCCGTCGTTGCGGCGCCTGTTCTGCTGTGGATGAAAACGGTGGTGCGGGCGCTAGGCCTGCGCCACCTTCAAGGTCTTCACCAGGCCGCGCTCGCGTGCGATGGCGATCGCGCCGCTGCCGGCCAGGTGTTCCTGCTGTTCACTGCTTGTTACCGTCACCTTGCCCGAGAAGAAATCGTCGTCCGACACCAGCACGGCCAACGACTCGCGCAGCAGCGGCTTGCCGGTGATGACGAACTGCGTGCCCGGGTTCATGCGGATCGCGCTGCTGTTCTTGAGCGTGAGCAAATCTGCGCCCAGCACCGCGCCCAGCAGGAAATTGGCCCGCGCATTGCGCTCGTAGATCGTGAACTGCCCCAGCGTGCGCACCATGAAGCAGGCACGCCCCAGGCCGATGCTGCTGGCACTGCGCGCGCCGGCCAACAACATCTCCGGATCGATCTCGGTGGCGAAATCGGATTCCAGCGAGTCGGCCAGGATGGTGTTGTGCGTGATCACGTGCAGCAGCTCGCCGGCCAGCGTGGTCACGCAACCGGTGATGCGCTGGTCCGCGTCCAGGTGCACGAACTTCGAGTGCGAGCCCGGCAGCACGATCACCGCCGGTTCGGTGATCCCGAGGCGCGAGACCAGGCCCATGGTCTCGACTTCCTCCCCGCGCATCATGTCCATCGACTCGATGTTGTGCAGGCCGAGGTTGTCCACCGGATTGCGCACGCCCGGCACAAACCAGATCGGCTGGGCGCACACCTCGGGGATGCTCGCCTGCACCATGCCCGCCGCCAGGTCGCGCAGGCCGGCCGGCGCCACCAGGTGCGGCACTTCGTGCAGGCCGACGTTGGAGGTGATCATGCCGGACGCCAGCACCAGGTCGACCTGGTTCAGGCCGAAGCCGGCCTTCTGCAGCGCCGCTTCGATGGTGTCCTGCACACCGCGCTGCAGCGTCGTCCGGTTGCCGGTGATGGCGGTGTCGCGCACCCCCACCTGCCGCGCGGCCTGGCAGAGCGCGACGTCATCACGCCAGACCGTGACGCGCGTGTTGGTGGTGCCGGTATCGATGGTGAGGATGTTCATGCGTGGCATTGCGTTGGAGAGAGAAGCCGGTGCGTCAGAAGGAATGAACGATACCCGTGTAGGCGCCGTTCTGCCCCTGACCCGGCAGCGGATTGTTGTTGGTGGCTTCCACCGAGAACGCCGCGTTCTTGCTGTTCTGCACGCGGCCATAGGTGGCGTACAGCATCGTGCGCTTGGAGAGGTTGTAGTTGGCGCCGACCATGAACAGCGTGGCGTGGCCCGCATCGTTGTTCACGTCGGTGCGGAAGACCGTGCCGATCAGGGTCAGCGCATGCGTCACATCATAGGTGGCACCAATCCAGTAATGGTTGGCTGCCGACGGGGCACCCGCTGCCGCGTCCGGTGCGTTGATGCGCTGGAAGGTGCCGTAGAGCTTCAGGGCATCGAGCTTGACGATACCGCCCAACGTCCACTCCTTCGAGAAGTTGTACAGGTCGGAGTACTTGCCGTTGCTGTCGCGGATCACGTCATAGATGCCGCGCACTTCCACCAGCGAGTTCGAGTACACCGCCGAGACGCCATCGCGGCGCGACGACGTGAACGACCCCGCCTGGTTACCCAGCCCGGTCTGCAGACCGATCTGGAAGCCGCCCCAGGTCGGGCTCTGGTATTCGACGATGTTGTTGGCGCCCTGCCAGTTACGCCCGCGCACCAGCGTGGCCGAGCCGATGAACTGCTGGCCGGTCGGGTCCAGGTACCAGACGTCGTTGCTGATGAAGAGGTTCTTGCCCATCGTCAGCGTGCCCCAGGTCGGGCTCGACAGGCCGACATAGGCACGGCGGTTGAAGAGCGCGGTGCCGTTGGTGGTGCCGTCGGTGGAGTGGAAGCCCGACTCCAGCCGGAACACCGTCTGCAGGCCGCCGCCCAGGTCTTCCTTGCCCATGAAGCCGAACATGCTGGTGCCCCACTGGTTGTCGGCGCCGCGCCAGAGGCTGCCGCCGCCCGATGTTGCCGTGGGCGCGACGTTGCTGACGTAGTCGATGCCGGCGGCGACGCGGCCGTACAGCGTGACATTGGTATCGGCGAGGGAGGGTGCGGCCCAGCCAGCCAGCGCAACCCCGCACGCCAGCATCCCGCGAACTGCGGTGCTTCGGTTCATGACGTCTCCTGATGTGATTTTTGTAAGTGGGGTCCGGCGCCGCGCTGGATTGAGATCGCAGGTGCGAAAAGAGCCGCTTCCAAAGCTCCCCTGGCTAGGCGCGCCGTCGCAGACAGTACTGAAGTACGGCAAGACGGCAGCAACGACGCCAGGGGAGTTTTGGGAGCGGCTCTTGCGCCGTCCCCAGGCGCATTTGTAGTCGGAGTGCCCAGAACGTGGCAAACTACAAATTCTTCGCGAGACGTTAAATTTTTTTTAACGACAATCCATGGCGCGACGCCTACCTCCCCTTAATTCACTACGCGTCTTTGAAGTCGCGGGGCGTCACCTGAGCTTCAGCCGGGCCGCCGACGAGCTGTGCGTGACCAATGCCGCGGTCAGCCACCAGATCAAACTGCTCGAAGACCACCTCGGCCTGAAGCTGTTTGTCCGCCGCAACAACCAGCTCGCGCTCACCGACCCGGGCGAGAACTACCTGCCCCGCGTGCGCGACGCCCTGCGCGCGCTGGAGCAGGCCACCGACCTGCTGATGGACACCGGCGACAGCCCGCTGCGCGTGGCGGTGCCGCCCACCTTCGGCGCCAAATGGCTGGTGCCGCGCCTGTACCGCTTCTTCAACCAGCACCCGCACGTGCGCGTCGAGGTCTCCACCGCCGACGTGCAGGACCACGGCCAGTTCGACCTGTGCATCGACGACCGTCAGGTCAACGCGCCCAACCTGCGCGTGGAGTGGTTCACCGCCACCGACTTTTTCCCGGTCTGCAACGCCGCGCTGCAAGCGGCCATCCGCATGCCGCAAGACCTGGCCGCGCGCACGCTGCTGCACGAACGCGGCGGGCGCCATCTGGCGCACCATCCGACCTGGCAGCAATGGCTCGACGAGGTGGGCGTGCGCGGCGTCGATGCCTCGCGCGGGCCGGCGTTCTCAGAGGCGCTGATGGCCCTGCAGGCGGCCATCGACGGGCAAGGCGTGGCGCTTGGCCAGGGCATCCTGGTCGAATACGACATCGCCGCCGGGCGCCTCGTGCGGCCGCTGGCGACGGAGGCCTCGCTGCGGCTGTCGTACTACCTGATCCACCCGCACCAGGCCGCCGAGAACCCCGGTTTCGCGCTGTTCCGCCAATGGTTGCTGGACGAAGTCGCGCGCAGCGGCGGCGCACGCGCGCGCACCCCACAGGCGAGCGTCGAGACGTTTTGATTTCTTTTTGATTGTGGCGTTGCGGGCGCTCTACACTAGCCATCCGAAGTGGTTTCGCTTTCGCCGCAGGAGCACATCATGAGCTTCCCCCGCCCCGCCAATACGCCGTGGCTCGTCCCGTACCTGACCGTGCGCGACGCCGCGGCCGCCATCGATTTCTATCGCAATGCTTTCGATTTCGGCGTGCAGGACGAAGTGCATGACCACGGTCGCCCGATCCACGTCGAGATGACCTACCAGGGCGAGCTCATGCTGATGTTCGCGCCGGAAGGCGCCTTCGGCTCCACGGCCAAGGCGCCGGCCGCCGCCGGCTTCGAATGCCCGCAGAGCTTCCACCTGTACTGCGAAGACGTCGACGCCGTCTACCAGCGCGCGCTCGACCATGGCGCCACCTCCATCATGCCGCCCGACAACGTCTTCTGGGGCGAGCGCTACGCCACCGTGCGCGACCCCGACGGCTACCGATGGGGCCTGGCCTGCCGCCCCGCCGCTTGATCCACTTTCCACACTGCACGCATCACAAGGATTTCCCCGATGGGGCTGCCCCGCTTCTACGTCGATTCGCCACTCGCCGCGCACACCAGCGTTGCACTTTCCGAGGCTGTCACGCGGCATGTCCATGTTCTGCGCCTCGCCGTGGGCGACGAGGTCTGCCTGTTTGACGGCTCCGGCCATGAATACCGCGCGCGGCTCGATGCCATCGACCGCCGCAGCGCCTCCGCCAGCCTCGGCGAGGCCACGCAGCCCGACACCGAGGCGCGCTACGCCATCACGCTCGCGCAAGGCGTTGCCGGCGGCGACAAGATGGACTGGCTGATCGAGAAAGCCGTCGAGCTGGGCGTGCACGCCATCGCCCCGCTGCAGACCGAGCGCGGCGTGGTGCGCCTCTCGGGCGAGCGCGCGGTCAAGCGCGTGCAGCACTGGCAAGCGCTGGTGCAGGCCGCGTGCGAGCAGTGCGGCCGCGCGCGCGTACCGACCGTCGCCCCCGTCACCACCGTGCGCGACTGGCTCGGTACAGCGCGCACTGCGGATCGACCGCGCGTGCTGCTGTCTCCGCGCGGCACGCAATCGCTCACGCAATGGGCGGTGCAATCGCGCGAGCGCATCGGCGCCGCCGGCATCGAACTGCTGATCGGTCCCGAGGGCGGGCTGGCCCCCGACGAGGAGTCGCTCGCCGAGGCCGCCGGTTACTTACCGCTGACACTTGGCCGACGTATCCTCAGAACGGAGTCTGCGGCGCTGGTGGCCATCTCCGCGCTGCACGCCGTGCTCGGCGAATTTTGATCGCTTGATCCCCACCTGGCGGGCACCCCTTCCCGCCACACACGATAGGAGCCTCATCATGGGTCTACTCGATTCGGTTCTCGGCGGCCTGGCTGGCAACAGCGCTGGCGACGGGCAGTCCTCCCTGCTGGGCAACAAGAAGGTCCTGCTGGCAGCCGGCCTGCTGGCCTATCTGGCGATGAAGCACGGCAACGCCCCGGCCGGTGATGCCGCCGCACAAGGCGATCAAGGCGGTGGCCTGCTGGGCTCGCTCGGTTCGCTGGCCGGCATGCTCGGTGGTGCTGGCGCGCTGGGCGGTCTCGGTGGCCTGCTCGGCCAACTGACGGGCGGTGGCAACGCCGATCACGCCGCCGTGGATGCAGCCGCGCCGGGCGGCCTCGGCCCGCTGCAGCAGATCCTGGAACAAGCCGGCCTGGGTGACCAAGTCCGCTCGTGGATCGGCAATGGTCAGAACCTGCCCGTCTCTGGCGAACAAATCACCCAGGCGCTGGGCGGCAGTGGCGCGCTGTCGCAGCTGGCCTCGACCTTCGGCGTCAATGAGGGCGAAATCGCCAACCAGCTTGCCGAAGGTCTGCCTGAAGCCGTCAACCATCTGACGCCGAACGGTACGCTGCCCTCGGCCTGAGCCGATCGCCCGGAACAGCAAAAAGCCCGCGACTGCGGGCTTTTTTGTTTCAACGCGGATCAACCTGCCTACCTCTCGGCGCTGCCGGCGCCATACGCCGTCCGGCCCGCCACACGCAACGCCTCGGCCACCTGCAACGCCGCCGGGGAGAGCAACCGATCCGTGCGCGTGATGATGCCGAAGTCGTCCATCTGGCACGGCATCGGCAGCGGCAGGATCGCCACCATGCGATATGACGCGTAGTACTGCGCGACGTCGGCGCCGATCACCGCGAGCATGTCGCTTTGCTCCAGGATGCGAGTCAGGAACAGCAGCGCGGAGGTCTCCACCACGCTCGACGGCGCCGTCAGGCTCGCGCGCTGGAACATCAGGTCGAACCGGTGGCGCAGCACGCTGCCGATGGGCGGCACCACCCAGGTCGCCTGCTGCACATCCTGCAGCGTCAATGCCGGTGCCTCCAGCAACGGATGCCCCGGGCGGGCTACCGCATAGACCGGCTCGTCGGCCAGCGGCTCGTAGCGCAGGTGCAGCTTGTCGTGCTCGGCAAAGAGCCGGCCGACCACCAGGTCGAGCTTGTCCTGCGCCAGCCGCTCCAGCAGCACATTGCTGCTCTCGATCTCCAGCGACACCCGCAAGCCCGGGTGCTCACGGGTGACTTGCGCCACCACCGGCGGCAGCAGCCTCACACCCGGCGAGGTGATGGTGCCCACCGCCACGTGGCCAAGGTGTCCGGCCTTGAGCCCCAGCACCTCCTCCTGCGCCTGGTCCAGGCTGCCAACCACTGCCCGCGCATGCCGAATCAACGCGTCGCCGTAGCGCGTAGGCCGCATGCCACGCGGCATGCGCTCGAACAACTGCACGTCGAGCATCGCTTCCAGCTCGCGCAGCAGCTTGGAGGCAGCCGGCTGCGTCATGTTGAGCGCGGCCGCCGCCCGGTGGATGTTGCCCTCTTCGGCCAAGGCAATCAGCAGCAACAGTTGCCGCGTCTTCAGGCGCGCACGGACATACCAGGGGCTGGAGTTCGACATCGGGATTCCCCGTAGATATCAAATTGAATATCGATCACGACCAATATTTCATTGGAAGGATATCAGGCCCCTCCGTACACTCGGAGCGATCAAAAAACACAAAACACACGGAGACAAGTCACGTGCCACGCGCCGTGTCTGGCGGCCCCACACACCCGGGCCCGCCAGGCCACGCCGCGATCCCATTTGATATTCCGGACACAGCGGCCACGCTGCCGCCGTATCCGCGTCCCGTCTCAACGCTCAGGAACCCATGTCGGAATCGAAACCCAAGCTGCGCTCGGCCCAATGGTTCGGCACCGCCGATAAGAACGGCTTCATGTACCGGAGCTGGATGAAGAACCAGGGCATCCCCGACCACGAATTCGACGGCCGCCCGATCATCGGCATCTGCAACACGTGGTCGGAACTGACGCCGTGCAACGCGCACTTCCGCAAGCTGGCCGAGCACGTCAAGCGCGGCATCTATGAGGCCGGCGGCTTTCCGGTGGAATTTCCGGTGTTCTCCAACGGCGAGTCGAACCTGCGCCCGACCGCCATGCTCACGCGCAACCTCGCCGCCATGGATGTCGAAGAAGCCATCCGCGGCAACCCGATCGATGCGGTGGTGCTGCTGACCGGCTGCGACAAAACCACGCCCGCCCTGCTGATGGGCGCGGCCAGTTGCGATGTGCCAGCCATCGTGGTGACTGGCGGCCCGATGCTCAACGGCAAGCTGGATGGACAGAACATCGGCTCGGGCACCGCCGTGTGGCAACTGCACGAATCGCTCAAGGCCGGCGAGATCGACCTGCACCGCTTCCTCTCGGCCGAAGCCGGGATGTCGCGCTCGGCCGGCACCTGCAACACGATGGGCACGGCCTCCACCATGGCGTGCATGGCCGAGGCGCTGGGCACGTCGCTGCCGCATAACGCTGCCATTCCGGCGGTGGACGCGCGGCGCTACGTGCTGGCCCATCTGTCCGGCACCCGCATCGTCGAGATGGCGCTGCAGGGGCTGACGCTGTCCAAGATACTCACGCGCGCCGCGTTCGAGAACGCCATCCGCGCCAACGCGGCCATCGGCGGCTCGACCAACGCGGTGATCCACCTCAAGGCGATCGCCGGGCGCATCGGCGTGCCGCTGGAGCTGGAGGACTGGGCGCGCATCGGCCGCGACACTCCGACCCTGGTCGACCTGATGCCGTCGGGCCGCTTCCTGATGGAGGAGTTCTATTACGCCGGCGGCCTGCCCGCCGTGCTGCGACGCCTGGGCGAGGCGGACCTGCTGCCGCATCCCGATGCGCTGACCGTCAACGGCAGGACGCTGTGGGACAACGTAAAGGACGCGCCCATCACCAACGACGAGGTCATCCGCCGGCTCGACAACCCGCTGATCGATGACGGCGGCATCCGCGTGCTGCGCGGCAACCTCGCCCCGCGTGGCGCGGTGCTCAAGCCGTCAGCGGCCAGCCCGGAACTGCTGCGGCATCGCGGCCGGGCAGTCGTGTTCGAGAACCTTGAGCACTACAAGGAACGCATCATCGACGAGACCCTGGAAGTAGATGCGACGTCCGTGCTGGTGATGAAGAACTGCGGACCCAAGGGCTACCCCGGCATGGCCGAGGTCGGCAACATGGGGCTGCCGCCCAAGCTGCTGCGCGAGGGCGTGAAGGACATGGTGCGCATCTCCGACGCACGCATGAGCGGCACCGCCTACGGGACGGTGGTGCTGCACGTGGCGCCCGAGGCTGCGTCCGGTGGCCCGCTGGCTGCGGTGCAGGACGGCGACTGGATCGAACTCGACTGCGAGGCCGGCACGCTGCACCTCGACATCGACGAGGCGGAACTGGCACGCCGCATGGCCGCCTACCAGGCGCCGCGCTCCCACGGCGACGGCGGCGGCTACCAGCGCCTGTACGTCGACCACGTGCTGCAGGCCGACGAAGGCTGCGACCTGGATTTCCTGGTCGGCTGTCGCGGTGCTGCGGTGCCGCGTCACTCGCACTAAGGCCGACACATTCCGAGGAGACCGGCTTGCTGACCGTCCACCCCGCCCGCCCGGCACCACGCTACCGGGGCATCTTCCCAGTGGTGCCCACCACCTTCACCGAATCAGGCGAACTCGACCTGCCGAGCCAGAAGCGCGCGATCGACTTCATGATCGATGCCGGCTCGGACGGCCTGTGCATCCTGGCGAATTTCTCCGAGCAGTTCGCGCTGTCCGACGACGAGCGCGAACTGCTCACCCGCACCGCGCTGGAACACGTGGCAGGCCGCGTGCCCGTGATCGTCACCACCTCGCACTACAGCAGCCAAGTCTGCGCGCAACGCAGCCGCCGGGCGCAGGACATGGGCGCCGCCATGCTGATGGTGATGCCGCCCTACCACGGCGCGACCTTCCGCGTACCTGAAGCGCAGATCCACGAGTTCTTTGCGCAGGTATCCGACGCGGTGGACATTCCGATCATGATCCAGGACGCGCCGGCCAGCGGCACCGTGCTGTCCGCCGCCTTCCTGGCCCGCATGGCGCGCGAGATCGAGCACGTGGCCTACTTCAAGATCGAG
Source organism: uncultured Ralstonia sp. (assembly GCA_913056305.1). Classification (GTDB taxonomy): domain Bacteria; phylum Pseudomonadota; class Gammaproteobacteria; order Burkholderiales; family Burkholderiaceae; genus Ralstonia. The sequence continues at coordinate 10,906 of CAJXMR010000120.1, forward strand.
ACGCCCGGTGCGGCCGCCAAGCTGCGCGAGCTGATCCGCCTGGGCGGCGACGCGGTGGAAGGCCCGTGGGACGGCGAGGAGGCCATCACGCTGCTGGCCGACCTCGACGCCGGTGCCACCGGCGCCATGACCGGCGGCGCGTATCCCGACGGCATCCGGCCGATCCTCGAAGCGCATCGCCAGGGGCGGCATGACGTGGCCTACGCGCAGTACGCGCGCTGGCTGCCGCTGATCAACCACGAGAACCGCCAGACCGGCCTGCTGGCCGCCAAAGCGCTGATGAAGGAAGGCGGCGTGATCGGCTGCGAGGCGCCGCGCCACCCGCTCCCGGCCCTGCATCCGGACGCGCGCCGGGGCCTGATCGACATCGCCCGGCGGCTCGATCCGCTGGTGCTGCGCTGGGGGCGATAAGTCATGCGGCATGAACCGATGCAAACCACCACCTTGGAGATCGAACGCCCCGTGACCACGCAGATCGCCATCGGCATCGTCGGCGTGGGCAAGATCGCCCGCGATCAGCACCTGCCGGCGCTGACTGCGCAGCCGGGGTTCAAGCTCGCTGCCTGCGCGAGCCCGCACTCACGCGTCGACGGCCTGCCGCACTACACGACGCTCGACGCCATGCTGACGGCCGAGCCAGAGCTGCAGGCGCTCTCCCTGTGCACGCCGCCGCAGGTGCGGTTTGCGCAGGCGCGCGCCGCACTCGCCGCAGGCAAGCACGTCATGCTGGAAAAGCCGCCCGGCACCAGCGTGGCCGAGGTCGCGATCCTCACCGAACTGGCGCGAGAACACGGCTGCACGCTCTTCGCGTCCTGGCACTCGCGCCACGCGCCCGGCGTCGAGGCGGCGCGCGCGTGGCTTGCCAGCCAGACCATCGTGTCGGTCGACGTGCAATGGAAGGAAGACGTGCGCCGCTGGCACCCGAACCAGGAATGGATCTGGCAGCCAGGCGGCCTGGGCGTGTTCGACCCCGGCATCAACGCGTTGTCGATCCTGACCCACATGCTGCCACGCGCGTTCTTCCTGACTTCGGCCGAGCTGCGGGTGCCCGCCAACCGGCACACCCCGATTACCGCCGACCTGGCCTTCACCGATGAGCGCGGCACCCCGATTCAAGCTGAGTTCGACTGGCGTCATACCGCCGGCGAGCTGTGGCAGATCGATGTCACCACCCGCAACGGTACGCTGCGGCTGGCGCAAGGCGGCAAGCAGTTGATCATCGACCGCGACGAGATCGATGTCGGCCCGGAACGCGAATACCCAAGCCTGTACGCACGCTTTCTCGAACTGATCGCCAGCGGCGCGAGCGACGTGGATGTCCGGCCGCTGCAGCACGTGGCCGACGCCATGCTGCTCGGCCGGCGCTACTGGGTCGAGCCGTTCGCGCCCTGACCGTCAACCTGCACCCCTTCCGCCGTTCCCTTTTCACGCAGTGCCATAAGAGCCGTTCCAACGAGGAGACAACCATGCAACGCAAACTTCGCCGGCTGACCCTGTCCGCCCTTGCGGCCACCCTCTGCCTGGCGCCGCTGGCCGCCAGCGTGCCGGCCCGTGCCGACGAGCCGCTCAAGATCGGCTTCCTGGTCAAGATGCCCGAGCAGGCCTGGTTCATCAACGAGCAGAAGGCCGCCACCGCGCTCGGCCAGAAAGACGGCTTCTCGGTAGTGAACATCGGCACGCCCGATGGCGAGAAGGTGCTGTCGGCCATCGACAACCTGGGCGCGCAAGGCGCCAAGGGCTTCGTCATCTGCGCGCCGGACGTGCGCCTGGGCCCGGCCATCGCCGCGCGCGCCAAGCGCTACAACATGAAGTTCGTCACCGTCGACGATCAGCTCGTCGATTCGTCCGGTAAGCCGCTGGGCAACGTGCCCCACCTCGGCATGTCGGCGTTCAAGATCGGCAACCAGGTCGGCCAGGCGATCAGCGACGAGATGAAGCGTCGCGGCTGGAAGCCGGAGGAAGTCGGCGCGCTGCGCATCACGAACTACGAACTGCCGACCGCCAAGCTGCGCACCGATGGCGCCACGCAATCGCTGCTCGCCGGCGGCTTCAAGAAGGAGAACATCTTCGACGCCCCGCAGAAGACCACCGACGATGAAGGCGGCTTCAACGCGGTGTCGCCGGTGCTGGCGCGGCATCCGGACATCAAGAAGTGGGTGATCTTCGCGCTCAACGAAGAGACCGTACTGGGCGGCGTGCGCGCGACCGAGCAGTTGCACATTCCCTCCGCCGACGTGATCGGCGTCGGCATCAATGGTGCCGGCGAGGCCTTTGCCGAGTTCCAGAAGAAGGAGCCGACGGGCTTCTTCGGCACGATCGCGGTCAGCTCGACCAACCATGGCAAGGACAGCACCGCCAACCTCGTCGACTGGATCAAGACCGGCAAGCAGCCACCGGCCGATACGCAGACCACCGGCAAGCTGATGGTGCGCGGCAACTGGCAGGACGTGCGCAAGGAGTTGGGTATCTGATGCAACGCGCGGCGTGGACGGGAATGCAGCAGTTCCCGTCCGCGCCCGGTGTTCATCCGCAAAGAGCATCCGATGACAGTCCTCTCACTTGATGAAGCCGGCACGCCCGACGCTGCCGTGCGTGACGCCTATCTGCAGCTTGAAGGCATCACCGTGCGCTTCCCCGGCGTGCTGGCGCTCGACCGCGTCTCGCTCGACATCCGCCGCGGCGAAGTGCACGGCCTGATGGGCGAGAACGGCGCAGGCAAGTCGACGCTGCTCAAGGTGCTGTCGGGCGTCAACCACCCGGAGGCGGGTACGTTGTCGCTCGATGGCATGCCGCAGCAGTTTGCCAACACGCGCGCGGCCATCGCGGCGGGCATCGCGATCATCTACCAGGAGCTGCATCTCGTACCGGAACTCACGGTCGCGGAAAACCTGATGCTCGGCGCCCTGCCGAACCGCTTTGGCGTGCTCGATGAGAAGACGCTGGTCGCCCGAGCCCTGCGCGAAC
>CAJXMR010000121.1 GCA_913056305.1 uncultured Ralstonia sp.
TGTTCAGGATCATGCGCGCGAACGCCTTGGACCCGGTGACGTTGGTGCGCTCGCCAACGTTGACGAACAGCGTGTCCTCGCCGATGTTGAACGGTTCGAGGCCGGAGAGGCGCATGGGGTGGTCGGTCATGATCTTCTGATGCAAAAAGGGGGCGGCGGATGTGGGGCGATGCGGGGCTCAGGCGGCGTTGCGGTACTGGCCCGGCCAGCTGCGCGGCTTGCGCTTGGCCACGCGCTCGGCAATCGCCTGGATGTGCTCGGGCGTGGTGCCGCAGCAGCCGCCCACCAGGTTCACGAGACCCGCGGCGGCAAATTCGTCGACCAGGCTGGAGGTCACGTCGGGCGTTTCGTCGAAGCCCGTGTCGCTCATCGGGTTAGGCAGGCCGGCGTTCGGGTAGCACGACACGGCGGTGTCGCAGATCTTGGCCAGCTCGGCGACGTACGGGCGCATCAGCGCGGCGCCCAGCGCGCAGTTCAGGCCGAAGGTGATCGGCTTGGCGTGGCGCAGGCTGTTCCAGAACGCCTCCACGGTCTGGCCCGAGAGGATGCGGCCCGACGCGTCGGTGACGGTGCCGGAGATCATCACGGGCACGCACTCACCGGTGTCTTCAAACAGCTCGTCGATGGCGAACAGCGCGGCCTTGGCGTTGAGCGTGTCGAAGATGGTCTCGACCAGGAATACGTCGGCGCCGCCTTCGAGCAGCGCCTTGCCTTGCTCGTAGTAGGCGTCGCGCAGTTGGTCGAAGTTGACGTTGCGCGCGCCCGGGTCGTTCACGTCGGGCGAGATGCTGGCGGTCTTGGGCGTCGGGCCGAAGGCGCCGGCCACGAAGCGCGGGCGCTCGGGCGTGCTGTACTTGTCGCAGGCCTCGCGCGCCAGGCGCGCCGCCACCACGTTCATCTCGTAGGCCAGCTCGGCCATCTTGTAGTCTTCCTGCGCGATGGTCGTGGCGCCGAAGGTGTTGGTTTCGATCAGGTCCGCACCGGCGGCCAGGTACTGCTCGTGGATCTCGCGGATGACCTCCGGGCGCGTGAGCAGCAGCAGCTCGTTGTTGCCCTTCACGTCGATCGGGTGGTCGGCAAAGCGCTCGCCGCGGTACTGCGCCTCGTTGAGCTTGTAGCGCTGGATCATGGTGCCCATCGCGCCGTCCAGGATCAGGATGCGCTCGCGCAGCAGCGCGGGCAGGTTGGCGGCACGGGTGTAGGGCAGGGGCGCGGTCATGGGGACTCCAGAGGGCATCGGCCGGGCAGGCTGTGGAAATTTGCGGCCAAAACGGAATTTTACCAGTCGCGTCAAGGACTTGCCGCTGTTGCGGGGTCCCACGATCCTATAATCGACATCAAGCCCTTTCTTTGACGCCGCCATGCAACTGCTCGACCCCGCCGACGCCCACACCTTCCTGCAGCGCATGCCCGCCGCGCTCTTCATCGATTGCCGCAGCGAGATGGAGCATCTGTTTGTCGGTCACCCCGCCGGCGCGCACCATGTCTCGTGGAACGACGGCCCGCACTGGGAGGTGAATCCGGAGTTCGTGCCCACTGTGCGCAAGCTGTCCGGCCACGGCATCGAACGGCCGATCGTGCTGATCTGCCGCAGCGGCAACCGCTCGGCCGCGGCCGCGCAGGCGCTGGAGGAAGCGGGCTTCCGCGAGGTCTATGTGGTGCGTCATGGCTTCGAGGGCGATCTCGATGGCACGCGCCATCGCAACACGCTCAACGGGTGGCGACATGCGGGACTGCCCTGGGAGCAGTGTTAGGCAACGCCTATCGCTTCAATAGTCGCTTCCGCGCAAAGGAAAAAACGCCCGCAGCCGCAAGGCCCGGGCGTTTTTCTTTGGCCGGAGACTCCGGCCGAGCGGCATCGCGCGCCGCCTGGATGTCGCGTCAGTGCATGGTCACCGGCTGCGTCATCACCGTATCGAACTTGCCGAGGAAGTCGTCGACTTCTTCGACCGTGGGTTCGCTGGCGATCAACCGTTTCACATCCTCGCGGAAATGCTCGGCAAGCTCGCCGCCGAGGAAGATTTCACGTTTGAGGTTCTTGTCCACGATCTCGTAGCCGCCCGCGGAAAGCATGGCGTGCTGGCCGTCTGCACCGAACTCGACAACGCAGTAGTTGTCGCTGTTGTAGATCATTTGCATGGTGCACCTCCGGGCGGAAACTCGTGTTGCTGTTGTGGGGACTGCCAACTTCTGCACCGGGTAGATGGGGCTCCTGGTCCCGACTTCAAGGGGTGATCAGGCCCGCGTCACTGACCCGTCTGCCCCATCTACTCCTTGGGCTTAATAATCGGCCACAAAGTTCGCGAGCGCGAGTTCGAATGTGTGTCGGCCCGAGCGAGGGCGTAACAAGACCTTTCCGTGAATGCTTCGAATGGTGCAAGCCCCCGTCCACCGTTTGGACAGTGGACGCGCGGCGATGTGACAGGCGGTCCCGGCTTTTGGCGGTAGAGCGACCGGTCAGGGTGTCTCACACTGACTGCCGCAACCGGCGTGTCCCAGGAACTCGTCCAGATCGGTGAGGAAGGCCTCCTCCTGTTCGACAGGGGCCAGATGCGCGGCATGCGGAATCACTTTCAAGCGCGCGTTCGGAATGCGCGAGGCGATCTCGCGCGCGACCTCGACGGGCGCGCCGGCATCCTCTTCGCCGGTGGTGACGAGCGTCGGGCAGGCAATGCGTGCGAGCGCAGTGCGCGTGTCGAGCGCTTTGATGGCAAGGCAGGCGCCGACATAGCCATGCGGCACGGTGGCGAGCAGCAGGGCGCGGATGCGCTCGACTACCTCGGGATGCGCTTCGCGATACGGCGCGGTCAACCAGCGCTGCAAGGTGGGCTCGACCATGCCGGCCATGCCGTGGGCCTCGACCTGCCCGATGCGCTCGTCCCACATCGCGTGTGCGGCGATGGGCGTATGGCACACGGTGTCGCACAGCGTGAGCGAGAGCAGCCGCTGCGGATAGCGCACGCCCATCACCTGCGCCACCATGCCGCCCATCGACAGCCCGACGAAATGCACCCGCTGAATGGGTGCAAGCGGCGCCAGCGCATCGAGCAGGCCGGCCGCATCATCGGCCATCTGGAACAGCGTGTAGGCGCCGTGCGGGGCGGTGGTGCCGCCATGGCCGCGTGCGTCGTAGCGCAGCACGCGGTGGCGCGCGGCCAGGCGGTGCGCGAGGCTGTCCCACATCTGGTGGTCCACGCCCAGCGCATGCGCGAGCATGACCCACGGGCCGTCCGCGCCGTCGATGCGGTAGCGGATGCGGATGCCGTTGGCCTCGACGTGGCCCGATTCGGTGATGGCGTCTGCGGTCATGGCTGGCTCCTGGTGCGGCTCATTCCTGGGACAGGTAATCGAGTTCGAACTGCATGCCGCCGGGCTCGGTCTGGCGCAGCCGCACCGGTAGCCAGCCGCGCTCGGCGGCCAGCCAGATCTCGACGCGGCGTGCGTCGCCCTCGCGGCGCGGCAGGCGCACGAAGTGCTGTGCGCGGATGGGGCCGTCCGGCGTGTCGATCATGTCTTCGCCCACGCGCTGCACGCGCGCGACTTCCACGCTGTCGGTGTCGGCGATGGGGAGGTCGAGCGTCACGCCCGGGCTGGTCAGCCGCGAGGGGTTGCCGCGCGCCAGGCCGGTCAGCTGCAGGAACACGCTGAAGCGGTCCTGCACGCCGTCCGGCAGCGGCACCACCGTTGGTGTGCGGGTGAATGTGATGGTCGGACCGCCCGGTACGCCAGAGGCTGGCACGGGGTCCGCCGTGCGATGGAAGGTCGTGACGTCGGGCTGACGCCGCCCGCGCTTCTCTTCGTATTGCTGCGGGGCGAGGCCGTAGTCATCGACGGCGCCCGTGCTGCGGAAGCTGAGTGAGCCGAAGAACAGCGGCAGCGGGATCTCCACCGCCAGCGCGTACGCGCGGCCGTCGGTGGTCCAGCGGATCACGCCGTTCTCGTTGCGTACGCCGTTGACGTAGGTGGCGTAGTGCAGCGTGGCCGAGGGCGGCGCGGCGAAGCGTGCGTCGGGCTCCGAGGCGGGCGGCGCGTTGCTGTCGCCGCTCAGGTCGCGGACCATGCCGGTGTCGGCCGCGGCGGCCGCGGCTGCGCCGACCGGGACGTCGGCGTCTTCGGGGGGCGTGGTCGGCGTCTCTGCCGGGGTCGGTGCGGGCGCAGGCGAAGGTGGCGCCGGGCGTGGTTTGGCCGCAACGGGTTTGGGCGCTGCCTTCGGTTGGGCGGGCGTTGGCGCCCGCACCGGCTCCGGGTGCAGCAGCAGCGTCGGCACGATCTGCTCGGGTTCGGGCGGCCATGCCATCTGGTGGCTGCGCGCGACCCACATCACCGCAATGCCGTGCAGCAGCAGCGCGGCCAGGATCACCACACCCCAGCGGCGCCAACGGGTCGAGCGTCCTGTCGCCGCCGGGTTGCCGGCGGCGGGCAGGGGGTCAGGCGTGTGCGGCGAGGGGCGGAACGTATCCAAGATCGGCGGAAAGCTGTTGCACGGCTTGTCGCAAGCGGCGCTCCAGCGGGCCGCTCGCGGTGGTGTCGAAGGTACTTTGCGCGCCCAGGGCGATCAGCACCAGGCACAGCTGGCCGTTGGCGTCGAACACCGGCAGCGACATCGCGTTGATCCCCGGCAGCACGCCGCCGTGGATGCGCGAGACGCCACGTGCACGCACTTCTGTGCAGAGGGCGTCATACGCCTGGAGCGTGCGCGGTTGCTCGGGATCGGCTGGCGTGGTGGTATCGACTCCCGCAAAGCGGTCAAGTTCGCGCTGGATGAAGGGCAGCGTCTGCGCGCGCGGCAGGTAGGCGCCGAACACGCGGCCGGTGGCCGAGTTCAGCATCGGCATCACATCGCCCAGGCGCAGGCTGACGGTGACGGGGTGGCTGGCCTCTTCCCAGTGCACGATGGCCGGGCCCTGGTTGCCCCACACGGCCAGGCCGATGGTGTGGTCGATCTCGTCGCGCAGGGCGGCGGCGGCGGGGCGGGCACGGCGCATCGGGTCCTGCCGGTTCAGGCTCACCAGCCCCATTTCGGCAGCAAAGGGGCCGAGGTCATAGCGGCCCTCGGGCGTCTGCGCCACCAGCCCCAGGCGCGCGAAGCTGACCAGGTAGCGGTGCGCCTTGGCCGGGTTCATCGGCGCGGCGCGCGCGAGGTCGCGCAGCATCATCGGGCCGCTGGTGCGCGCGAGCACGTCGAGCAAGCGAAAGCCCACTTCGATGGACTGGATGCCCGTGCGCGCGGGCGCATCCCCGGCAGATTCTGGGTCGAGGTCCAAGTCGAGCTCGGCGTCGGCGGGCGGCGTGGGCATGGTCGGGTGGGTCGGGGCAATCCGGCCCAGTTTAGCCGAAGCATGGTGTAGCATCCGCGCAGCTTTTTTCCTGCACACGAACCACCATGAAACTCGCCACCCTCAAGGATGGCTCGCGCGACGGCCAACTGGCCGTGGTCTCGCGCGACCTGAAGACCGCGCATTACGCCACGCACATCGCCGGGACGCTGCAGCGCGTGCTGGACGACTGGGCCTTCTACGCGCCGCAGCTGCAGGAGCTGAGCGATCAGCTCAACGCCGGCCGCGCACGCCACCCGTTTGCGTTCGATGCCGCCAACTGCATGGCACCGCTGCCGCGCGCCTACCAATGGGCCGACGGCTCGGCCTACGTCAATCACGTGGAACTCGTGCGCCGCGCGCGCGGCGCCGAGATGCCGCCCGAGTTCTGGACCGACCCGCTGATGTACCAGGGCGGCTCCGACGACCTGGCCGGCGCGCACGACCCCATCGTCTGCCGCAGCGAGGCCTTCGGCATCGACTTCGAGGCCGAGGTGGCCGTCATCACCGGTGATGTGCCGATGGGCACCGAGCCGGCCGCCGCCGCCGAGGGCATCCGCCTGATCGTGCTGGCCAACGATGTGTCACTGCGCAACCTGATTCCGGCGGAGCTGGCCAAGGGCTTCGGCTTCTTCCAGAGCAAGCCGGCCACGGCGTTCTCGCCGGTGGCAGTCACGCCCGACGAGCTGGGCGACGCGTGGCGCGAGCGCCGCGTCCACCTGCCGATGACGGTGCGCTGGAACAACAAGAAGGTCGGCCAGCCCGAGTGCGGCACCGACATGGTGTTCGACTTTGGCCAGCTGATCGCGCACATCTGCAAGACGCGCAACGTGCGCGCGGGCAGCATCGTCGGCTCGGGCACGATCTCCAACGTGGACCGCAGCAAGGGGGTCGCCTGCATTGCCGAGAAGCGCATGCTGGAGACCATCGACGCCGGCGCGCCCATCACCGAGTTCATGCGCTATGGCGACACGGTGAAGATCGAAATGTTCGACGCCAACGGCGTGTCGATCTTCGGGGCGATCGACCAGGAGGTCGTCGCGCCGGGCACGCACAGCTAAGCGTTACGCTGATTCGGGTGCGGTCTTCGGACGGCGCCCGCGTTTGGCCGGCGTGGCCGCTCCTGCCGCCAGCGCCTGGCCGTGATAGCCCAGGCGCTGCGACAGTGCCCGCCCTGCGTCGCGCAACAGGTGCACGCCAGCGCCCTCCAGGCTGGAGTCGAATACGCTCGACAGCCCCAGCGCCGTGATGGCACCCACTAGCGTGCCCTGCGCGTCCAGCACCGGTACCGCCAACGAATCGATGCCGTCCACCAGCGTGCCCGCAATGCGCGCCACGCCTTCATGCCGCACCGCCTGCCAGCGCGCGCGGCAGTTCAGCCAATCGGTCAGCCCTGCTCGGCCCGCGCCGGGGCCGCGCAGCTCGCGGTCGATCAGCGGCACGATCTGGATTTCCGGCATCCACGCCGCGCACGCTTGGCCCGTGGCCGAGTTCAGCAGCGGCATCACCGAGCCGACGCGCACGTTCACCGTCACCGGTCGGCCGCCGTCTTCCCAGCGCACGATCACCGGGCCGCGGTTGGTCCACACCGAGAGGAACACGCTCTCGTTCAGCCGCTCGGCCAGCTTGGGCAGCATCAGGCTGCCTTCGCGCACGAAATCCACGTCCGACAGCGCCGACAGCCCCACCAGCAGCGCCTGCGCCCCCAGCCGGTAGCGCGCCGAGGCCGGGTCCTGCTCGACAAAGCCCATGCGCTCGAGCGACACCAGGTAGCGATGCACCTTGGCGCGCGGCATGCCCAGCGCGCGGCCCAACTCGGAGACGGCGTGCGCGCCACCCGTGCGCGCCATCGCCGCGAGCACCGTCAGCGCGATCTCGGCGGACTGGATGCCGGCGCTGGTGCGTTCGGGCGCGGCGTCTTCGGCCGGTGCGTCGTCGGGCGGGAGGGTGTCAGCAAGATCGTCGGCGGTGGGCATCTTGAACTCTTGGGTGTCGCTTTATAAGATACGCGTTACGAAAAAAGATACAACCGGCGCGGCGGCCTTGCGCGTCGGAAAAGACCAGGAGACGTCATGAAGCTGTCGATCTTTTCCGTGCAGGACCACTATCCGGACCGGCCCCGCAGTCTGCCGCAACTCTACGCAGACGTCATCGCCCAGGCCCGCCATGCCGAGGCGCTCGGTTACGACACCTTCTGGGTGGCCGAGCACCACTTCCATGAATATGGCGCGGTGCCGAACCCCGCCGTCTTCCTCTCGCACCTGGCCGCGCAGACGCAACGCCTGCGCCTGGGTACCGCCATCTCCATCCTCACCTTCCACCACCCGCTGACGGTGGCCGAGAACTACGCGATGGTCGACGCGCTGTCGGGCGGGCGGCTGTCGCTGGGCGTCGGCTCTGGCTACCTGAAGCACGAGTTCGAGGGCTACGACGTCGATCCCGCCATCAAGCGCGAGCGCTTCGACGAGGCGCTGATGCTGGTCGAGCGGCTGCTTTCCGGCGAGCGCGTGCGGCACGAAGGCCAGTTCCACACCATCCGTGACGTACGCCTGAACGTGCTGCCGGTGCAGGCCCGCGTGCCGATCCACGTGGCGATCCTGCGGCGCGAGGCGGCGTACCACATCGGCCGGCAGGGGCGGCGCATGCTGTTCGTGCCGTATGCGTCGGTCGATGGCTTTGACGACATTCGCCTACTGATGGACGACTACCGGCGCGGCCTGCTTGACGCCGGCATCGAAGACGCGCGCGGCATGGCGGCGGTGGCGCTGCACACGCACGTCGGCCCGACCGAAGCCGCGGTGCGGGCGACCGCTGCAGCACCGTTCGACCTCTACGTCGCCACGCGGCTCTATGCGCGCCGGCAAACGTATGACGACGTGATGGCGAGCGGCCTGTCCTTGTTCGGCACGCCCGATGCGGTGGCCGAGAAGCTCGCGCGGCTGTCCGACATGGGCGTCGATCACGTCATGGCACTGCACAATTTCGGCCTCATGCCGCAGGCGGCGGTGCTGGAGTCGATGCGTGCGTTGGTGGAGGAGGCCTTGCCGCGCGCCGGTATCACTGCGCTGGCAGCCTGAACCGGACCACCCGGGCCGCCCCGCATCGCCAAACCGTCGCAAAACCGCTACGCTGCTGCCAAACCACCGGGAGGAGACACCCATGCAGCGACGTGCAGCAGTGTTGGTTGGACTGGGGCTGGCCTGTGCCAGCGTTGTGCTGTCCTCCGCCGCGCAGGCGGACATCCGCATCGGCGTGACGGTCTCGGCCACGGGGCCACAGGCGTCGCTAGGGTTGCCCGAGAAAAACGCGATCAAACTGCTACCCACCGAGATCGCCGGCCAGAAAGTCGAGACCATCGTGCTCGACGACGCCTCCGACACCAACCGCGCCGTCACCAACACGCGCAAGCTGATCAGTGAGTCAAACGTCGACCTCATCATCGGCTCGTCCACCACGCCCAACACGCTGGCGATGATCGACGTGGCGGCTGAGGGCAAGACGCCGGTCATCTCGCTGGCCTCGTCCGCACGGCTGATCGAGCCGATGGACGCGCAGCGCCGCTGGATCTTCAAGACGCCGCACTCCGATTCGCACATGGCCTCGCTCATTGCCGAGCATGCCGCCGCGCACGGCGTGAAGACCATCGCCTACATCGGCTTTGCCAACGCGCTGGGCGAGGCCTTCCTGACCGAAGTGCAGCGCTTTGCCGATCTCAAGCACATCCGCATCACCGACACCGAGCGCTTCTCGCCCACCGACAACAGCGTGACCGCGCAGGTGCTGCACCTGCTGGCGAGCAAGCCGGATGCGGTGGTGATCGGCGGCTCCGGCACGCCGGCCGCGCTGCCCGCCCGCGCGCTGGCCGAGCGCGGCTATGCCGGCAAGATCTACTTCAACCACGGCGTCTCCAACAACGAGTTCGTCAAGCTGTGCGGCAAGGACTGCGACGGCGCCTACGTGCCGACCGGCCCGGTGATGGTCGCCAACTTCCTGCCCGACAGCGACCCGGTCAAGAAGCAGGCGCTCGACTTCGCCCGTCGCTATGAGGCGAAATTCGGCAAGAACACGGTGTCCATCTTTTCCGCCTATACCGGCGATATCGGTTTGCTGCTGCAGCGCGCCGTGCCGGTGGCGCTCAAGCGTGCCAAGCCGGGCACGCCCGAGTTTCGCGCCGCGCTGCGTGACGCGCTGGAGAACGTGCGCGATCTGCCCACCTCCACCGGCATCGTCAACATGAGCCGGCAGGACCACGTCGGCCTGGACCAGCGCGCCCGCGTGATGGCGCAGATCCGCAACGGCCAATGGCGCCTGGCGGACACGACCGGCAAGTGACGATGCATCACACGTTGCCGGTTGTATCCGCCCGGCGCCCGGGCCGATCCGCTATGCTTGAATCACATCCCGATCCCTTATGAACTCGCTCGCTCCCCGCTTCGCCCGCTACCAGGCGCTGACCCTGAAGCAGCATGGCCCCATCCTCGAGATCGTGATGGGCGCCGGGCAATCGGCCAACCGCAAGCTGTCCACGGCGGACGCCAGCCTGCACCGCGAGCTGGCCGAGATCTGGCGCGACGTCGGGGCCGAGCCGTCGGTGCGCGTGGCGCTGATCCGCGGCGAGGGCAAGGGCTTCTCGGCCGGCGGCGACCTCAATCTGGTCGAGCAGATGGCCAACGACTTCGACGTGCGCACCCGCGTCTGGCACGAGGCGCGCGACTTGGTCTACAACGTCATCAACTGCGACAAGCCCATCGTCAGTGCCATGCACGGCCCGGCAGTGGGCGCCGGGCTGGTGGCGGGGCTGCTGGCGGACATTTCGATTGCCGCCCGCGACGCACGCATCGTCGACGGGCATACCCGCCTGGGCGTGGCGGCCGGCGACCATGCGGCGATCGTCTGGCCGCTCCTATGCGGCATGGCCCGCGCCAAGTACTACCTGCTGCTGTGCGAATCGGTGTCGGGCGAGGAGGCCGAGCGCATCGGGCTGGTCTCGCTGGCGGTGCCGGAGGGGGAGCTGATCAACCGCGCCTTCGAGGTGGCGGAGCGCCTGGCCGCCGGTTCGCAGACAGCCATCCGCTGGACCAAGTACGCGCTCAACAGCTGGCTGCGCATGGCCGGGCCGACCTTCGATACCTCGCTCGCGCTCGAATTCATGGGGTTTGCCGGGCCGGACGTGCGCGAGGGTATCGCCAGCCTGCGGCAGAAACGGCCGCCCAGCTTTGATGGCGCCTGATGGGCGCCGGCTTCAGAAACAATTTCCCAGTAGGAGACACCATGTTCACCCAGATGCCCAACTTCGCCGAAGGCGGTTTCGATTTTCTGCGCAAGCTGTGGGGAGGCAGTCTGGCCGGTATGGCCGCAGGCGGCATGCCCAGCATGGCCAACTTTGCCGCACCGCCGATGGACCTGGAGGAGCTCGACAAGCGCATCCACGACCTGCGTGCCGTGGAGAGCTGGCTGCAGTTGAATGCCAGCCTGCTGCGCACCGCCATCCAGGGGCTGGAGGTGCAGCGCGCCACGCTGGTCGCGCTGCAGACCTTCGGTTCGGCACTCTCGCCGGACGCGATGCGCTCGGCGTTCGACAACCTGTCCAGCCCCGGCGAATCGGCTGCGGCAGGGGCTGAGAGCAAACCGGCCTGGCCGCATACGTCGACGGCCAAGCCGGCCGAAGCCGAAGCGCCGCCGCCTGAAGACGAAGCCGAGATCGAGGCCGAAGACACCGACGACGATGAGGCCGAGGCCCACGCGCAGGCGGCCGCCCAGGCGCAGGCCGCCGCGCGCGCGGCAGCAGCGGCGCTGGACCCGTCGCCGTGGTGGAACCTGCTGCAGCAGCAGTTCAACCAGATCGCCAGCTCAGCGGCGGCGGCCATGCCGATGCCGCAGAACCTGATGCCGGGCTTCCCGGGCGGCTTCCCCGGTTTTGGCGGTGCGCCTGGCGCTGAAGGGCTGGATACCGCGCCCGAGGACATCGAGGGCAACGGCGCACCGGCAGCCAAGCCGGCCGCCGCACGTCGCGCGACAGGCAAGCCGGCCGCAAAGGCCGCGCCCAAACCTGCCGCCAAGCCAACCAAGGCCCCCGCCGGCAAGACGGCCAAGACTGCTGGCAAGCCCGCCACCAAGACCGCCGCGAAGACCGTCGCAAAGAAGGCGCCCGCCAAGTCCACCGCAGCCAAGCCGGCCTCCGGTACCCCCTGACACCTTCGCCATCGCCACCCGCACGCATGGATTCGACCGGGCTATTGCTGATGGGGGGCGGATCGCGCGCCGCCTACCAGGTCGGCGTGCTGCGCGGCATTGCGCGCCTGGCGCGCGAGGTCTCGCCGGACACGCTGGGCACGCCGTTCGACGTGATCTGCGGCACCTCGGCCGGGGCCATCAACAGCGTCGGGCTGGCGCGCGGCGCGCAGGATTTCGTGCAGGCGACCGAAGCGCTGGTACAGCTCTGGGCCAGTCTGCATGCCGACCGTGTGTATCGCACCGATGTCAGCCGCGTGAGCGCCAGCGGCGCGCGCTGGCTGACCGCCATGGCCTTCGGCTGGATGACCGGCCACACGCCGCGCGCGCTGTTCGACAACGCGCCGCTGCGCGAGCTGCTACAGGCCCAGCATGATGCGCAGCAGCTGCAGGCTGCCTTCGACGCGGGTGCCCTGCGTGCATTGGCCGTGACGGCGCTGTCCTACACCACGGGGCGCCACGTCACGTTCTACCAGTCGCCGCACATCGTGCTGCCGTGGAAGCGCTCGCAGCGGATCGCGGTGGCCGACGAGATCGGCGTGTCGCATCTGCTGGCGTCGTCGAGCATCCCATTCATCTTCCCGGCGCAGGCGGTGCAGCTCGAGGGCAACGACGAGTGGTTCGGCGATGGCACGATGCGGCAGATGTCGCCGCTGTCGCCGGCCATCCATCTGGGCGCCACCCGCATCCTGGTGGTGGGCGCGGCCGCGCGCCAGCAGCCGGGGTGGTACGACACGGTGCCGGGCTCGGGGTATCCGACGCTGGCGCAGGTGGCGGGACAGGCGCTGGCGAGCGTGTTCCTCGACGGTTTGTCGGCGGACATCGAGCGCTTGCAGCACGTCAACGCGATGGTCAGCCGCAACCCCGAGATCGCCGACGCGCGCGACGGCTGGCGCAAGATCGAGGTGCTGGTGATGGCGCCGTCGGAGCGCATCGAGTTGATCGCGGCGCGTCACGTGCAGCGGCTGCCGCGCACGGTGCGCGCGCTGTTGCGGCCGCTGGGTGGCACCGAGGCGCGTGGCGCGGCGTTCGCCAGCTACCTGTTGTTCGAGCCTGAGTTCACGCAAGAATTGATCGACCTGGGCGAGCGCGATGCGATGGCCCGGCGCGATGAGCTGGCGGCGTTTCTGTACGGCGTGATTCCGGACACGATGCGCGCGGCCTAGCGCGCGGCAGGTCCGCGAATCATTGCGGCGCGGGCTCGGCCAGCAGCGCGCCGATGCGCTTGATGAGTGCCGGATCGCCCGGCTCGACCTTGCTTGGGTACACCGCCACGATGCGGCCGCCGCGGTCGAGCAGGTATTTGTGGAAGTTCCACTTGGGCGGCTGGTGCGTCTGCGTCGCCAGCCATGCATACAGCGGCGATGCCCGCGGCCCGACCACGGCCGTCTTCGAGAACATCGGGAATTTCACGCCGTAGGTGTTGTAGCAGAAGTCGGCGATCTCCTTGCGGTTGCCGGGCTCCTGCTCGAAGTCGTTGGAGGGGAAGCCGAGCACGGTCAGGCCCTGGTCGCGGTATTTGGCGTACAGCGCTTCCAGCCCTTCGTATTGATAGGTGTAGCCGCAATAGCTGGCGGTGTTGACCACCAGCACCACGCGCCCGGCGTACTGACAGAGGTCTTGTGGTGCGTCGTCCTGCAGGCGCTTGACGCGAAAGTCGAGGCTGGCCGGGCATTTGCCGGGCGCAGCGGCGGCCGGTTGCGGCGCCGGCGCATTCGCCGCCGCGTGGCCGGTGCGTGGCAGCAACAGCGCAATGATGGCGATGACGATGGCGATCGCGATGATCAGCAAGTGATGCCGGCTCAGCACGCCCGCCGCCAGACGACGCGATAGGCGCGACAGCCGACCGTGCACCGAGAGCGGAGCGAGGGCAGAAAACAACATGGACGGTCTCCGAAAACGCGCAAACATGGAACTGTCTTTAGTCTAGGGTATAACGCCTTTCGGCCACGCCGCACCAAAAGTGCCGTTTGCGTGGCACACCAGCGGCTGCGCCTGGCCACACGCTTTCTATACTGGAAGTCGTGCCGGGCGTCGCCCGGCCAGCCCCATACAAAAGAGAACGGCTACCACGCCGTGACATCTCGTCGCGGACTACCGCGAAGCGCGCGAATCGAGAACGCGCCCAGGGATTGCCCGGCCACGGCGTATCTGCGGCCGGGCAGGCCTGTTGTCTATAGGAAACGGGCAGATCAGGTTCCTTGCGCCGGCCAACACGAAAAACCGGGGCCGGTCAACCTTGTCTGTTAGAATCCGCCTGCAAATTCAAAGGCTTACCATGCTCTATCCCGAATTGTTCAAG
>CAJXMR010000122.1 GCA_913056305.1 uncultured Ralstonia sp.
GACGGGAGAATCCAAGCGAAACCGTAAGATTTTGCACCAAAAGGACGACTACCCCGCATTGGGAAGTTCGCACCGGGCCGTTACTTAACATAATACTTGTTATGTGATCCATAGTGCACAAATGCGGTTTCATTGCGAATGCTGCGTCCACGTGACGCGCGGCCGCAATCTGTGCTTGAATCGGCACCTGATTGCCCAGGAACCGACCTTCCATGACCAGCTACAAAGACATCGTCAAACAGATTGCCGCCCTCCAGAAGGAAGCTGACGCTCTCAGGCAGCAGGAAATGCAAGCGGCAATCGTGGATATTCGCGAGAAGATCGATCTGTACGGGCTCACGGCATTGGATCTCGGCTTCAAGGGCGATGGCACGGCGAGAAGCAAGCCCCCGGCCAAATACCGGGATGAGGCGGGTAATTCCTGGACGGGACGTGGCAAGAGGCCGGGATGGCTGGTTGCCCATCTGAGTGCTGGCCGCCAGATCGAAGAGTTTCTGACCGCCTAATGTGATCTGGCTGCCGAATGACGTGGGCGCCGGCACCGCCTTCTCGTTGACAAGGGCTTCTTCGCGGCTAGCTTGGTCCAAGAAGACATATGCCCTCCCCTGTGGAGGCGGGGTTTCGGCGAAGCCGAGATGTGGTCGAAGCTGTACTTCAGTATATAGCAGGCCGTAAATTGCGATGGACACACTTTGGCTGAACAATCCGGAACGCGCTTACGCTGATTGGCAGGAGCGGGAGGCCGAAGGCGTCGACGGCCAGCACTTCTCTGCACGCTCGCGTGCCCAGCATCAGGCGATGTTCGAGAAGTTCCTGCGCTACCTTCGCGAGACGGGCCGCGACCTGGCCAACTACGGAGATGAGCACGTAGCGGCATTTTGTGAATCGGTCGGCGCCCGATCGGCCGCGACAAGGATGCCGGACTGGCGCCTTTGCGCACCATGGCCTCGCGGGCGCGCACGGTGACTGCCGACAAGCTCGATGAACGCATGCCTGTTGATACCGTGCCAGTCGAAGTGGCGGACCTTGCCGCGACCCTGAACGGCATGTTGGAGCGCCTGCAGAACGATTTCCGCCGCTTGTCGGACTTCTCGACCGACATCGCCCATGAACTGCGTACGCCTATCACGAACCTGCTCACGCAGACGGAGGTCGTGCTATCCCAGCCGCGCGAGGCCACGAAGTATCGCGATGTGCTGACCTCCAATGCGGAGGAACTGCAGCGCCTGGCACGCATGGTGTCCGACATGCTGTACCTCGCCAAGATGGAGCACAGCCTGACGCTGCCAAGCGCCGAAGACATCCGCATCGCTGACGAAATCCGCGCGTTGTTCGATTTCTATGACGCGCTTGCAGAAGACAAGGCTGTCCTGCTCGAAACGCGGGGCGATGGACACGTCACAGGAGACCGGCTCATGCTGCGCCGTGCGTTGAGCAACCTGCTCTCCAACGCCATCCGGCACACCCCGCGACATGGCCGCGTGGTCGTCTCGGTCAGTGATGATCGCGACGGCATGACGGTTTCGGTAGACAACGACGGCAGCGAGATCGCGCCGCAGCTGCTGCCATTTATCTTCGAGCGCTTTTTCCGGGCGGACAAATCGCGCGCGCGGCCCGAGTCGGAAAGTGCCGGCCTTGGCTTGGCCATCACCAAAGCGATCGTTGCGGCGCACGGCGGCACCATCACCGTTGCGCGCATTGACGGGCGCACACGGTTCTCTATCCGCCTACCGCGTTGCATCGATGCCGCAATATTGTCTGTATAGTTCTTTGCACACTGCGGCGACTACTGCCAAGCCGGGCTTGGCGGGCATTTTGGGT
This sequence comes from uncultured Ralstonia sp., assembly GCA_913056305.1. Classification (GTDB taxonomy): domain Bacteria; phylum Pseudomonadota; class Gammaproteobacteria; order Burkholderiales; family Burkholderiaceae; genus Ralstonia. The sequence goes on from CAJXMR010000122.1 coordinate 1,822, forward strand.
CGCAAACCGAAACAGCCGCCGGTTTCGCGCGCCACTCCGATGGACTCAAACGATGAGGATCGGCGCTTCATCGTACTCGGAATACGATCCTGCCATTGACAGGATGCCCATCGGATGAGACCGCTTGCCAGTCAACGCGATAGGAACCAGCCATGAGAGGTTGAGTCGGCTGAATAACGACCGTCTTGGCGTCTCCGCCACGCGATACTTCAGCCGGAATCTTCATCGGCCCGTGAAGCGCCCGGCCCGGCAGCCACGCCATAACTAGATTACCTCCCGAAGGCGGGAATACAAGTTCCTCTGAAAATCTCAATTCGATTCGCTTTGGGGCGGCCACTTCAGAATTGTTCGCTGGTCTCGATGAAACCAGCTTTGGATGGCCGAGAGCGATCTCGCTCAGAATCGCGAACAGGACGGTGACTGAGCCTCGCAATGCGCGGCGACTTGCGGACATGGCGCACCTCCGTTTCTTGGGAATGTGCATTTAGCTTAAGTCGTTGCACACGGAGCCTGTTGATGCAGGTCAGACCACCCACGAGCAACTAGCGTGCGATGAGATGGTAATCGGTGTCCCAAAACAGCACGATATGGCAATGCGTACCGAAGTTGTTGGTGCGCGCGGTAGCGCCCGCTGGGTGATGTCACGACGCATAGAGGTGTACGGGTTCGGCACCGGCTCGACACCGTCCACCAGAGGCTAGTTCTAGACCACTTTGCTGTGGCGCTGCTACGTTGGTGATTTGCTGCCCAATGCGATCCGGCACACCCCCGCGACATGGCCTTGTGGTCGTCGTGGCGCACGCGCGTCTCCACGTGCCGACCGCATTCCGCCGAGAGCGCGAACACTTCGGTTCACCATGGGCCACTGGCGGAAAGCGCACATGACCGCCACATGGCGGTCCGATTACGGTTCGGACAGATCTGGCCATTTGCGACTCAACGTGCCCCGCCTCTTTGGCACAAGGCGCCGTCCTTGCTTTCTCGTGGGTGCGCATGCCATGTCGGTACGCCAACCACCCAGGAGAACGACGATGTCTCACCAAACCTATCAAGAATGTCTCGACGCCTGTAACGCGTGTCAGGTCACATGCTTGCACTGTGCTGTGGCTTGCCTCAACGAGCCAAGCCCGGCGGAACTTGCCGACTGTATTCGCCTGGATCTCGATTGCGCGGAGTTGTGCCAGACTGCCGTTGGTTATATGGCACGCGGCAGCAGCCAAGCCAAAGCCGTTTGCGTATTATGCGCAACCATCTGTCAGAAATGCGGCGCAGAGTGCGCGAAGCATGCACACGACCACTGTCAAACTTGCGCACGTGCGTGTGAGGAATGCGCGCAAGCCTGTCGAGCTATGCAATAACGGCTTTGAACCCCAGTTCAATTGGAAGGAGCAAATGGCGCTGATAGGTCACATCCGCCGTCACGTGTTACACCATCCACGAATTGCCGGTTCGGTGCGCTGCCATTGGAAAGCGGCCTCAAAAGCACAATGCGCGCACATAGCACGAGGAATTTTCATTGTTGTTCATGCGCCCCGCCCTTCCCTCGTCTGCCTTTCTCCTTCTGCTTGAAAGCTGCGCTGCTCTGGCTGACGTTCAGCCTGCCGCGCCGCGCCCCACCAACGCAGTGCAGCCACACTACCAAGCAGCAACACAGCCGCCGCTGCCCAAAATGGAGCGAACGTATTCCATCCAAACAGGGTACCGGCACTCACCGAACCTAGTGCCTGCCCCAGGTTGCCTGCGGCTGCCTGCCTTGCCAACAGCGACCCAGCGAAACTACGGTCACCTTCCAGCAACTCATAAGACAGCACCGGTCCAATCATGCCGACGCCGGTAGCCACCACGGCGATTAGCAGCCCAAGCGCGGCGGCATCGGGCACCAGTGCGGCAAAGCCCAGTGCCACCGCTGAGCCGGCAAATGCGCCGGCAACCCAGCGATGGTCGATATGCTTGCGCACTGCCGGAAGCAGCAGCAAAGCCTGCGCGGCGAGCATCGCCAGGCTGCACGTGACAAACATCACCGCAATCATCGAGTTGGGTAGGCGCAGTGTCTGGCCACCAAACAGGCTGAAGCCGACTTCGAAGGTACCTGCGGCAAAGGACGCCAGCAGGGCTAACAGCATCGATACAGCAACGAAGCGCTTGCGCTGCCGGGTCATCTGCACCGAGCCGCTGTCGAGCAAGATCGGCTTGGTCGTGCTCAGGCAGCGGCGAACCGCCAACAGAAGTGGCAGTCCGACCGATGCGACCACCAACGCGGGCCAGTTGACCATACTGGGCATCTGGCCTGCAGGCATGCCCATCAGCGGCCCGGCAAGCCAACTACCGAACGCGGGGCCCGCGAGAAAGCCAACGAACGATGCACTACCGATCAGCACAAAGCGCCGACTCCTGTCCTCGGTATTGCTGATGTCGGTCACATAGGCCTGGGCACCGGGCACGATAGCCGCTGCCCCCGCCCCGGCGATCAATCGACCGCCATAGATCGCCATGAGACTGGGTATTAGCGCGACCATCGCGGTTCCCAGCACAAACATAGCGAAGCCGGTAGTCAGCGCCGCCGCCCGCCCACGATGATCCGACTGGCGGCCCCACCACGGCGCAAAGATGAACAGCGCGAGCGTGTAGATTCCTCCCAGCATGCCAACGTGCCACGCCAGCGTTTGCCGCGTCGCACCAGGCAGGTACTGCGCCAGATACAACTGCAGCAACGGCAGCCCGACTCCATAGCCGAGAGAGACAACAAATACCAGAGCAAGCAGCACGACCAACGCTGGCCTGACGGCCCGCGCATCGAGGGGTGCGGGAGTGGCGGACGATTGATTAAGCATGATGCCTTCAGCCCGCGCCGTGAGCGGCCACCGGAGCGGTCACGCCGTTGTGGACCGTCGCCGCGCTTGCGCGTCGGATTCCAGTCAGCCGGGTTCGCTTGAGCATTAGCGCGTTAATCGCCACTAGCGCAGAGCTGCCCGACATGGTAATCGCCGCCACCTCGGGGCTGATCGTGAATGGGTAGAGTACGCCGGCCGCCAACGGGAACGCCACTACGTTATAGGCGACCGCCCACCACAGGTTCTGATGCATCTTTCGCAAGGTCGCGCGGGACAGTTCAATCGCACCGACCACATCCAGCGGATCGCTTTTCATCAGGACCACATCGGCACTCTCCATCGCGACATCGGTGCCCGCACCGATCGCGAAGCCCACGTCGGCTTGCGTCAGCGCCGGAGCATCATTGACGCCATCGCCCACCATGCCGACCTTCTTGCCCTGCCCCTGCAGTTCCTTGACCTTTGCGGCCTTGTCGCCCGGCAGCACGTCGGCCAGCACGATGTCGATGCCCAATTCCTTCGCAATGCGCTCAGCGGTCGAACGGTTGTCACCGGTTAGCATTGCGACCTGCACCCCGCGGCCATGCAGTGCCTTGATCGTCTCGGCCGAAGACGGCCTCACTGCGTCGGCGATCGCGATCAAACCGATCAGGCGACCGCCGTGTGCGACGTGCACCACGGTGCGGCCTTGGCCCTGCAGACGGTCGGCATCTGCCTTGAGCGCGCCAAGGTCAACGCCATTGGCCTCCATCAACCGCCGATTACCGAGCAGGGCCAGCCGACCGGCCACCACCGCCTGCGTGCCCTGCCCATCGATGTTGGTGAAATCCGTCACCGCTTCGGAGGCCAGTGCGCCGGCACGCTTGAGGATCGCGACCGCAAGCGGGTGTTCGGAGAGCTTTTCGACCGAGCCTGAAACGCGCAGCAGGTCGTCTGGCGTTACGTCCCGGGCCACCGCTATATCGACCACTTCCGGCTCGCCAAGCGTCAGGGTGCCGGTCTTGTCGAAGATCACCACATTTAGCCGTGTCGCGTCCTCCAGCGCCGCAGCATTCTTGAACAAGATGCCGTTCATCGCGCCCAGGCCGGTACCCACCATCACCGCCATCGGCGTCGCCAACCCCAGTGCATCTGGGCAGGCAATCACAAACACCGTGATCGTGAGTGTCAGTGCCAGCAGTACCGGCTGCCCGAGCACGAAGTACCAGACAGCGAAAGTGGCCACACCGATCAGGAAGGCGATCACGACCAGCCATTGTGAGGCCTGGTCGGCCAGCAACTGCGCTGGCGCTTTGGAATTCTGCGCCTCCTGCACCAGTTTGACGATCTGCGCCAACGCGGTGTCGGCACCCACCTTGGTCGCACGATAACGGAAGCTGCCGCTCTTGTTGATCGTCGCGCCAATCACCTTGTCGCCCACCATCTTCTTCACCGGCATCGACTCGCCGGTGAGCATCGATTCGTCCACCTGAGAACCGCCCTCGAGCACCTCGCCGTCAACCGGAATCTTGTCGCCAGGACGCACCAGGACGATGTCGTCGAGCAGCACTTCGGCGGTCGCCACAGTCACTTCCTTGCCGGCGCGCAAGACAGTGGCCTTTGGCGGGGCCAAATCCATCAGCGCGCGGATGGCTTCCGACGCTCCTGCGCGCGCGCGCATCTCCAGCCAGTGGCCCAGCAGAATGAACACCAGCAACACCGACACAGCCTCATAGAACTGCGCACCGCCGAAAATGAAGGTGCTGCCGACACTGAAGACGTAGCCGGTGCCGACGCTCAGCACCACCAACACCGCCATGTTGAGCACGCCATTGCGCAACGCACGCGCGGCGGCGACGAAGAACGGCCACGCGGGGTAGATCACCGCAGCGGTGGCGAGCAGGAACAGCCACAGCCCCAAATCCAAGCCGAACGGTGGCTTCAGCTTGATGAAATCCATGCCCATCGGGGCATACAGGAAGATCGGCACCGTAAACGCCAGGCAGACCCAGAAACGGTTGCGCATGTCGCGCGCCATCCCCTTGGCATCCATACCGGGGCCATGGCCCATCTCGTGGGCCATTGCATCCATGCCACCGTGAGCCATCGCGGCGTGGTCGTGCGCGACGGGCGCCTCCGCTGTGGCCGGCCCACCAGCGGCATGTACGTGCCGCTCAGGATGCTCGTGCTGAATATGGCCGTGCGCGTGTGCCGGCGCCACAGCATGCTCCATCGGCCCGCACATGTGCCGGGGCAACATTTCGCCCGCACAGTGGTACCCGCAGTCCTGGATTGCCGCCCGGATGCGTTCCGGATCAATGCGCCCCTGGTCGTACGTCACCGTGGCCGATCCGGCCACCGCGTTGACCGAGACATGCTCAATGCCCGGCATCTGCGCTAGGTGCTTTTCGACGCCGCGCGCTGCCAGCGGCGATAGTAGCCCTGCCACCTCGAATGTGTTGGTTGTGCTCATGAGGGAATCCGTTGTTGGGGAATCGAACGCAGTGCGATGAAGTGCAGTGCGACAGCGCCACTCAGCAGCGCGGCGAAGAAGCACCACACCGAAATGAACCAATGGGCATAGAAAACGTAGGCGGTGAACGAAGCGGCCAGCGTGAGCGCCCCGAACACCTTGACCCAAACATGGCTGGAGAGCAACAGGCTCACCGTCGTGGAAAGCAGGTACAGCGTCATCGACGCGACAATGTAGAAATGCGGGGACTGGTAGTCCACATGGCCTGCCATCGGGCGCGCCTGAATCGGGTTGACCACCAGGCTGTACAACAGGTATGCACCCACAGCCAGACCCATAACCACAAAGGCCAACAACCCTCGGCGGCGCGGACCCCGGGGCTCTAGCAGCCATGCCGCTAAGGGGACGTACACCGGCCACAGTACGTGGGAGAAAAATGAGTACACCTGCGTAGCAACAAAGTTAAGCCAAGCGGGGCCACCAAAACTGAGCCAGACCACCCCCTCGACAAGCTGCTGGATCGCAAACAGCAATGGGATGGCGGCATAAGGGCGCTCCGCCGGGCAGCGCGCCATACGCAGCGTCACGGTGCCGATTGCCAGCAGTAGCGTGCCGGAGCCAAAGCTGGCCGTCGCGGAAAAGCACATAGCGCTAGTTCCCCCAATCCCAATGCGGTCGACTGCGGTACAGATCACGCCGTGTCATCGGCACAGGCCATTTACCCGGGTGGCGATTGGACGCCAGGATTTGATAGATGCCGGAGCCACCGGCCTCGAACTCCAACGCGCAGGCCGCCATGTACAGGCGCCAGACGCGATAGGCGGCTTCTCCAACTTCAGCGATCGCCGCATCGCGCTGAGCCTCCAGGCGATGCACCCAGTGCCGTAAGGTCATCGCGTAGTGCGGGCGCAGTCCCTCGACGTCATGGATCTCAAAGCCCGCGCGCTCCATGCCGAGTTGGATGTTGCTGATGCAATCAAGCTCGCCGTCGGGAAATACATAGCGATTGATGAACTCGGTGGCAGCTGTCTTGTTCCACCCTTCCTCGTCGTGCGTGATGCCGTGGTTCAAGAATAGGCCGCCCGGCTTGAGCATCCGACGCACCACCGCATAGTAGGCCGGCAGGTTGCGCAGGCCGACGTGCTCGAACATCCCGATGCTGGAAACCTTGTCGTAGACACCCTCGCCTTCCAGATCACGGTAATCGCGCAACTCCACCGTGACGCGATCCTGTAACCCTTCGATCCGAATGCGCTCGCGGGCGTATTCGAGCTGTCGCTCGCTTAGGGTGATGCCGTGGGCGTGCACACCGTGCTCGCGCGCGGCCCAACATACGAGCGCCCCCCAGCCGCAGCCGATATCCAGCAGCCGTTCGCCGGGCCGCAGGCGCAGCTTGCGGCAAACGTGCTCAAGCTTGTTGCGCTGCGCCGTGTCCAGCGAATCGGAGGGCTGCTCGAAGTAGGCGCAGGAGTACACCCGCTCCTCGTCCAGCCACAACCCATAGAACTTGTTGGACACGTCATAGTGGAACGAGATCGCGGCGCGATCGCTGTGGCGCGAATGCCGGTGCGCGAAGCGCCGGGCGACCCGGGATGCGAAGCCCGCATCCGGTTTGATCTCACCCAGGTCCGGAGCGGGCAGCATTAACGCGTCCTTTAACAGCGCGAGCTTGTCGCGCCACGACAAGTGGATCGACTCGAAATGGTTCTTCAACCGGAGCGCGCCGTACAGGTCTCCCTCGATGTCGAGCACGCCCCGAAAGTACGCGTCAGCCAATAAAAGGGGACTGCGCGCCACCACCAACTGACGCAACAGGCTGGGGTCCCGCACCACCAACGTGAAATCGACCGCCGTATCGTGCCCGTGCAGCGTGTCGTTCCACAGCCGCAGTGCGGGCGGCTTCTCCATCCCAGCGAGCAACCGACGCAGGATGCGTAGCGCCGGCTCGGTGTCGGTCGAAGGAACGCTGCCAATAAATGCCTTGGTGCTGTTCATCTCTTGCCCTCCCGTTGGGTTGATGGCTCGTCGCGGTCCTCTCCGCCAATTGACACGATGAAGCGCCAACCCGACATCGGAATCGCGGCTTTGCAAAATCCGGCCAGATCTATCTCGAAGTGAACGTGCGGAGTCTTGGCACTCATGTGGCACCCCCGGGGTCTTGCATGAGTTCACGAACCGCGGACGCTAGGTCCGGGGCAACGGAGATTCCATTGGTGGGATGGACAACCGTGTCGCAGCTCACCACCAGCCCGGCCCCAGTGGACTCCAAATCCTGAACCGCGTTGCCTGAAAACACCGCGTGAATCGCGATGCACACAGGCGCGGCCAAGCCCGCGCGCCGCAGATGACCAATGGTCTCGGCCATCGTGCGACCGGTGGAGACAATGTCATCGACCAGCACCGGCGTGTGGTCGCGCCAGCGCTCCACATCCGGCACCGAAACCTCGACATCCCGGTCACCTTTGCGGACCTTGTGCAGCACCACCATGGGCGCGTCCGCCCTGCTTGCGACATCGGCCACCCATTGGTTGCTCTCCTCGTCAGGGCCCACAAGCGCCGGGCGTGTCACATGGGCGCGCAGCCATGCCGCCACAGCCGGCGCCGCGTGGACGTGACGCGTTGGGATTACATAGACCTGCGACAACTTGGTGATGCGGTGCAAGTGGGGATCGACTGTTGCCAGCCAATCAAATCCACGCGACAACCAGGCTGCAAAATGCCGTGCACTCACCGTCTCACCCGGCTGGAAGCAACTATCCTGTCGCATGTAGGCGAGGTAAGGTGCGACCAGACCAACGTCGGTCGCACCGTTCTCCCGGGCGGCCGCCGCCAACAGCAGCAACGGAATCAGCTTGTCGTCCGGCCGGTCTAGCGTGCAGACGATGGCGACTCGCCGCCCCTCCACCGCAGACTCCACCCGCACATACGACTCTCCATCCGGAAAGCGCCGCACCGTCGTAGTCCCGCGCTCTGCGCCCAACGCCGAAGCCAGCTTCTCTGCCATCGCTTCATTGCCCGGCATGGCAAAAATCAGTGGCGTCATCTCGAATCTCCCACATCGATCAGCGGGTGAGCCTCCAGGTAGTCGAACGCGTAGTCCAACTCGCCGAGCGCTTCGGCATGCACGGTGAACAGCGGCATACCTCGCTCGACGCGATCCCCCAGCTTGACATGCAGTTCGAGCCCGGCAGCGGGTGCCTTCGGTGCCCCGGCGAGCTTGGCCACGCGAGCCAACCGCCGGCTGTCGATCTCACGTACCATCCCGTCACGTTCGGCCAGCACAGGCTCGCGTAGCCGCGCCCGCTGCGGCTCGCGTAAGCCCCCTTGCGCTTTGCAGATCGCCTGGAATTTGGCCCACGCGGCGCCGCTATCAAGCAACCGCTGAGCGACCAAGACGCCAGTACCCGGCTCGCTGTGACCGCAAAATTCCAACAGTTGTCCAGCCAATGCGACAGCGCGCACGCTCAGATCCTCGGGCGCGCGCTCGGCACGCTGAAGGACTGCCAGCACGTCGTGCGCCTCCAGTGAGGGACCAATGCCACGGCCCACCGGCTGCGTCCCGTCCGTACGCACTACCTGCAAGTGCAAATCAAAGGCCTGCGCTACCTGCTCCAGCATTTGCTTCAGGCACTCGTAGTCTGCGTCACTGCGCACCTTGGCGGTCGGCCCGACCGGCACATCGATCACGGAGTGGGTAGCGCCGGCAGCGATCTTCTTCGACAGCACAGATGCCACGAGCTGCGCGTCGCTGTCGAGGTCCAGCGGGCGCTCGACGCGGATCAACATGTCGTCGGCCGGGCTGAGCGCCAGCGAGCCTCCCCAGACAAAGCAGCCGCCCTCGCGTTGGACAACGCGGCGCATCTGCTCCAAATCGAGCGCCACCGGCGTCATCGTTTCGATCACGTCGGCGGTGCCAGCCGGCGAGGTAATGGCCCTTGACGACGTCTTCGGCATCGTGAGCCCGGCCGCGGTGATGATCGACACGACAATCGGCGTCGTGCGGTTTCCCGGCAATCCACCCACACAGTGCTTGTCCGCGATCGGTGCATGCCCCCAGTCGAGCCGCTTGCCCGCGGCCAGCATCGCTCGCGTCAGATCGATCGTCTCCTGCAAATCCATCCGCCCGCCGGCGCAGGCGCTTAGAAAAGCGGCGATATGTGTCCCAGGGTAGCTGCCAGCGGCGACGTCACTAATGATCGAGTCCAGAGCCGACGCGTCGAGCCTGTGGCCGTAGATCTTCGCCCGCACCTGGCTCATTGAGTCCAGCGTCGGGGCATGCGAGATCGTGATCCGGTCGCCCGGCGCGGGCGCCAGCGCTCGCCACGCGCTGTTCGAAAGCGCCGCCTCCCCCAACTCCAGCAAGGTCGGATCGACAACGTTCAGCGTGGCGATGATCGAGCGTCCGTTCAGGCTAATCAGTACTCGCGTCTGCGCCTCGAAACCCTCGGAGCGGCAAACATGGCAGTCTCGATGCATGTAGACGACATATTCCTGCTGCGTCTCGATGCCCATCCGACGCACGGCAAGACTTGCCCTGTGGCGAGGGTTCCTCATACATCGAACTCCACGTGCTGTCCCAACAACGGAACGCTGGCGGACCACCCAAGTTCCCGCTCGATGCGCTGGCGCATCGCATCAGCCGGCCCCGGCTCGCCATGGGTGACGAACACCGAGCGCGGCGCCGCTGGCGCACTGCCCAGCCACTCGATCAATTGGCTTGCATCGGCATGCGCCGACATGCCCTGCAGTGAAATCACTTCGGCACGCACGGCGACGTCCTCACCGTGAATGCGCAGGCTTCGCTCACCAGCCTGCAGCCGCGCGCCGCGTGTCCCCCCAGCCTGATAACCGGCCAGGATGATGGTGTTGCGCCGGTCCGGCGCCAGATGCTTCAGATGGTGCAGCACGCGGCCGCCGGTGGCCATGCCGCTGGCCGAGATGATCACAGCCGGGAGGGCCAGCCCAGCCAGCGCCCGCGATTCCTCCGGGGTCCTGATCATGCGCGCAGCTTTGTACATCCCGAGGCAATCTTCGAGCGACAGCTTATGTTCGGCGTGATGGCGGTGATAGATCTCGGTTGCATCTATTGCCATCGGGCTGTCGAGAAAAACAGGCAGGTCTGGAATCGCGCCCTGTTGCTTCAGCTTGTGGATCAAATGCAGCAGCAACTGTGCACGCCCCACCGCAAACGCCGGAATCACGACCATGCCGCCACGGTGTGCTGTGCGAGCAATCGCCTCACCGAGCACGGCCTGCGCATTGGGTACCGGTTCGTGTAGCCGGTCCCCATAAGTCGATTCGACAACGATGTAGTCTGCCTTGGGAGCCGGCGCAGGCGCACGCATCACCGGGTCGTCGGGGCGGCCAACGTCTCCGGAGAACAGCACTGTCGTCTGCCCCGCTGTCAGTTCGGCCGAGGCCGCGCCGAGAATATGCCCAGCCGGGCGCAAGGTCACCGTAACGTCGGGGACGACGTCCACACACTGGTCGAAAGGCAATCGGTGCAACTGTTCCATTGCGCGACGTGCGTCGTCCTCCGTGTACAGCGGCAAAGCCGTGGCGTGCTTGGAGGTGTGATGCCGGTTCGCATAGGCGGCGTCCTCCTCCTGGATTCTCCCGCTGTCGGGCAACAGCAGACCGCATAGTTCGATTGTCGAGGGCGTCGCCAGAATCCGGCCCCGGAAGCCCTGTTTCACGAGCAACGGTAACGCACCGGCATGGTCCAGATGGGAGTGTGTCAGCACCACCGCATCGATGTCGGCGGCGCTGAACGGCAACGGCTCCCAGTTCAGCAATCGCAACTGCTTGTAGCCCTGGAACAACCCGCAATCAACCAGCAGGCGCTGCCCCTGATGCTCCACCAAATACTTTGAGCCGGTCACTGTGCCGGCCGCACCGTGAAAACTGAGCTTCATCGCCTCCCCCTTTTTGTCATGCGTGGTGGTGGCGATCCGCTTGCTTGTCGCCAAAATTCGGGATGAACCGCGGGGTGTGCGACGCATAGTGCGCCCACTCCTCCCCAAATTCGCGCTCCGCCCACTTCTCTTCCGTAATGGCCAAACGCACGTACATGACCACCAGCACTGGGAACATCAGCAGTGTCAGGATGGTCGGCCACTGCAGTAGAAAACCGAACATGATCAAAACGAAGCCCACATACTGCGGATGCCGGATACGGGAGTAGGCGCCGGTGGTCGCCAGCGTATGGCTCCGCTGGTTGTGGTAAAGCACCGCCCAAGCGGCCGACAATAGCCAAAAGCCACCGCCGATGAAGATAGCGCTCAGCAGATGGAACGGCCCGAAATGCGGATTGGCGCGCCAGCCGAACATCACCTCCAGCAGGTGGCCAGCGTCATGCGACATGAAATTCACGCCGGGGAACTTCGCGCTCAGCCAACCCGACAGGAGGTAGATCGTCAGCGGGAAGCCGTACATCTCGACGAACAGCGCCACAATGAAGGCCGCGAACGTGCCGAAGGTCCGCCAGTCGCGCGAGGTCTGAGGTTTGAAGAAGCTGAAGGCGAACACGATGAAGATCGCCGAGTTCATGATGACAAGCAGCCAGAGGCCGTAGCCAGGGGCGTCGTGATTCATTTGTGTTCTCCGTGATGTGTCTCTGGACCGTGCCGATTCGGCTGCTGGCCGTCAACGGCTCGGCCGCGGCGCATCACTACATGAGCCACCGTGCATCCAAGAAGCAGGATGAGTGGGAG
>CAJXMR010000123.1 GCA_913056305.1 uncultured Ralstonia sp.
GTGGCCATCAGCACGTGCGCCTCGGCCACGGTACGGCCGATGGTGAGCGTGCCGTGGTTGCGCAGCAGCATGGCGAAGCGGTGGCCGAGCGATGCGGTCAGGCGCGTGCCTTCCTCCGGCGTAAAGGCCAGGCCCTCGTAATCGTGATAGGCCATGCGCTTGTGGAAGCGCAACGCATGCTGCGACAGCGGCAGCAGCCCGTGCGTCTGCGCGGAGACCGCAATGCCCGCCGTGTTGTGCAGGTGGATCACGCAATGTGCATCCGGCCGTGCTGCATGCACCGCGGCATGCAGCGCAAAGCCCGTCACGTTGACGGACGGCCGCGTGGCGGCATCGGGCCAATCGCCGACGAGCTGGCCGGCGCGGTTGATCTTGACCAGGTTGGACGCGGTGATCTCGTCGAAGGCCAGGCCGAAGGCGTTGATGAGGAAGTGGTCGGGCTCGCCGGGGACGGTGGCCGACAGGTGGGTGTAGATCAAGTCATCCCAGCCGTTGAGCGCGGCCAGGCGATAGGCGGCGGCCAGGTCGACGCGCACCGTGCGCTCGGCTGCGCTGATCTCGCCCCCGGGCACGACGGCGCCAGGGCGCAGGGCAAAAGACATGGGGCTCCTCCAGTGGAGGAGGCATTCTAGAACGTGTGCACGAATCGCGTGGCAGCCCGGCCCGCATGCCGCGCATCACGCACGCACGGGCGAGGCAGGAGAGATGCGCTTGACCGCCAGGAAGATGGCCATGCCCACCACCAGCGATGCCGCCGCCACCGCCAGCGAGGCATTGAAGCCGCCGGTGGCCGCGAACAGCCGGTTGGCCAGCGGCGGCCCGGCGATCTGGCCGATGCCATAGGCCGCCGTCATCAGCCCCATCAGGCGCGGCACGGCATGCGGCCACAGGCGGCGCGCCTCGCGCATGGCAAACAGCGTGATGGCCGTGAACGGCAGGCCGAGCAGTGTGCTGGAGAGCGCCAACCCAGCGACCGTCGGCCAGACGATGCTGATCGCCACGGCGACGGCTTGCATCGCATATGCGGTCGCCAGCAGCGAGCGGTTGTCGCGCGCCAGGCTGATCCGCGTGGACAGGAACGCGCCCAACGCCACCCCCATGCCGAACATCGGCCAGAACAGGTCGGGCCAGATGGAACCGGCCGGCAGCACCTTGCGCGCAATCACCGGCAGGAAGGTGGCGGTGATGATGTAGCCGAAGCCGGCCAGGCCGTAGGCGAGCGTGATGGCGACGGTGGGCGCGTCCAGGCTCGGGGCGGCGGCGGAGGCCGCAACGGCGGGGGCGGCGGCATGCGAGCCGGGCTCCGGCCGGATGGTCGACCAGACCGCGGCCGACAGCACCGCGCACAACCCGCCGAACGCCAGCCACGCCGACGTCGCATGCCAGCCAAGCGCCACCATGCCGCTGGCCGCCACCCCAGGGATCGCGATGCCCAGCCCCGGCCCGCAGAAGATAACGCCGCCCAGCGCCGCATGCCCCAGCTCGGTCAGCCGGTGCAGGCACCAGCCTGCCGTAAAGACGAACACCAGCGCGCTGGCCATGCCGGCGGCAAAGCGCAGCACGAGCCACGCCGGCTGGCCTTGCAGCACGCCCATCCCGGCGGTCAACAGAATCGTTGCGATCAGCCCAGCGCGGATCAGCCGTGCTGCATCCCCGCGCACCGCCATGCAGGCCAACGCGCCGACGAAGTAGCCGAAGTAGTTGCCGGTGGCCAGCCAACTGCCCTGTGCCAGCGTCAGGCTGCCGTCGTGCAGCATCATCGGCAGGATGGGGGTGAAGGCGAAGCGGCCGATGCCCATCGCCACCGACAGCGCGACCATGCCGGCAATCGCCACGCGCCAGGCAGCGGCACGCGTGTCATGCACGGCGGCCATATGGGTCGAGGGGGACGGAGACGACAGCACGTGCTGCATGGCGGCACACCTTCATGAGGCAATTCGGTAGTTCATGCTAAGCAACATCATGCATCCTGAAAAATGAATTATATTGAACGTACCCATTAGCATTCGAGATACATCGTGGATCTGGCCTCGTTGGAAATCTTCCGCACCGTTGTACGCGAAGGTGGCGTCACACGTGCGGCGACGCAGCTGCACCGCGTGCAGTCGAACGTAACCACGCGCATCCGCCAGCTGGAGGCGTCGCTGGGTGTGCAGCTGTTCGTGCGCGAGGGCAAGCGCATGGTGCTCACCCCCGCCGGCCAGACCTTGCTGACCTACGCGGACGACATCCTGCGCCTGGCCGCCGAGGCCCGCCAGGCGGTGCAGCCGCGCGAGCCGCACGGACGCCTGCGTATCGCCTCGATGGAAAGCACCGCCGCCAGCCGCCTGCCCGCCCTGCTGGCGACGCTGCACCAGCGCTGGCCGCGCGTGCAGCTGGAGCTGGTGACCATGCCGACGCACCAGTCGATCCAGGCGCTGTCGAACTTCGAGGTCGACTGCGCATTCATTGCCGAAACGGCGTGCCTGGCCAACACGCGCGCCGCGCTGACGACGCTGCCGGCCTTTGCCGAAGAGCTGGTGTTGATCGCCCATCGCACGCATCCGCCCATCCGCCGCGCGGCAGACGTGCAGACGCCCGCCCTGCTCGCCTTCGAGGCCGGCTGCGCGTACCGGCAACTCGTCGAAGACTGGTTCGAGGCCGATGGCCGGGTGCCCTCGCGCGTGCTGGAGCTGGGGTCCTACCACGCCATCATCGCCTGCGCGGCGGCGGGCATCGGGGTGGCGCTGGTGCCGCGCTCGGTGCTGGAGCTGACCACCGGCGCGCCGGAAGTCAGCATCCACACCCTCGACCAACCCAACCGCGTCGACACCTTGCTGGCCTGGCACCGCGACATGGCGGGGCCCGCGCTGCAGGGGCTGATACAAGTGCTGAAGGAACCGCATGACGCTGCACCCGCACCTTCCGGTGAAGCCATCGCCGCCTAAACTGAATGGGAAGACATCGCCGCTTGTCTAAGAAGAAGGCAGTGATGCGGCAGTAGTGGGCGGAGGCTCTCATGCGACCGTCGTTGCGAAGTCGGAAGTGGATCGGGTGGCTGGCGGCGGGCGTCGCCGCAGTCTGGAGCGGCCTTGCCATGGCAGCGGCCCCGGTGATGGTGTTGCCGCTGCAGGGCGCCATTGGGCCGGCCACGGCGGCCTATGTCATCCACGGATTGCAGCAAGCGCGCGAACAAGGCGCGCAACTGGTCGTGCTGCAGATGGACACGCCCGGCGGGCTCGACGCGTCGATGCGGCAGATCATCCAGGCCATCCTCGCCTCACCGGTGCCGGTGGCGGGCTACGTGGCGCCGGGCGGCGCGCGGGCAGCCAGTGCGGGCACCTACATGCTCTACGCCTGCCATATCGCGGCGATGGCGCCGGCCACCAACCTGGGCGCGGCATCCCCGGTGGCAATCGGCATCGGCGGGCATGCGCCCTCGGGCCCGACGCCGAACCCCGCCAACCCCGCCAACCCCATCAACCCGGGTGACACCGCCAAACCGGCGAGCGCCCCGGCCGCCACCTCCAGCAACGAAGACACCCTCGCCCGCAAGCAGATGCACGACGCGGCGGCCTACATCCGCGGCCTCGCGCAACTACGCGGGCGCAACGCCGACTGGGGCGAGCGCGCCGTGCGTGAAGCCGTGAGCCTGTCGTCCACCGAAGCCGCCGACCAACATGTGGTCGACCTGATCGCCGGCAGCATCCCCGACCTGCTCAAGCAGGTGGACGGCCGCTCGCTGCGCACGGCCAATGGCATGGTCACGCTGCACACTGCCGGCGCACAGACCTTCACGGTCGAACCCGACTGGCGCAACCACTTCCTCGCCGTCATCACCGACCCGAGCCTGGCGCTGCTGCTGCTCACGGTGGGCGTGTATGCGCTGATCTTCGAGTTCTCGACGCCGGGCATGGTGGTGCCGGGCATCCTCGGGGCGATGTGCATCCTGGTGGCGCTGTACGGGCTGCAGATGCTGCCGATCAACTACGCCGGGCTGGCGCTGGTGGCGCTCGGGCTGGGCTGCATGGTGGCCGAGGCCTTCCTGCCGACCTTCGGCGCGCTGGGCGTGGGCGGCATCGTCGCCTTCATCCTGGGCGCGGTGATGCTGCTCGACACGCAGGTGCCCGGCTTTGGCGTTCCGATCCCGCTCATTGTGTCGCTGGCCTTTGTGAGCCTGACGGTGATCCTGCTGCTCTCCAGCATGGCGGTGCGTGCGCGCCGGCGCCCGGTGGTCAGCGGCGGCGACACCCTCATCGGCATGACCGGCGAGATGCTGGAGATCAACGCCGCCGACCCCGACTACCCCGGCACCGGCTGGGCGCAAGTGCACGGCGAACGCTGGCGCGTGCGCTGCGAAGGCGCGGTCGCCCGTGGCGACCGCATCCGCGTGATCGAGCGCAAAGGCCTGGTGCTGCGCGTGCAGCCGGCCTAGCGACTCACGGGAGGCTTCATCCAAGGAGAAGAAAAATGCTCTATGGCTTCTTCAGCGCAGGCGGCTTTATCTTCCTGGCCGTGCTGCTGATCATCTCGTCGTTCCGGGTGCTGCGCGAGTACGAGCGCGGCGTGGTGTTCCTGCTGGGCCGCTTCTGGCGCGTGAAGGGGCCAGGGCTGGTCATCATCGTGCCCGCCATCCAGCAGATGGTGCGCGTGGACCTGCGCACCGTGGTGATGGACGTGCCGCCGCAAGACGTGATCTCGCACGATAACGTGTCGGTCAAGGTCAATGCGGTGGTGTACTTCCGCGTGGTCGATCCGGAGCGCGCCATCATCCAGGTTGCCAACTTCCTGGAGGCAACCAGCCAGCTTGCGCAGACCACGCTGCGGGCCATCCTCGGCAAGCACGAGCTGGACGAAATGCTGGCCGAGCGCGAGAAGCTCAACCTCGACATCCAGAAGGTGCTCGACATCCAGACCGACCCGTGGGGCATCAAGATCGCCAACGTGGAGATCAAGCACGTCGACCTGAATGAATCGATGATCCGCGCGATCGCGCGCCAAGCCGAGGCCGAACGCGAACGACGCGCCAAGGTGATCCACGCCGAGGGCGAGCTGCAGGCCTCCGAAAAACTGCTGGAAGCCGCGCGCATGCTGGCCCAGCAGCCCGAGGCCATCCAGTTGCGCTACCTGCAGACCCTCACGCAGATTGCTGGCGACAAGAGTTCGACGATCGTGTTCCCGCTGCCGATGGAGGTGCTGGGGTCGGTGAAGAAGGGCTAGCGATCGGCGGTCACTTGCCGCCGGCTGCCGCCCAATCGATGGCGGCGTCGAACAGCTTGCGCCCCGTCGGCGTGAGGTTCGGGAAGGTCTCGTTGTCGAGGAAGAAGAACACGCGGCGCGCCGGGGCGAGCGTCTCGTAGTCCATCGTCGCGCCCTTCTCGTAACCGAAGATCAGCGCCTTGGCCGGATCGCCCGCCACCGTGGCGATGATGTTCGCGCCCAGGCCCGGCTTGCCCCAGCCCATCGGCGCGTCCTTGGCGTAGCCGACGGCCACGCCCGCCGGCACGCCGCCCGAGAGCGGATGCGGCGCGTTGACCATCCACAGGTAGTGCTCCTTGGGCGCCATGCCGAAGTCGACATCATGGCGCTTGCCGGTCATGGCCATGTCGTCGAGCAGGTCGTTCTCCCACGTCACCATCGGCACCGGCACGTTGCGGTAGGCGCCCAGCAGATCGCGCGAGCGCACGGTGGAGGACAGCACGACCAGATCAAAGTCTTTCGCGCGCTCGACCGGTTGGTACTGGTCGTACAGCGTGACGGCATACCCGCGCGCTTCGAGATGCGCGGCGATCTGCTTGTCGATGGGCAGGCTCTTGCCTTCCATGCGCACGACCATCAGGACGGTCTTGCCGGTGCCAGGCTGCTGTTCGGCAACAGCGGGCTGGGTGAATGCAAACGCCATCAGCACAACGGCGCACAAGCGAAGGAACGGTTTCATGCAATGAACTCCTGAAAGCAACTTCACAGATCGATCTTCATCGACAGCTTGAACACGCGCGGCGCGCCCATCGACAGCCGGTTGTTGCCGGCCCCTGCCCAGTAGCGCTTGTTGGTCAGGTTGTCGACGTTGAACTGCCAGGTGGTGCGCTTGCCGGCGACGCGTGTGACGTAGCGCGCGCCGGCGCCAAACAGCGTGGTGCCGCCGAGCGTGGCCTGGTCCGCGTCGTTGACCGGGCGCGGGCCGACGTAGTACGCCCCCGCGTTGAACGACACCGAGCGCAGCGTCGGCAGCGTGACCTCCGCGAACAGGCTGGCGGTGCTGCGCGGTGTGTTCTCGGGCGTCTTGCCGTCGAGGCCGTTGCCGACGCCACGGAACTTCGAGTCGATCAAGCCGGCAGAGGCCAGCAGCGACAGGTCGCGCGTGATCCGGCCTTGCGCCGTCAGTTCGACGCCGCGAATGCGCTGGCGGCCGTCCTGCACGTAGACGTTGGCCGCGTTGGTGTAGCTGGCGGCACGGTCGATCTCGTAGACCGCTGCCGACAACTGCGTGCCGAGCGGCGTCTCGTACCGCACGCCCACTTCCTTCTGGTTGCTCACGGCGGGCGGCATCGCCTCGTTGGCGTTCGCGGCAGTGTTGGGCGCGCGGGCGCCCGCCTCCAGGCCTTGCGCGTACGACGCATAGGCCGACAGCGCTGGCGTGAACTTGTAGATCAGCGCCCCTAGCGGCGTGGTCTTGGTGGCGTCATATCGATTCGGCGCCTGCTCGCTGGTGTAGCTCGTGTAGCGCAGGCCGCCGATCACCTGCCAGTGCGGCGACAGCGTCATGCGGTCCAGCGCGTAGACGCCGGTATCGACCGCGCGCTGCGCGGCGGTGAAGCTGCTGCCCGAGGTCGGCAGCCAGCCCAGGTCGACCGGGTTGTAGAGGTTCTGCGTGCCCGTGAAGCGATCGGCATACACGGCCGCCCCGCGCGTCTCCGAGCGCGCCACGCCAAAGGTCAGCTCGTGCTTGATCGAGCCGGTCATCTGCGTGCCGTTGAGGTCGGCGCGCAGGTGGCCGGTGGTCCAGCGGCCGTCCTGGCGATTGCCGGAGATGGTTCCCTTGCCCGTCACCGGATTGACGTTGCTGACTTCCGTAAAGGCCCGCGTGCGCGCCACCTCCGACGTGCCGGTCTCCACCGTCAGCAGCCAGTCGTCGGTGAGCGCGTAGTCGGCGCGCAGCAGCGCGGTGGTGCCGTTGGCGCGGAACTTGGCCCAATCCGGCGCCAGGCGCTTGGTCGGGTCCGGCATGGCGGGAATCGCAATGACACCATTCTTGGCGGCCGGCAACGTCACCAGCGCTTGTTCGGTGATGACTTGGCGCGCGTATTCCACGTCGGCCTTCAGGCTCAGGCGGCTGTTGACCTTCCAGTCGAAGGCGACACTGGCCATCTGCCGATCGCCGTCGATGCCGCTGGTGGGCGATTGCAACGTGCCGCCCGCCGCGTTGAAGCGCAGGCCGTACTGGTTGTCCTCGCCAAAGCGGCGGCCCACGTCGACGGTGCCGATGGCGGTGCCGTTGCTATCGATCGACATGCCCAGCGTGGTGACCGGTGTGCTGCCCGCGCGCTTGGTGACGAGGTTCACGACGCCGCCCGGCGTGGTGTAGCCGTAGTACAGCGCGGACACGCCCTTGAGCACCTCCACGCGCTCCTTGTCCTCCAGCGGCATGCCCATCATGTTGGGGATCGGCATCGAGCCGTTGAAGCGGAAGTTGGTGCGGTTCTCCAGCGTCACGCCACGGATGGCGAGGTTGTCGAAGGTCTCACCCGAGAGCTGCTGGCGCGTGACGCCGGCCGTGTTGCGCAACGCATCGTACAGCGTGCGGTCCTGCTGCGCGTCGAGCGCCTCACGCGTGATGACGTTGACGGTGGCCGGGATGTCGCGCACCTGCACGCCGCGGAACGCGCCCACCTCCGCCGTGTCGGCCGCAAAGCCGCGCAGGCTGCGCGCGGTGACGGTGGTTTCATCGAGATTGGCGGTCGCGTGACCGGTGGCAGGATCAGCGGCAACAACGGCATCGGCACGCGCCAATGTCGACACGGCAAGAGGAATGGCGGCGAGCGCGCACGACAAGGCGCGGGCCGCCGCTTTGGCCACAATATGGCTAGGCATCGCGAGCAAGGATCGAACAGGATTGGGTGAAACCGGACGCGCCCAGGAGTGCCCTAGGAAACGAAAAACGCGCCGATGCACAAGGCATGCGGCGCGTTGGTCAAATGGCTGGCGGCTGAAAAGCCCGCTGGCTCGCCCGGCAGGAGCAACGGCCAGCGGTCAGGCAAGGTGCCCGGCGCAGACCATCAAATGCGAATGGTTCTCATTATATGGTTTGCAATGTGATGTCAGCAACCATTAATTCGCCGGTACCCCCTGCGCCCATTGCGGCCAGCGCTGCACGATATCGTCCAGCAGCGGCTTGGCTGCATTGACGAGGTTGTGCGTGGCCGGCACGAAGCCGCCCTGCTGCGCGTAGTTGAGCAGGCCATCGGACGCGCTCTGGCCGTCGTACGGGCGGTCGAAGTCGGAGCCGGCGCGCAGCAAGGCCACGCGGCTGAAATCGACCTTGCCGGCGCGGGCGCCGCGCGTGAGCACTTCCAGCGTGGCGTTGTCCTCCTGCGCGGTGGTGCAGTAGGTGCCCTTGCTGTCGGTCATCGTCTTCACCCAGTCACGCGCGCGCTGGCCCAGGTTGCGGCCGGCCCACCATGTGTCGGCGGAGGCGACATCGCACTGGATGACAGCGGGCGGCTGGTTGGCCGGCGCGCTCGCGTAGTTCTTGCGGAAGGCGATGGCCTCGGGGCTGTCTTCCAGCGTGGCCGACTTCGACAACGTAAACGCCTTTTGCAGCAGCGCCTCGTTCAGCTGGAACACTTCGGTGCGGTAGTCCAGCGGCGGCTTCTCGCCCGGGCCCTTGGTGCCGATGCCGAAGTAGCCGTACGGCCAGCCGGTGGGCATCTCGCGTGCGTCGATCTCGTGCGACAGGCCGTAGTCCACCGCATAGCGCGCCCACGCCGCCGAGCCCACCGTGCCCTGCCCCGGATCGATACCCGCAATGCCGGCGATCACGAAGTAGGTGTGCGTCAGGTCCAGCTTGCTGCGATAGAGCAACGCGGAGAGCGTCGACGCCGCATTCGCGTAGCCCATGCCGGTGGTGACCTGGCAGATGCCGTCGACATTGCACAGCATGTTGGGCGCGTCAGGCGACAGGCCGGAGATGAACACCTTCTCCTTCAGGTCATAGCGGTCGATGAAGGGCTGGGCCTCGCCCTGGAACATGTTGATGACGATGACCTTGATACCGTCATAGGCGCAGCTATTCAGGGTCAACGCCGCCGCGCCCACGGCGAGCAGCTTGGCGATCGTACGCATCGGAGTCTTGATCGTGGAAAGGGTCATGGCGAGGGCACTCCGTGTTTCCACACGCTCCAGCGCGTGACGATGTCGTTGACCAGCGGACCGCCCGCTAGGTAGAGGTTGTTGAGCGACGGCACGAACCCGCCCGAATGGCTGTTGACCAGCGAGTCGTACGGCGTCTGCCCCGGATACGGCCGGTCGAAGTTGGACGCGGTGCGCAGTACGGCCACGCGCTGCAGGTCGAGCAGGCCGGCCTTCGCGCCACGCGTGAGCGCTTCGAAGCTGGCGTTGTCTTCCTGCTGCGTGGTGCAGTACGTGCCCTGCCCGTCTGTCAGCAGCTTGACCCACGCGGCTTCGCGCTCGCCCAACTTGGCGCCGTGCCAGTAGGTGTTGCCGGCGGCGGTGTCGCATTGCACGACGGCGGGCGGCTGGTTGGCCGGCGCGCTCGGGTAGTTGGCGCGGTAAGCACGCGCAGTGGCGTTGTCATCCAGCACCGCGGTCTTCGAGAGCGCTAGCGCCTTCTGCAGCAGCGCCTCGTTCACGCGGAAGACTTCCGTCTTGTAGTCCAGCGGCGGCTTCTGCCCGGGGCCCTGCGTGTTGATGCCGATGAAGCCATTGGGCCAGTTGGCCGGAACCTCGCGCGCATCGATCTCCCAGGCGAGGTCGCTATCGACCAGGAAGCGCGCCCAGGCGGCGGAACCCAGCGTGCCCTGCGACGGGTCGATGCCCGCGATGCCCGCCACCAGGAAATACGTGCGTTGCAGGTCGAACTGCCCGCTGTAGATCAGCGCCGACACCGACGACGCGGCATTCGCCTTGCCCATGCCGGTGGTGAGTTGGCACACGTCCGACGCGTTGCAATGCACGTTCGGGTAGTCGATCGACAGGCCCGGCACCGGCACGTCCTGCGTCAGGCCCAGCTTGTCGATCCACGGCTGCGCCTCGGGCGCGAACATGCTGATGATCAGCACCTTGACCTTGCGTGCGTGCGACTCCGGTGCCTGCTGCGCAACCGGCTGTGTTGATGCGCCGATGCCGGCGGCCAGCAGCACACCGGCGGCGAGGGCGCGGGCCAATCGTTTGCCTTTCCGCGCAGACGGTGGCTGCGGCGGCTGGGCGTCAACCTTGTCAGATAGGACGCTCATGGTTCTCCTCGGATTTTGGGTAAGGGGGTACAACGGGCACTGCGGGGAACAGCGGACGCGACCAATGCAAATTGCCTGCCAAGCTGACCGCAAACAGGCTGCAATCGGTAGCGCCTGACCGGTATAGGCGATGGCGTGGCCTGTCTCCAGCATTAGCGGAGCGGCAACTTGTTTACACGACATAGACAAGATGCCGACTGCGTGCGCAATGCCCAAAGAACGCTCCGCCCAGCCGCACACCCCACGCGACACGCACCAGCCGCATGCGCTTGGAAATCGGTTGCTCAGCTTCCTCGCGCGCGGCGCAGGTCTCCGTAAGACCCGCGTGATTTACTGCAATCCGCCCCGGCCTGTAGTACCGCGGCGTTCTGTTCGTCACCCAAAGCCGATCGGCCGGCCACCAACCGGACCGCATCCGGCGTACAGGAAACCCTCGCATCATGCTGGAATCAACACGCCCTGGACGGCGGTGCACACGCACGCCCGTCGGGACCGCGCACGCGCGTAACATCCCTGCAAACCCCATGCTGCTGGCCGCCGGCGCAGCCATGGCACCGGCCGGCCCGCTGACACGGGCATGGCCGTGGCCCACGCTGCGCCTGTGGCTCCTGGTCGCGGCACTCGCCTGCGCCTACCTGCTGCCCGGCACCCTCGGCCACGACCCCTGGAAGCAGGACGAGACCTACACGTTCGGCATCATCCAGCACATGCTGGAGACCGGCGACCTGATCGTGCCGACCAGCGCGGGGCAGCCCTTTGTCGAGAAGCCACCGCTCTATGCGTGGGTGGCAAGCACGCTGGCCTGGCTGCTGGGCGACGTCATGCCCCTGCATGACGCGGCGCGGCTCGCGAGCGCACTGTTTGCCGGCCTGGCCTTGGCGTTCACCGCGCGTCTGGCACGGGCCGCCACGCACGCAGCGTCGTGGGCCGACCCGCGCGTGCTGGGCACCGTGGCGCTCTGCGCGGGCACGCTGATCGTCGTCAAGCACGCGCACGACATGATCACCGACGTCGCGTTGCTGGCCGGCACGGCCATCGGCTTCTGCGGGCTGCTGGAGTGTGTCCAGGCGGCAGCGCAGCCGCCGGCGCGGGGGCGCCGCTCGGCGTGGCTGCTGGGGGTGGGCGTCGGGCTGGCGCTGCTGGCCAAGGGCGTGTTCATCCCGCTGGTGTTCGGCATCACGCTCGCCGGGGCGTGCGTGCTGTTTCCGGCCTGCCGCAGCCGCGCTTTCCTGCGCACGATCGGCACCGCGGCGCTGGTCTTCCTGCCGTTCGCGACGCTCTGGCCGACGCTCTTCTACCTGCGCGCGGAAGACCTGTTCCTGGTCTGGTTCTGGGACAACAACATCGGCCGCTTCCTCGGCTTTTCCGTGTCGGTGCTGGGCGCGGAGAACGACGACCCGCTCTACGTCTGGCACACGCTGCTGACCATCGGGTTTCCGGCCGGCCCGCTCGCGATCGTGGCGCTCGCACGCGGCGTGTGGCGCGATTGGCGCGCGCCCCGCGTGGCCCTGCCCGTGCTGTTCGCGGCGGTCGGCCTGCTGGCGCTGCAGGTGTCGGCCACCGCGCGTCCGCTCTACCTGCTGCCCTTCATGGTGCCGCTGGCGCTGCTCGGCCAGCAGGCCATCACGCGGTTGCCAATGCGCCTGCATGCCGGGTGGGACTACCTCAGCCGGGCGCTGTTCGGCGGCATCGCGCTGCTGGCCTGGGTGCTGTGGGCCGTGATGACGGAGAACACGTCGCGCGTGGGGCTGCGCTGGCTCGACCGCTGGCTGCCGGTCGACTGGACCATGCCCGTGGAACCCACGCTGGTGGCCGCCGCGCTGGCCATCACGGTGGGCTGGCTTTGGCTGCTGCCGCGTCTGCAGCTGGCCGGCGCATGGCGCGGCGCGCTGTCCTGGGCCGCCGGTGCGCTGGTGGGCTGGGGGCTGATCGCCACGCTGCTGCTGCCCTGGCTGGACGAGGCCAAGAGTTACCGCTCGGTGTTCGACCAACTGGACCGCCAGCTGCTCTCAGCCTGGCGCGCCGGCGACTGCATGGCAAGCCTGCACCTGGGCGAATCCGAAGCCCCCATGCTGCGCTACTTCACGGGCATCCTGCACCGTCCGCTGACGCAGCCGTCCACCGACACGTGCCGATGGCTGATCGTCCAGGACACCCACGCCCGCACACAGACGCCGAGCAAGGAATGGACGCCCTTCTGGTCAGGCGCGCGCCGCGGCGACCGGGACGAACGGCTGCGGGTCTTCCTGCTCGCATCGCCCACCCTGCGCACGGGTGCCCGCGTGCGGCATTGATCCTTCTGGGCGCGCCGGCCCGCCCAAAACAAAACGGCGCGCGCCCCGTTACCGGGAACGCGCGCCGCTCAGCGCATCGCGTCAGACGAGAAAGGCGCTACCTCACACCTTCTGCTGCACCCACGCTGCCACGCCGGCCAGCGCCTGCGGCAGCTTCTCGGGCTCGGTGCCACCGGCCTGGGCCATGTCGGGGCGGCCACCGCCCTTGCCGCCGACCTGCTGGGCGACAAAGTTGACGAGTTCGCCGGCCTTGACCTTGGCGGTCGCATCGGCCGTCACGCCGGCGATCAGCGCGACCTTGCCGTCCGTCACGCTGCCCAACACGATGGCGGCGGTCTTGAGCTTGTCCTTGAGCTGGTCCATGGTCTCGCGCAGCGTCTTGGCATCGGCACCGTCGAGCTTGGCGGCCAGCACCTTGATGCCGGCCACGTCCACGGCCTGGCTGACGAGTTCGTCGCCCTGGCTGGCGGCCAGCTTGGACTTCAGGCGCTCCAGTTCCTTCTCCAGCGTCTTGACCTGGTCCTGCACCTGGCCGATGCGCTGCGTCAGTTCCGACGGCTGCGCGCGCAGGGCGGCAGCGGCTTCGTTGATGCGCGTGTCGAGCGTCTGCAGGTAGTGCAGCACGTTGTCGCCGGTGATGGCTTCCACGCGGCGGATGCCGGCAGCGACGCCCGATTCGCCCACGATCTTGAACAGGCCGATGTCACCGGTGCGCGCCACGTGGGTGCCGCCGCACAGTTCCTTCGACGTGCCGATCGACAGCACACGCACTTCGTCGCCGTACTTCTCGCCGAACAGGGCCATCGCGCCGTTCTTCACGGCGTCGTCGAAGCCCATGATCTGGGCGGCGGTGGCGGCGTTGGCGAAGATCTCGGCGTTGACGCGCGCTTCCACCTCGCGGATCTGCAGCGGCGTCATCGGTGCGTTGTGCGAGAAGTCGAAGCGGGTCTTGTCGGCGTCGACCAGCGAGCCCTTCTGCTGCACGTGGCCGCCCAGCACTTCGCGCAGGGCCTTGTGCATCAGGTGGGTGGCCGAGTGGTTGCGCATGGTGCGCGCGCGGCGCAC